>NZ_CP063832.1:997500-1330000 GCF_023277925.1 Pseudomonas entomophila
GTTCCAGAAGGGGTGGCCGAGCAGTGCGGTGCCAAGTACGAACAAGGCGAGCAACAGGGCCAGCGGCCGGGTGTAAAACCCCAGGATCAACAGGATACCGACCAGCAATTCCATGATCACCGCGATCGTCGCGGCAAGCATGGGGGCGGGTGCGCCCAGTGACGTCATATAGGCGACCGTGCCTTCGAAGCCGGTGAGCTTGCTCCATCCCGAGAGTACGAACAGGATCATCAGCAGGAGGCGGGCGAGGAGCAGGATGAGATCGCGTTGACCGTCTAGCAGTGTGTAGCGCATGGCGGCGTTCCAGTGGCCGGGGACATCCTCCACTGTAGCAGGCGGGCGCTTGTTGGACGGGTATGAAAAAGGCGCCGCAAGGGCGCCTTCATCGAAAGAGGATGGTGCGAGTGGCGGGACTCGAACCCGCAAGGCTCACGCCGACAGATTTTAAGTCTGCTGTGTATACCAATTCCACCACACTCGCACGTTTGACCGCCGCGCTTCATAAGCAGAAGGGCCTGACAATCAAGGGCGCTTTATAACCCATTGTTATAGAAGCGTCAACCGGCGGGAGATTCAGGCTTCGATGCTGTTGGCGATGTGGCGCATCTCGCAGGCTGTGTCACGTAGGCCTTCGACATGCCCGCCCATGGCCTGTGCATCGGCCTTATGAACGGAGTCGCGCAGGAACAGGGCGTGCCCACTCAACGCCTCGCACAGTTCGTCCAGTTCCGTGGCAGTGCGCATAAGGTCGTCCTGCAGGCCTTGCATGCGAAGGTTCGAAATCATGTCGCTTCCTTGTGGGTTCGAGGCGGGCCCAACTATAGATCAATTGACAGAATGCTACCATTACGCCACCTTCTGCGCATTGGATCCAATAGAGTGCGCTGTCATGCCTTCGTCTCCTTCCGACCCCGGTACTGTGCCGGGGCGCATCGTGCGTCCGCGACTGTTCTGGCGCCTGCTGTTCATTCAGGTCTGTCTGCTGGCGGCTTTTCTGTATGCGGGCCTGATGTGTCTGGGCGGTTACCTGGTGATGCTGGCGATCGACGAACAGCACCCCGATCCACAGCGGTTCCTTGCCCTGTGCGGCGGTGCGCTGATTCTCCTGGTGGGCTTGTGGCTGTTGAAGGTGGCGATGCCACGGCGCCTGGTACCTTCGATGTTCGAGCGCGAGAGTTGACGATCGTCGCATGAGGCCCTGTGCCCGCTGGACTTTTGACTACGCTCAATATGTCCTTTCGCGGTGCTTGTGGAGCTCGCATGGTGTCAGCGCAGCAGCCCGGCCAATCCAGCATGCCTGAAGCGCGCTATGAACAGCTGGTTCAGGCGGTGGTCGACTATGCCATCTACATGCTCGACCCTTCGGGCCATGTGGTGTCGTGGAATGCAGGGGCCCAGCGGATCAAGGGCTACCGTGCGGATGAGGTGATCGGCAAGCATTTTTCCCTGTTCTTCACACTTCAGGATTGCGCTGATGGGCGCCCTGAGCGTTTGCTGCACCAGGCGTTGGAGCAGGGTGGGGCGCAGGACGAAGGCTGGCGAGTGCGCAAGGACGGCACACAGTTCTGGGCACTGGCCGCGCTGGACGTCATCCGCGACGACCAGGGGAAAGTCATCGGCCTGGCCAAGGTGACTCGGGATATCACTGACCGCCGCGAATCGGCCCTGCAACTGGACGCTATGCGCGCGCAACTGTTCCAGGCGCAGAAGCTTGAGGCGCTTGGGCAGTTGACCGGAGGGTTGGCCCACGACTTCAACAATTTGCTGACCATCATCCTCAGTTCCGCGCGCTTGGCGCTGAACAACCGGGACCCGGCCCGTACCCGACGTCTGCTCGAGCATATCCTCGACGCCGGGCAACGGGGTACGCAATTGACCCAGCAGTTGCTCAGCTTCGCCCGCCATCGCCAACTCAGCGTGACCTGCATCGCGCCTGCCGAGGTGGTGGAGGCGACGCGTGGTCTCTTGGAGCATGCCTTACCGCGGGGCATCGAGTTGCATGAGCAGGTTGAGGCTGGGCTGCCAGAGATCGAGGTGGATGCGGGGCAGTTGCAGATGGTGCTTCTCAACCTGATGTTCAATGCCCGAGACGCGATCCAGGGTGCCGGAAAGATTCGCCTGGTGGTCGAATGTGTCCAGCTGGCCGGCGAGGTGGAAGACCTGCGGGGACGCTTCGTGCGCTTCGCCATACATGACGATGGCCAGGGTATCGATTCGAACGTGCTGCCGCGGATATTCGAGCCTTTCTTCACTACCAAGGCCTTTGGCAAGGGCACGGGCCTCGGGCTCAGCCAGGTCTATGGTTTCGCCAAGCAAAGCAATGGTGCGATCAGCGTGGCCAGCCGACCAGGCGAGGGGACCTGCATGAGCCTCTACTTGCCGGCCAGCCCGGCGGCCAACGATCTTGAACCGCAAAGGTAGACAGCCATGGTAGAACAACTCAAGCGCCTGCCCACAGGTATTGCTGGGCTCGACGCCTTGCTCAAGGGCGGGTTGGTGGCCGGCGCCTCGTACATCGTCCAGGGCCATCCGGGCTCGGGCAAGACCATCCTGGCCAACCAACTCGCCTGCAATCATGTGCGCGACGGTGGGCGGGTGCTGGTGGCCACCTTGCTCAGCGAGTCCCATGAGCGGTTGTTCCAGTATCTGTCGACGCTGGCCTTCTTCGACTCTTCCCAAGTGGGTGACGCCATTCAGTTCGTCAGTGCCTTCGATACGTTGGAACAGGACGGCCTGGACGCGGTGGTGCGTTTGTTGCGTCAGGAGATCGCCCGGCAGCAGGCCAGTCTCCTGATCGTCGATGGCCTGCTCAATGCCCGTTCGCGAGCGGAGACCAGCCTGGACACCAAGAAATTCGTTTCCGAATTGCAGGGGCATGCTGCATTCGCCGGCTGCACCGTGTTGCTGCTGACCAGTGCGCGCCTGGAGGAGGGCAGCCCCGAACACACCATGGTCGACGGCGTGATTGAGCTTGGTGAGCGCTTGGTCGGCAGCACTGCCGTGCGCCATGTCCAACTGCGCAAGACGCGTGGCAGCGGGGCATTGTCCGGACGTCATGAGTGCCTGATCGACGAGGATGGCTTGCAGATCTACCCGAGGCTGGAAGCGCTCTACAGCCGTCCCGGCGGGGAAGGTGGGCGTACCGTGAACAAGGTGACCACAGGCGTCCCTGACCTGGACACGATGCTTGGCGGTGGCCTTGCCGAAGGCTCCGTAAGCCTGCTGATGGGGCCATCCGGTGTCGGCAAGACAGCCCTGGGGGTCGCCTTCCTCGCCGCATCAAGCAAGGAATCGCCTGGGCTGCATTTCGGGTTTTACGAAACACCAGTGCGTCTGCGCTTGAAGGCTGCGGCGCTGGGCTATGAATTGGCTGGACTGGAGCGCGACGAAGCGGTGCGGTTGAGCTGGCAACCGACAACCGAAGGGCTGCTCGACCAGCTCGGTGAGCGTTTGCTGCGGCAAACCCGAGAGATGGGCGCGCGGCGCGTGGTGATAGACAGCCTTGGCGCCTTTGGGCGCCTGGCGCTGGACCCGGCACGCCTGAATGCTTTTTTCCGTGCCTTGACCGGCGAACTGCGATCACGTGATATCACCGTACTGCTGACTTGGGAGATGCGCGACATCTTCGGTTCGGAGATCACCGCCCCGGCCCCGGACCTGTCGAGCATCGTCGATAACCTGATACTGTTGCGCTTCGCCGAGCTAGAAGCCCGCCTGCACCGCGTATTGTCGATTGTCAAGGTGCGCGACAGCGAGCATGAGCCGGCCCTGCAGGCGCTGCACCTCGGGCCCCATGGCATCAGCCTGGGGCAGGTGTTCGACGGTGCCAGCGGTGTGCTCAGTGGTACGGCGGTCCCTCAGGGAGATCGCTGATGATAGCGCGATGAATACCATCTTGATCGTCGATGACGAATACCTGATCGCCAATATCCTGGGCTTTGCCCTGGAAGACGAAGGCTTTCTGGTGGAAAAGGCCAGCAACGGGAGTAAGGCCTTGGATGCATTGAGGGAGAAACGCGTAGACCTGGTAATCACCGACTACATGATGCCAGTGCGCAATGGCCTGGAACTGGCGCGAGCTATCCGCGAGGAACTGCAACTGCCGGACCTGCCGGTGATTCTCATGAGCGGCGCCCAAGCCAGCCAGGGGCGCGATTGCCCGGAGCTGTTCGCGGCGGTGTTCGACAAGCCATTCGACATGGACAGGATGATCGCCAAGGTGCGCGAACTGCTGGGCACCTGAGGCTCAGGGTGGCTCCCCCGCGTGGGCGGGCAGTCGATCAGACGCGTCCGTGCGGCTTGTAACCTGGTGTTGTCAGTGGTGCTCGTTGTCTTTCTCCGGGGCTGGGCTACCCGCCTGGATACGCTTGAAAATCTCTTCACGGTGCACCTGGACGTCCTTGGGTGCATCAATGCCGATCCTCACTTGCATCCCCTTGACGCCCAGAATGGTGACTTTGATGTCATCGTTGATGATGATGCTTTCGCCAACCTTGCGGGTGAGTATCAGCATGTAGTTCTCCTTGGTGGTGTAGAAAACCGCGGGGCCTATGCCCAACGGGTGGGAGCTTGTCCCTCTTCCTTCTCATTAAAGACGCTTTCGGCGGATAGTAATTCCCTGGCGGACAAATTCTGTTGCCAGTCTTCAGGTGAAGATGCCGCTGAAAATGACAAAGCCAGCATCGGCGAAGGTGCTTGGTGGCAAGGATAGGGTGCTTGGCGTCATATGGGAAATTTCTGTGCTCGATGGGTTAAATAGTCCGCGTCAATGATCGTCCAGGCCTTGCAGAAAGCGCAGCAGGGCCACTTCCTCCATCTCCAGGCCTTTGCGCTGGCGGGCACGAGGCAGTTTGGCCAGATGTCCCAACTGAAAATGTTCCAGCACGGCGGGGTGGATGTAACAGCGCCGGCAGACCGCCGGGGTGTTTCCCAGCCGGGCTGCCACCTGGCGGACAATCGCGGCCACCTGGCGCCTGGCCTCGCTGTCAGGCTCCCACGCCAGTGGTTTCAACAGGTCGAGGGCCAGGCTGGTGCCCGCCCAGGTGCGGTAGTCCTTGGCCGTGAAGTCGGCCCCCGTGAGTTGCTGGATGAACTGGTTGATATCGGTCGAGCCGACGCAGTGGCGTTGCCCTTGCTCGTCGAGGTATTGGAACAATGCCTGGCCGGGCAGTTCGATGCAGCGCTTGAGCAGCCCGGCCAGGCGCCTGTCGCGCAGTGTGACGTCATGCTCGACGCCGCGTTTGCCACGGAACTGGAAGCGTATGCTGCTGCCCCGCACCCTGACGTGACGTGTCGCGAGGGTGGTCAGCCCATAGGAGCGATTGTCACGCAGGTACTGACGGTTCCCGATGCGTATCAGCGTGTTGTCGAGCAGGCTGATGACCAGCGCCATGACCTTCTCACGGCCGAGGCCGGGGCGCGCCAGGTGACGATCCAACTGTTTGCGCAGGCCCGGCAGGGCTTCGGCGAAGGCCAGCATGCGGTCGTACTTGTGCTGATCGCGCAGTTCGCGCCAGAGGCTGTGGTAGCGATACTGCTTGCGCCCGCGGGCGTCGCGGCCGGTGGCCTGCAGATGCCCCTGCGGATCGGCGCAGATCCACACATCGGTATAGGCGGGCGGGATTACCAGCGCGGCGATGCGTGCGAGTGTTTCGCTATCGCGTATCCGCTTGCCTTGCATATCGAAGTAATGAAAGCGATCGCGCCAACGGCGCCGCGTCAGGCCGGGCTGGGTGTCATCGACATAATGCAATGAGGCGGGCAAGGGGCAGTCAGGCATCCTGGGGATCCTGGTGAGGGTCATGCTGCAGTGGACACCTGCAGCACTGGCATTGCTCAACCCAGGAGTGCAACCGACTTTATCTGTGCCCATAGCAACTGACCGGCTTGCACACCCAGTTGCTCGGCCGAGTAACGGGTGATGCGTGCCAGCAGCGGGTTGCCGGCGGCATCCAGGCTGACCAGAACATGGGCCGGGTTGTCGGCGGGGCGGCATTCGCGTACCCGCACCGGCAAGCGGTTGAGGATGCTCGAGGCAGCGTCGGCGTTCAGCGCCAGGCTCACGTCGCGCGCCTGCACCTTGAGCCGCAGGGTGCTGCCGACGTGCAGGTCCGGATGGGCGATGCGCAGCAGTTGCCCGTCGCTGCCGGGCAGGCGCAGGTCGAACAGCCCGTAATGCGGATCATGGCCGACCACCACGCCTTCGAGCACGACGCCGGCGTCCTCGCCCTGGGCCAGCGACAGGTCGAGGCGGGCCAGGGTATGGCCGATGGGGCCACTGGCCACGGCCTTGCCGTGTTCCAGCAGCACGAGGTGGTCGGCCAGGCGTGCCACTTCGTCCTGGGCATGGCTGACGTAGATCAGCGGGATGTCCAGTTCGTCGTGCAAACGTTCCAGGTAGGGCAGGATCTCGCGTTTGCGCGCACTGTCCAGGGCTGCCAGGGGTTCGTCCATCAGCAGCAACCGCGGGCTGCTTAGCAGTGCCCGGGCAATGCCGACACGCTGGGCCTCGCCGCCGGACAGCGTTGCCGGTTTGCGCTCGAGCAGGTGGCCGATACCAAGCAGTTGGCAGGCTTGCGCCTGGTTGATCTTGCGTTCGGCGGGGGCTATGCGGCGCCAGCCGAATTCCAGGTTGCCGCGTACCGACAGGTGCGGGAACAGGCTGGCTTCCTGGAATACATAGCCCACTGGGCGTTTATGGGGGGCGAGGAAGTGCCCGCGTGCGCTGTCCTCCCAGACCTTGCCGTTGACCTCGATGTAGGCGCTGGCGGCACGCTCGAGCCCGGCCAGGCAGCGCAGGCAAGAGGTCTTGCCCGAACCCGAGTGGCCAAAGAGAGCGCTGATGCCACGGCCAGGCAAGCGCAGGTCGACATCCAGGGTGAAATCGTCGCGGACCATTTGCAGCCGCGCCTGTATCGTTTTCGTCATTTCAGCTCCAGCCCGCCTTGCCACGGCGGCCAGCATAGAGCATCAGCAGCACCAGGAAGGAGAACACCAGCATGGCCCCGGCCAGCCAGTGGGCCTGGGCGTATTCCATGGCCTCGACGTGATCGAAGATCTGCACCGAGACCACGCGGGTCTTGTCGGGGATGTTGCCGCCAATCATCAGCACCACACCGAATTCGCCCACGGTGTGGGCGAAGCCGAGGATGCTGGCGGTGATGAAGCCGGGCCGGGCCAGCGGCAGCACCACATGAACGAAGGTGTCCCAGGGGCTGGCGCGCAGTGTCGCGGCCACCTCCAGCGGGCGTTGGCCGATGGCGCCGAAGGCGTTCTGCAGGGGCTGCACCACGAATGGCATGGAGTACACCACCGAACCGATCACCAACCCGGTGAAGCTGAACACCACGCTGCCCAAACCCAAGGCTTGGGTAGCCTGGCCAATCCAGCCATGGGGGCCGAGGGCCAGCAGCAGGTAGAAACCGATCACCGTCGGTGGCAGCACCAGAGGCAGGGCCACCACCGCGCCAATTGGCCCGCGCAGCCAGGAACGAGTGCGGGCCAGCCACCAGGCGATGGGCGTGCCCACCACCAGCAGGATGGCAGTGGTCAGGCTGGCCAGCTTGATGGTCAGCCAGATCGCCCCCAGGTCACTGGCGTCGAGCGGCATCAGATTTCATAGCCGTACGATTTGATCAGCGCAGCGGCTTTCGGGCCCTTGAGGTAGTCGACCAGTGCCTTGGCGGCGGGGTTATCCTTGCCTTTGTTGAGGATGACCGCGTCCTGGCGGATTGGGTCATGCAGTTCGGACGGGACGATCCATGCCGAGCCCTCGGTGATCTTGCCGTCCTTGTAGACTTGCGACAGGGCGACGAAGCCCAGCTCGGCATTGCCGGTGGAGACGAACTGGAAGGCTTGGGTGATGTTCTGGCCCTCGACGATCTTGCCCTTGATGGCCCCGGTCAGCTTGAGCTTGTCCAGCACCTGGGTGGCGGCCAGGCCGTAAGGCGCTGCCTTGGGGTTGGCGATCGACAGGTGCTGGAACGCGTTCTTCTTCAGCACGTCACCCTTCGTATCGACATAACCTGGCTTGGCCGACCACAGTGCCAGGGTGCCGACGGCGTAGGTGAAACGCGATCCCTCGACGATCTCCTTTTCCTGCTCGAGTTTGGCGGGGGTGGTGTCGTCGGCGGCGAGAAATACCTCGAACGGTGCACCGTTCTTGATCTGTGCGTAGAACTGGCCGGTGGCGCCATAGGCGGCGACCAGCGTGTGGCCGGTGTCCTTCTCGAAGTCCTTGGCGATGGCCTGGATGGGCGCGGTGAAGTTGGCCGCCACAGCGACCTGCACTTCATCTGCCAGGGCGTTGTTGACGGAAACCAGGGTAGCCAGGGCACTGATGGCCAGGTGGGACAGGCGAATACGCATGCAGACGGCTCCTAAGGGGCGGCGGGTTATCGTTATATTGTGGAATATATAGCGATAAGCCATCCGTCGGGAAGAGGGCGGTCGGGGGACTTGATCAGAAGGTCAGTTTTTTCAATGCGTTGTCCGCGATGTCCCGGGTCAGCTCGCCGGCAGGCATGTGCCGCCCAAGGCGCAGGGCCTGGCCGGACCACAGGTTGCTGAAGTCGGCGTTGCCCTGCGCATCGGTGATTGCCCGCAATGGCATTAGCGCGCCGCCTGCCAGGGGGAAGCGTGGGGCGAGGGTGTTCATCGGCCCAAGCTCGCGCATAAGCCGGTTGTTGATGCCCCGCGCGGGGCGGCCGGTGAACAGGTTGGTCAGCGCTGTATCGCTGGCGGGGGCAGTGTCGAGCGCGCGGCGGTGGGCCGCGGAGACTTTCGCTTCCGGGCAGAACAGGTAGGCCGTGCCGATCTGTACGGCCGAGGCGCCCAGCGCGAGGGCGGCGATCAGGCCGCGGTGGTCGCCGATCCCGCCGGCGGCGATCACTGGCACCCGCACGGCATCGACGATCTGCGGTACCAGGGCGAACGTGCCGATCTGGCTGGTGATGTCGTCACTGAGGAACATGCCGCGATGACCGCCGGCTTCATAGCCCATGGCGATGATCGCATCGCAGCCATGCTGTTCCAGCCAGCGGGCTTCCTCGACCGTGGTGGCGCTGGACAGTACCTTGGCGCCACTGGCTTTGACCCGCTGCAGCAGCGTCATCGCGGGTAGGCCGAAGTGGAAGCTGACCACTTCCGGGCGTAGCGCCTCGACCAGTTGGCAACCCTGCTCATCGAAGGGCGCGCGGTTGGAGACGGGACTAGGCGCGTCGAAATCGGCGCCGACTTCGTCGTAGTAGGGCTTGAGTGCCTGTTTCCAGCGCGTGTCGCGTTCAGGGTCGGGCTCGGGAGGCTGGTGGCAGAAGAAGTTCAGGTTGAGCGGGCCCTGGCAGGCGGCGCGGAACGCCTCGATCTCGCCACGCACCTGTTCGATCGTGAGCATGGCGCAGGGCAGGGCGCCCAGGCCGCCGGCATTGCCCACGGCGATGGCCATGGCCGCGCCGCTGGCGCCGGCCATGGGCGCCTGGAGGATGGGCACCTCGATGCCCAGCAGGTCGAGGATGCGGCGGTCTTGCCAGGTGCTCATGGGCGACTCCTTTCGTGCGGCGGGATCGGACGTGGTTACAGCGCCTTGCTCACCTGGATGTCGCTGATCTTGTCGGCATCGTCGCCGTGGATCTTGCGCAGGGCTTCCCGGGCTTGCTCGAGGGAGGCGTCCGGCATCTGGGCGAAGTCCCAACGGCGCTCGCCGTCGAGCTTGTACTTGATCACATACTTGATGGTCTGGGTCATGCGGTCTTATCCGAGTTTCGACGACGAGCGGCGAATGATCTTGATCTTGTGGGTGAGTGTTGGCTTGCGTGTCACCGAGATCGGCCGTGTGGTCACGGTGTCGATGGTGATGTTCCAGAAGCCGGTGCTGGGCACGGTGATCTTGGCCGGGAAGCGTTCGAAGTGGCCGCCGTGATAGGTGTGCCGGCCGCCGTTCTTGAAGCTGCGGAAGTTGGCGTCGTTCATCAGGCGGATGTTGCAGCGCTGGGAGCATTCGATGACGACGATGTCGTCCTCGTTCAGGTGCTCGCGCTGGTGTACGAATTTCATGGGGTGCTCCGCAAGGATTGGGTTCTGCAAAGGCGAAAGATATCACGATGTGAGGGTACACTTGCGCCCGGGCTGGCCAGGCCAAGGAGATTTCTGCCAGAGAGGGGAGCAAATCCGCCTGGTCGTGGTCACAGGATGACTTTTGAAGTTGGAGATGGCGTGCATGAAGTGGATGGTAGCGGCAGCTGCGCTGGCGTTGGGTGGTTGTGTCAGTGTCGCGGAGCTGGAACAGACTCACGCGACCCTGGATGTGATCTCCGGCAAGACGCCGCGTGAATACGCGGATTGCGTGAAGCGCAAGCTTGCGGATTCGCGGGACCCGCTGCAGGAAGAAGGGGCGGGCGATTCGCTGCGCCTGATCGTGCCGCAGAAGGTGTCGGCGGGTGTCGGCCCTGCCGCGCTGGTGGATATCGACAAGCGTGGGAGTGGTAGCGCCATCAAAGTGTATGAGCGTTTGAACAACTTCCCGCTGCGCCTGGGGGATGTACGCAGTGCGACGACCGCATGCATTTCAGGTTCTTGATCCAGCTCAGCAAATGAGCGATTAAACGGCGGTTTGCCCGTTTCCTGCCCGGTGGCGCGTTGTCGCATGCCGGGGAATAGGCCTAGTATTTATTGGCTTATATCGTTTAAGCCTAAGCTTATAACAAGGAAATGGAGCCTCCGTGATGAAACCCCTGAGCCGTGTCGTGATCGGCAGCGTGCTGATCTTGGCCTGGCCCTCGGCGCACGCTGCCGATGGCCAGAAAATCTTCAATCAGGGCGGGCAGAACCCCGCTGCCATGGCTTGTCTGGGCTGCCATGGCGCGGACGGCAAGGGTATTGCCGCCGCTGGTTTTCCCCGCTTGGCCGGCTTGCCTGCTCGCTATCTGGCCAAGCAACTGCACGACTTTCGCAACGCCAGCCGCAAGCAGGCGGTAATGGAGCCGTTGGCCAAGGCGCTGGACGATGCGGAAATCGAAGCGGTGAGCGCTTACCTGAGCACACTCCCAGCTGACGCGGCCCCCGATCAGCGCCGCCAGCAGATTGCCACCGATCCGGTCACCCGCCTGGCACTGTATGGCGACTGGAGCCGCCAGATCCCCGGTTGCGTGCAATGTCATGGGCCTGGCGGCAGTGGTGTTGGCGAGCACTTTCCACCCTTGGCCGGGCAGCCGGCCGGTTACCTGGTGGCGCAGCTCAATGCCTGGCGCGACGGCAGTCGCAGCAACGACCCCAATCAGTTGATGGTCAATGTCGCCAAGGCGATGACCGACGCCGAGGTCAAGGCGGTCGCCGAGTACTTCGCCCATCCCGCTGTCCAGGAGGCCAAGCCATGAAAGCCGTGATTCCAGCCCTGCTGTTGTTGGCCATGAGTGGTACCCAGGCGGCGCCGATCGCCATGGAAGACCAATCCCAGCTCAAGGTGCCTGGCGCCCAGGCCGCGCCGCTATTCGTGCCGCCGAGCGAGGATGCGATCCCGGACAATGCCTTCGGCAAGATGGTCCGCCAGGGGCATGCGCTGTTCGTCGATACCCGGCGCCTGATGCCCGAGGCCGTGGGCAATGGCTTGAACTGCAGCAATTGCCACCTCGACCAGGGACGCTTGCCCCATTCCGCTCCGTTGTGGGGCGCCTATCCGATGTATCCGGCGTATCGCAAGAAGAACGACAAGGTCAACACCTTCGCCGAACGCATCCAGGGCTGTTTCCAGTTCAGCATGAACGGCAAGCCACCGGCAGCGGATAGCCCACAGATGACCGCGCTCAGCGTATATGCCTACTGGCTTTCGACCCAAGCCCCGACGGGGGTGGAAATTGCCGGCCGGGGTTACCCAGAGGTGCCCAGGCCTGAAGGCGGGTATGACTTCAAGCGTGGCCAGCAGGTCTTCCAGGCGCAATGCGCGATCTGCCATGGCAGCAATGGCGAGGGCCAGAAGGTCGCCGGCGAGTACGTGATGCCGCCGTTGTGGGGCAAGGACTCGTACAACTGGGGTGCCGGCATGCACCGGATCAACACATCCGCCTCTTACATCAAGTACAACATGCCCCTGGGCAAGCCCGGCAGCCTGAGTGACCAGCAGGCCTGGGACGTGGCGGCCTGGATCAATCGCCACGAGCGGCCGCAGGACCCGCGGCTGGTGGAGGGCTCGATCGAGAAGACCCGGCTGAAGTTCCATGCCAATGATGGGGTCAACCTGTATGGGCAGACGGTCGACGGGGTGCTGATCGGGCAGGGGACCGGCGGCTGACCGCGCTGTCTGGCCTTGGCTGATGAGAGGTCGATGGCCATGCGTGGGAGCGGGCTTGCCCGTCACGGGGCAAGCCCGCTCCCACGGTGTGAGGGCTTCCTGATCCACCGGCCGCAACCGTTCGACGGAGGCAATATTTGCGATCCCCCGGAACTATCTACACTTGGATATCTCTATCATGGCATCGGCCAAGCGCGGGTGGGGCATTGTAAGGTGACCGCCGCCTGATTAGACTGCGCCGAATTTCGTACGCAAAGCCCTTGTTAAGGACGTTTATGATCAAAAAATGCTTGTTCCCGGCAGCCGGTTACGGCACTCGTTTCCTGCCCGCTACCAAAGCCATGCCCAAGGAAATGCTGCCGGTGGTCAACAAGCCACTGATCCAGTATGGCGTTGAAGAGGCACTGGACGCCGGTCTGAACGAGATCTCCATCGTCACTGGCCGTGGCAAGCGTGCCCTGGAAGACCACTTCGACATCAGCTACGAGCTGGAAAACCAGATCAAAGGCACCGACAAGGAAAAATACCTGGTCGGCATCCGTCGCCTGCTGGACGAATGCTCGTTCGCCTACACCCGCCAGACCGAGATGAAGGGCCTGGGCCATGCCATTCTCACCGGCCGCCCGCTGATCGGTGATGAGCCATTCGCCGTGGTGCTGGCGGACGACCTGTGCGTCAACCTCGACGGTGACGGCGTGCTCGCGCAGATGGTCGCGCTGTACAAGAAGTACCGCTGCTCGATCGTCGCCATCCAGGAAGTCGATCCGCAGGAAACCAACAAGTACGGCGTTATCGCCGGTGAAGAGATCAAGGACGGCATCTTCCGTGTCGACTCCATGGTCGAGAAGCCGAAGCCGGAAGACGCGCCATCGAACCTGGCGATCATCGGTCGCTACATCCTGACCCCGGACATCTTCGAGAAGATCGAACAGACCGAACCAGGCAAGGGTGGTGAAATCCAGATCACCGATGCGCTGATGAAGCAGGCGGCAGAAGGCAACGTGATCGCCTACAAGTTCAAGGGCAAGCGTTTCGACTGTGGTGGCGCCGAAGGCTACATCGAGGCGACCAACTTCTGCTTCGAGAACTTCTACAAGACCGGCAAGGCGTACTGAGTTCGCCCGCCAAGTCACCAAGCCACCCCTCGGGGTGGCTTTTTTGTTTGTGGCGGCCATCGGCGCTATGCTGGGCGACCGCCAAGGAGACTGAATACATGGCCTACGATTTTGATCTGTTCGTGATTGGCGCCGGTTCCGGCGGTGTGCGCGCGGCGCGCTTCGCCGCCGGCTTCGGCGCCAAGGTGGCAGTGGCCGAGAGCCGCTATCTGGGGGGCACCTGCGTCAACGTCGGTTGTGTACCGAAGAAGCTGCTGGTGTACGGGGCCCACGTCGCCGATGAGCTGGAGCAGGCTGCTGGCTTCGGCTGGACTCTGGAAGAGGGCCATTTCGATTGGGGCACGCTGATCTCGAACAAGAACCGCGAGATCGAGCGCCTCAACGGCATCTACCGTAACCTGCTGGTCAACAGCGGCGTGACCCTGCTGCAGGGCCATGCGCGCATGACCGCTGCCCACGAAGTGGAAGTGGACGGCCAGCGCTACAGCGCCGAGCACATCCTCATCGCCACCGGCGGCTGGCCGCAGGTGCCCGACATCCCTGGCAAGGAACTGGCGATCACCTCCAACGAAGCCTTCTACCTCAAGGATTTGCCACGCCGTGTGCTGGTGGTCGGCGGTGGCTACATCGCCGTGGAGTTCGCCGGCATCTTCCAGGGCCTGGGCGCCGACACCACGCTGCTGTACCGCGGCGATCTGTTCCTGCGCGGCTTCGACGGTTCGGTGCGCACGCACCTGAAGGAAGAACTGGAGAAGCGCGGGCTGGACTTGCAGTTCAACGCCGATATCCAGCGTATCGACAAGCTCGACGACGGCAGCCTCAAGGCAACGCTCAAGGACGGTCGCGAACTGGTGACCGACTGCGTGTTCTATGCCACCGGCCGCCGGCCGATGCTGGACAACCTGGGCCTTGAGAACACCGGTGTCGAACTCGACGAGCGCGGTTTCATTCGCGTCGACGAGCAGTACCAGACCACCGAACCGTCGGTGCTGGCCATTGGTGATGTGATCGGCCGCGTGCAGCTCACGCCCGTTGCCCTGGCCGAAGGCATGGCCGTGGCGCGCAGGCTATTCAAGCCCGAGCAGTATCGCCCGGTGGACTACCAGAACATCCCCACCGCTGTGTTCAGCCAGCCACCGATCGGTACTGTGGGCCTGACCGAGGAGCAGGCGCTCAAGGCCGGGCACAAGGTGCAGATTTTCGAGAGCCGCTTCCGGGCGATGAAGCTGACCCTCACCGATATTCAGGAAAAGACCCTGATGAAGCTGGTGGTGGATGCCGAGACCGACAAGGTGCTGGGTTGCCACATGGTCGGGCCCGATGCCGGCGAGATCATCCAGGGCTTGGGTGTAGCACTGAAGGCCGGTGCCACCAAGCTGCAGTTCGACGAGACCATTGGCGTGCACCCGACGGCGGCGGAGGAGTTCGTTACGATGCGTACCGTGACCCGTTGACCGTGCGTTCGCTGGCAAGCCGGCTCCTACCTGGCCCGTAGGCGCCGGCTTGCCGGCGAACAGGCCGCGCAATCCTTTGCTCAGCCCAATCCCTTCTATTAATAAACCTCGCTTATAGCCAAAACCAATTGCCAGCATGAGCTTTGCCAATGAGCCTTCTTCAGGACCAGCGGTTAGGATTCTCTCCGTCAACTGATTCCAACCCATGAAGGAGCGTCTCTCATGCCTATCATCAACAGCCAGGTCAAACCGTTCAACGCCACCGCCTACCACAACGGCGAGTTCGTCCAGGTCAGCGAAGCCGACCTGAAAGGCAAGTGGTCCGTCGTGTTCTTCTACCCAGCCGACTTCACCTTCGTCTGCCCGACCGAGCTGGGCGACCTCGCCGACAACTACGCCGAATTCCAGAAGCTGGGCGTGGAAATCTACGGTGTGTCCACCGACACCCACTTCACCCACAAAGCCTGGCACGACACCTCGGACACCATCGGCAAGATCAAGTACCCGCTGATCGGTGACCCGACCCACGTCATCTCGCGCAACTTCGACGTGCTGATCGAAGAAGCCGGCCTGGCCGACCGCGGCACCTTCGTGATCAACCCGGAAGGCCAGATCAAGATCGTCGAAATCAACGACGGTGGTGTGGGCCGTGACGCCAGCGAACTGCTGCGCAAAGTGAAGGCTGCCCAGTACGTCGCCGCTCACCCAGGTGAAGTCTGCCCGGCCAAGTGGAAAGAGGGCGAAGCCACGCTCGCTCCATCCCTGGACCTGGTCGGCAAGATCTAAGCCGATGAGCACCCCGCGGGCGGTAGACAGCCGCCAAAGCTGAAGTACCTACCGCCCCGTAAAAGCGCCCGGGCGACCTCGCCTGGGCGTTTTTGTATCCGAGTTTTGAAAAAGGAATCGCCCGTATGTTGGACGCCACGCTTAAATCGCAACTGAAAACCTACCTGGAGCGGGTCACCCAGCCGATCGAGATCGTTGCCTCCCTCGACGACGGCGCGAAGTCCCGCGAATTGCACGACCTGCTGGTGGAAATCGCCAGCCTGTCGAACCTGATTACCTTCAGCGCGGATGGCAATGACGCCCGTCGCCCTTCGTTCTCGCTGAACCGCCCAGGGAGCGATATCAGCCTGCGCTTCGCCGGCATCCCCATGGGCCACGAATTCACATCCCTGGTGCTGGCACTGCTGCAGGTCGGCGGCCATCCGTCAAAGGCCAGCGCCGAAGTGATCGAGCAGATCCAGGGGCTGCAAGGTGAGTTCACCTTTGAAACCTATTTCTCGCTGTCGTGCCAGAACTGCCCGGACGTGGTCCAGGCGCTGAACCTGATGGCGGTGCTCAACCCCAATGTGCGCCATGTGGCCATCGATGGCGCGCTGTTCCAGGATGAAGTCGAAGCCCGTAAGGTCATGGCGGTACCGAGCATCTACCTGAACGGCGAAGTGTTCGGCCAGGGCCGCATGGGCCTGGAAGAGATCCTCGGCAAGATCGACACCAGCGCCGGTGCCCGCCAGGCCGAGAAGATCAACGCCAAGGATGCCTTCGATGTGCTGGTGGTCGGCGGTGGGCCTGCTGGCGCCGCAGCTGCAATCTACGCCGCGCGCAAAGGCATCCGTACCGGTGTCGCCGCCGAGCGCTTCGGTGGCCAGGTGCTCGACACCCTGGCGATCGAGAACTTCATCTCGGTGCAGGAAACCGAAGGGCCGAAGCTGGCCACGGCCCTGGAAGAGCACGTCAAGCAATACGACGTCGACATCATGAACCTGCAGCGCGGCGAAGCGCTGATCCCGGCCACCGACGGCGGCCTGCACGAAGTACGCCTGGCCGGCGGCGCCTCGCTCAAGGCCAAGACCGTGATCCTGGCCACCGGCGCCCGCTGGCGTGAGATGAACGTGCCAGGCGAGCAGGAATACCGCTCCCGTGGCGTGGCCTACTGCCCGCATTGTGACGGCCCGCTGTTCAAGGGCAAGCGCGTGGCGGTGATCGGTGGCGGTAACTCCGGCGTGGAAGCGGCCATCGACCTGGCGGGTATCGTCGCCCAGGTGACCCTGATCGAGTTCGACAGCCAGTTGCGCGCCGATGCGGTGCTGCAACGCAAGCTGCACAGCCTGCCGAACGTCAAGGTGATTACCAGCGCGCTGACTACTGAAGTAGTTGGTAATGGCGAGAAGGTCACCGGCCTGCGCTACAAGGACCGCACCAGCGACACGCTGCATGATCTGGCGCTGGAGGGCATCTTCGTACAGATCGGCCTGCTGCCGAACACCGACTGGCTCAAGGGCACGGTAGAGCTGTCGCCGCGTGGCGAGATCATCGTCGATGCCAAGGGCGCGACCAGTATCCCGGGCGTGTTCGCGGCAGGTGACGTGACCACCGTGCCATACAAGCAGATTGTCATCGCGGTGGGCGAGGGCGCCAAGGCCTCGCTGGCGGCGTTCGATCACCTGATCCGGACCTCGGCGCCGGCCTGAGTCTGATTGCTGGATAGAGAAACGCCGCCCCTTCGCGAGAACGGGCGGCGTTTTTCGTTGGTGTAGGAGCGGCTTTAGCGGCGATGCAGGCAACGCGGTGTCTGGCACCCGCCTGGCGGGTGATCGCGGCTGAAGCCGCTCCTATGTATGGACTCGCCTACATTGTCTACCTGCTTTTCGAACAAGGTTACCCGGTTGCATCTATGTATCAGGCCTATTCGAGGAAGCTTGGTGCTTCTGGCCAACATCGGGGTGAGCTCGCAGCATGCCCATTACATTTAGGCCTCTTGGGCCGGTAGGAGCGTAGGCATTAATCCGCGACGGTCTTACCTAGGGTCGATGTTCACTAGCAGGGGCTGGGGCGCTCGGCACCCCGGTGGCGTAACACCGTAAGTCAGTGGCTCATGGCGGGCTCCTGACGATCGTTCGGTTGGCGTTGGTAGACCTGCTCACCTTGTAGCAGCACCCAGATGATGCGCAGATTTCGATTAGCCAGTCTGATCGCCGCCTCCTTGCGACCAAGTCGAGTTAACCATCGCAAGAGGCGGCGATCGTCTGGCTGATCGGAATCAGGCTTCAAATGGCTAAGAACCGCGTGCGCACCCTGGATCATCATGCTGCGCAGGTAGCCGTCACCTCGCTTGCTCATCTTGCCTAGCCTGACCTTCTTTCCACTGCTGTGCTGGTCGGGCACCAGGCCAAAGTAAGCGGCAAACTGTCGAGCATTGGGGAAACGCGAGGGTTCAGGCTGCTTGGCCAGCATCGCTGTGGCGATGATCGGGCCGACACCGCGTATCGTCATCAGGCGGCATGCGACCTTGTCGGCCTGCGCCGCTGTTTCGAGCCGTCCTGTCAGGATGGCGATACGCTCACTCAGATAGCGCCATTCGGCGAGCAGTTCATCGAGCAATTCACGCAGCAGATCTGGCAATGGTTGAGTCGTATCTTCAAGAATGCGCGGTACACCGTGGCTGACGGCTAAATCGCCTTGCGCCAGGGCGACGCCCTGTTCCAGTAACAGGCCGCGGATCTGGTTGCCTAGCGCGGTGTGGCGCCTGACATAGCCTCTGCGGGCGCGGTGTAAGGCTTGAATCGCCAA
This sequence comes from Pseudomonas entomophila, assembly GCF_023277925.1. NCBI lineage: Bacteria > Pseudomonadati > Pseudomonadota > Gammaproteobacteria > Pseudomonadales > Pseudomonadaceae > Pseudomonas > Pseudomonas entomophila. The sequence continues at coordinate 1,015,923 of NZ_CP063832.1, forward strand.
AGCGGCAGTGCTCTTGATCGGCACCGCAGCAATGCTGGTATCCCGGCCTGCGCGCAAGATGGCATGGGCGTCGTTACGATCGTTCTTGGCACCACTGCGGTGCTCCGCCACTCGCTGCGCGGGCAGGATGCGGACTGGCGTTCCCTGCGCCTGTAGCAAACGCCCCCATGCTTGAGCGCCGGGGCCACTTTCCATCAGGACCGTCACGGTGGGTGGCAGCCTGGTCAGGAACGCATGAAAGGCTTCACGGGATTTGATTCGATCTTCGTAGATGACGCGCCCGGAACCGTCATCTCCGGCCACCTGAAAGACTTGCTTGGCCAGGTCGACTGACAGATGTTGGCAAAGCGTTACATCGTTGGAAGACAGGGAATTGCGCTTCGTCCTATGCTTGCTCATGGTCTCGCCCTCGCTGCCGTTGGCTTCTTAGAACGCCACCGTGGCACTGTGATGCCTAGGCGGGGGCGAGTCCATCCGATTACAGCGAACCGGGCAGCGCAGTCTGAATGGGGCGGCAGGTCTACGCTTAAGCTCAGTTCACCTCAGGAACCTGTCCCATGAAACCGATCAGCCGCGAACCCTGGTGGCTCGTGCCACCCCAGCCCGGTCAGAAGGAGCAGGACCTGCACTGGGGCTACCTGGAAATCTACGCCGACGGCCGCACTGTGTTCGTCGACCAGCGCCCCAGTGACAAGGAGCTGGCCGAACGCAAGAGCTGCCGCAACTTCCCGGAGGCGGAGCAGCCCTGAGTCAACCCTCCAACTGGGCCAGGCGAGCCTCCAGCGCGGCGATACGCGCTTCCAGCGCCTCGATGCGTTCTTCCGACACATTTCCGCCCGCACTGCGCGCACCACCTTCCTGCTGGCGCGCGGCGAGGATTTCCTCGATCTGTGCCGGATCGCCCAGGGCGTGGGTGTAGCGGTCCTCGCGTTGCCCTGCCTGACGCGGCAGGTGCAGGGCCAGGCCACGGGAGACCAGGCGCTCCAGCTGGTGCTGGACCTGGTCGACGTCCTCGAAGTCATGCAGGCGGTTGCTGCGGGTCAGCAGTTCGTTGAGGGTTTGCGGGCCGCGCAGGAACATCAGCCCCATCAGCACCAGTTGCGCCGGTACCAGTTCCAGGGCCTTGTCCACCCGCTGCTCCCAGCGGTCGGCACGGCTGCCCATCTGCAGGCGCGCCATCTCCTGGCCCTCAAGGGTGCGCAAGGCCTGGCCGACCTGGCCGGGGGAGAGGTTCATCACGGGCTCGCGGCTGGTCTTCTGGTTGCAGGCCAGAACCAGTGCGTTGAGGGTCAGGGGGTAGGTTTCCGGGCTGGTGGCTTGCTTCTCGATCAGCGAGCCGAGCACGCGGATCTCGATGCTGCTGAAGCGGCCTTCGCCGGTGGTTTCGTGTTCTGACATGGCCCTGTCTCGTTGCGAGGAAAAGGCCACTAGCCTAGGTAAAGCGCCCGGCTTAAGCAATCGGTGTGGCGGTTCGCCGACAAGCCGGCTCCTACAGGGAGCCGGCTTGTCGGCGAAAGGGCCCAATCAGGCGCTACGCTGCTCCATGGCCTGGCACGCGGCCGCAGTGAACAGCACGTCGGTCGAGGAGTTCAGCGCCGTTTCCGCCGAATCCTGCAACACACCGATGATGAAGCCAACCGCCACCACCTGCATGGCAATCTCGCTGGGGATACCGAACAGGCTGCAGGCCAGCGGGATCAGCAGCAGCGAACCACCGGCCACGCCGGATGCGCCGCAGGCACAGACGGCCGCAACCACGCTGAGCAGCACGGCGGTGGGCAGGTCGACCGGGATGCCGAGCGTATGCACGGCGGCCAGGGTCAGCACGGTGATGGTGATCGCCGCGCCGGCCATGTTGATGGTCGCGCCCAGCGGGATCGATACCGAGTAGGTGTCTTCGTGCAGGCCGAGCTTCTGCGACAGCGCCAGGTTGACCGGGATGTTGGCCGCCGAGCTGCGGGTAAAGAACGCTGTGATGCCACTTTCTCGCAGGCACATCAGCACCAGCGGGTACGGGTTGCGGCGGATCTTCCAGAACACGATCAGCGGGTTCATCACCAGCGCCACGAACAGCATGCAGCCGATCAGCACGGCCAGCAGGTGCAGGTAGCCCAGCAGTGCGTCGAGACCCGACTGCGCCAGGGTGGCGCTGACCAGGCCGAAGATGCCCAGCGGGGCGAAGCGGATGACCACGCGCACGATCAGGGTGACGCCGTTGGACAGGTCTTCGACCACGCCGCGGGTGGTGTCGCTGGCATGGCGCAGGGCCACGCCCAGGCCGATGGCCCAGGTCAGGATGCCGATGAAATTGGCGTTGAGCAGCGCGTTGATCGGGTTGTCCACCGCGCTGAGCAGCAGGTTTTGCAGCACCTCGCCGATACCGCCCGGCGCGCTGAGCGATGCTTCGCTGGTGCTCAGCACCAGGTTCGACGGGAACAGCATGCTGGCGGCCACGGCCACCACCGCCGCGGCGAAGGTACCCAGCAGGTACAGCCAGAGGATTGGGCGGATGTGGGTTTCCTGGCCGTGGCGGTGGTTGGCGATCGAGGCCATCACCAGGATGAACACCAGCACCGGCGCCACGGCCTTCAGCGCGGTGACGAACACCTTGCCGAGGAACGCCAAGTCGCGGGCCACGGCCGGGGCAAACAAGGCGAGGGCGATACCGGCCAGCAGGCCGATGCAGATCTGCGTCACCAGGCCGGTGCGGTTGATCAGGCGAAGAACGGGGGTCATGTGCAGCACGGTCTCGGTTTTTGAAAAAGGGCGCGACTTTACCATAGACCTTGGTCGGGCTGTTCTGACGCTTGTCATGTCAGGTAGCGGTCGCTACCAGGCCATGGGCTTGTCGAAGCCTTTCCAGCACAGCCAGCGGCGGATCTCCCCATGCGCGCCGGTGCCGATCTGCCAGGCGGGGCGGCCCTGGTCCAGGGCGATGAGCGAAATGACGCCGGCCTGGTTGGCCGCCACCAGTTTGCGGCCATCCTGGCTGATGTCCATGGCGCTGATGGTCGAGCCGAGGTAGTGCTGCCAGTGCTCTCGGCCGTCTTCGCCGAAGGCGCGCAGGTAACCCTTTGCGTCACCGACGATGTACTCACCGTCGCGGGCCACGCCGGCATGCAGCGGTGCGCCTTGTTGCAGCAGGGGAGCCACGCCGTGGGCGTCGGTGCCCAGGCTTGGCAGGTCCGCGACGCGCACGCCGACGGTGGTGCCATGACAGCAGCGACAGGCATGGAGAAGCAACTGATCGCCATGACGGTTGAACAAGGCGAAATGAGGAGACTCGCTGCCTGGGCTGAGTTCGGCAAGCTGGCGCAGTTGCCCGTCGAGCACCAGGTGACGGCCACAGCGCTCGCCAAGGGCGATCAGGTGGCCATCCGGCGACAACGCGGCATGCTCCCTCTCCAGTGCCAGGGGAACATCGTCCGGGTCGGTGCCGTTGCGTAGCGCCTCGAGGATCTCGCTTTCCCGTGGCAACAGGCGGGTCGCTCCCCGGGCGGCCAGGAGGAAGATGCCGTCGCTGCTGACCAACAACACGCGCTGGCCGTCGGGGAAGGGCAGCAGCGCGCTGGGCGTCGGGGGCAGGTCGAGTGGGTCGAACGGGTAACCCTTGGGTAGCCCCTCCAGCCCATGGGGCCAGGCCAGCCGCGCAACCTGGGGGCCACCCCAGCCATCGGTGACGCGCACGCCCTCGCTGTTGGCCAGGGCGTAGTAGCGCCGCTGCGGGCAACGGCCGAAGTGTTCGACGCCGATCACCGGGGTGACGGTGTAGCCATCGATATGCAGCACCTGGCCCCTGTCCCAGGGCCGGCCGACCCGCACCAGCAGGCTGCCGTCGTCGAGCATCAGCAGGTGACCGATGCCCTGGGCCTGCTCTTCCAGCAAGGGCAGCAACGGCAGGTGCGCCGGCGGCCATGCTTCACGGAACAAGGCGCGCTGCTGCGCGTCGGTGCCGGGCCGGTTGATCGCTTGCAAGGCACAACGCCAGGCGTCGAGCAGGTGCGCGGTGGCGGGTGCCTGGGGTTGGTCGAGCGTGTCCCAGCCCTGTGCGCGGCCCTGCGCCACATAAGCGTTGATCGCTTCGGCATGGGCGACTACGGCTTCGCGCCACTGCTGCTGGGGGTGTTGCTTGTCCATGGCCGGATCGAACTCCTTGTTCCGCGAGGCTGACCGAGTGCGTGCCTCGAAAGGGGGCACGAATGCGCGCATGGTACTCCGTCCGCGCCCGTGGTTGTGAGGGCCAGGCCGGATGCGTACCATGCCGGCATCCTTCCAATAACAAAACGTGCTTCAGCCGCCTGGTTGCCAGGTGGGCGGCGTGCGTTCCCTTGCCTTGTCCGCGGAGTAAAGACTTCATCACATGAATGGCCCCGTCCCCTCGAACCTGCCCCCCACCGCCGGCAACGGCAGTTGGCTGAGCGTCATCGCCCTGGCGCTGGCGGCGTTCATCTTCAACACCACCGAATTCGTGCCGGTGGCGCTGCTCAGCGACATCGGCCGCAGCTTCGACATGACCACCGCCCAGGTCGGCCTGATGTTGACCATCTATGCCTGGGTGGTGGCGCTGGCGTCGTTGCCGATGATGCTGATGACCCGCAACATCGAGCGGCGTCGCCTGCTGCTGTTCGTGTTCGTGGTGTTCATCCTCAGCCACCTGATGTCGTGGCTGTCGCAGAGCTTCGCCATGCTGCTGGTCAGCCGTATCGGCATCGCCCTGGCCCATGCCGTGTTCTGGGCCATCACCGCGTCGCTGGCGGTGCGCGTGGCGCCGCCCGGGCAACAGGCCAAGGCGCTGGGGCTGCTGGCCACCGGCACCACCCTGGCGATGGTCATGGGTATCCCGCTGGGTCGGGTGGTGGGCGAGGCGCTGGGCTGGCGCATCACCTTCCTGTGCATCGCCGGGGTGGCGCTGGCGACCATGCTCTGCCTGATGAAGTCGCTGCCACTGCTGCCCAGCCAGAACTCCGGTTCCCTGCGCAGCCTGCCGATCCTGTTCAAGCGCCCGGCGCTGGTGATCACCTACTTGCTGGTGACGCTGGTGATCACCGCGCAGTTCACCGCCTACAGCTACATCGAGCCGTTCGCCCTGCATGTGGCGCAGATCGGTGGCGAGCGCACCACCTTGCTGTTGCTGTTGTTCGGTGGCGCCGGGGTGTTCGGCTCGCTGCTGTTCAGCCGCTACAGCGAGCGCTTCGCGCACGGTTTCCTGGTGATGGCCATCGCCGCCCTGGCGGCCTGCCTGCTGTTGCTGCTGCCGCTGTCGGGCAACTTCTACTGGTTCGCCGGGCTGAGCATGGTGTGGGGCGTGGCGATCCTGAGCTTCAGCCTGGCGCTGCAGTCGAAGACGCTCAAGCTCGCTTCGGACGCCACCGACGTGGCCATGGCGCTGTTCTCTGGCATCTACAACATCGGTATCGGTGGCGGCGCGCTGCTGGGCAGCATTGTCAGCAGCCAGCTGGGCGTGGCCGATATTGGCCTGGTCGGTGGCAGTGTCGCGCTGGTGGGGCTGGTGCTGGCGCTGGCCAGCGCCCGGCGTTTCCGCGAAGCGCTGGGCGGGGTGGCTCACCAGGGGTGAGCCGCCAGCTGCCGGTGTGGCTTGGTTCGCCAGCAAGGCTGGCGCCTACGGCACGTTGCACAGTGCCTGGAGGCGCCGGCTTTGCCGGCGAACCAAGCCACCATGGTCTTTCAAACCAGCAACGCCGACCACGCCGATACCAGCAGCAACCCGGCCAGCCCTTGGTTGAACCCACGCAGCCTTCGCGGCGAGCGCAGCCAGCGCGCACTGCCCACGCCCAGCAGCGCCCAGGCGGTCATGCTCGGCAGGGCGATCAGCAGGAACACCAGCGCCAGCCAGCCCATCGACAGGGCTGGCGTGGCGAACAGCCCGACCATCGCCACCGCCGTCACCCACACCTTGGGGTTGACCAGTTGCAGCGTCGCCGCGCTCAGGGGCGACAGGCACGCACCTTCGCCAGCCCGCAACGGTGCACCGGCAGCGCGCAGCAGGCGCCAGGCCATCCAGCTCAGCCACACGGCCCCTATCCAGCTCATGGCGTGCTGCAACCGCGGATGGCGCAGCAACAGTTCGCCCAGGCCCACCCCCACCAGCAGTATCACCGCCGAGGCGGCGCAGCAGGCGGCGAGGATCGGCCCCACGCTGGCGCGCAAGCCGCGCTGGGCGCCATGGGCCAGGATCAGCAGGTTGGTCGGCCCCGGGCTGATGCTGGCGGCGAGGGCGAAGAGGATGAAGGGCAGCAACGTGTGCGACATGGTCAAGGCTCCGAGTGATCGAAGCACCATGCTCACCGTTGCTGGGCGTTCAGTCTGGAAGCTTTGAGCAGCGCTTGCGGTAGTCGGCCGGCGTGAGCCGGTAGGCGCGACGGAACCAGCGGCCCAGGTGGCTCTGGTCGGCAAAACCCAGCAGGCTGGCCACCGCTGCAGGTGTCTCGCCACGGGACAGCAGGCGCCGTGCACGGGCCAGGCGCAGTTGGATGAGGTAGGCGTGCGGCGCCAGGCCGAAGGCCGCCTTGAAGGCGCGGGTGAGGCGGAAGCGATCGGTGCTGCAGACACGCGCCAGGTCGTCCAGGCCGATGTCCTGGTCGAGGTGGGCGTGCAGGTAGTCGCGGGCGACCTGCGCGGTCAACGGCAGGCGCGGGTCCGGGTCCAGGCGCTTGCGCCAATGCAGGTGGCCGGTGAGGCAGGCCAGCAGGTCGTCGAGGGCGGTCTGGCGGACGATGCGCAGCTCCCCGTGATGCACCGCCGTGAAGGCGCGGGCGGTGGCGCCGGCCAGGCGCGTGTCGCGGTGCAGCAGGGCGGCAAAGCTTGGCAGGGCACCGGACGGGGCATGCTCGAACAGTGCGCGCAGTTCGGTTTCCAGCCAGTTGGCGTCCAGGTAGAGGGTGGAGTAGGTGAAGCCGTCGTCCGTCGGCGCATGGCCGTCGTGCAGGTCGCCGGGTTCGAGTACGAACACCTGGCCGGGCGTGCTCTGGTGGCGCGCGCGGCGGCAGTTGAACTGTTGCACGCCCTGCTCGGTGACGCCGACCAGGAAGCTGTCGTGCCAGTGCGGGTCGTAGGCGTGACCGGTGAAATGGGCGCGGACCGACTCGATGCCGGTGTCGGCGTCCTGTCTGAGGTCGATCCAGTTGCTCATGGTAGCGGGCCGTCCGGGGTGATCGAACGACCTTAACGTAGAACCGCGCTATCTGCTTAGAACGTTTGTGCAGCCTTCAACGCTGGGCAAACGCAAGGTTGATCCCCAACCCGGCGAACGACGCGGCAAAGCCCCGGCGCAACCACGCCTGAACGGCAGGCGAGTCGATCACCGCGCGGCGGAACAGGTGGGCGAGCAGGCCGTAGAGCACGAACACCACGAAGGTCATGGCCATGAACACGGCGCTCAGCCCAAGCATCTGCAGGGTGGCGGAGCCGGCGCGGGGGTCGATGAACTGCGGCAGGAAGGCCAGGAAGAACAGGGTCAGCTTGGGGTTGAGGATATTCAACAGGCAGGCCTTGAGCACCAATTGGCCAGCCGAGGCAGGCGCGGCCTTTGCGTCCACGGCGAAGGCCGCGCGGTCGCGCCAGGTGGCGTAGGCCAGGTACAGCAGGTAGGCGACCCCGGCGAACTTCAGCCCCTGGAACGCCAGGGCGCTGGCATGCAGCAGCGCCGACAGGCCCAGCACCGAAGCCAGCAGGTGCGGGACGATGCCCAAGGTGCAGCCCAGGGCGGTCCACAGGCAGGCCCGGCGCCCGGCCACCAGCGCGCTGGAGACGGTGAGGATGACGCCGCTGCCGGGGATCAGCACGATGATCAGGGCAGTGACCAGGAATTCGAGGCTCGGCATCGGTGACGGCTCCTTGCAGTCGGGGGTGGATGCACTATACGCCGGGTGCCGGTGGCTGCAACACGTCCTCCGGGCGCAGCGCGGCGAAGCGCTCGCGCAGCCACAGGTGCAACTGCGCCACGGCCGGTGTCAGCTGCTTGCGGTGCGGGCAGACCAAGGTCACCGGGGTAAGTTCGCCGGGGTGTTCGGGCAGCAGCACTTCCAGCTCGCCGGCGGCGACATTGGCGAATACATCCAGCCACGACTTGTAGACGATGCCTTCGCCCTCCAGCGCCCAGCGGCGGACCACGTCGGCATCATCGCTGAACAGCGGCCCGCGCACGTGCACGGTCTTGTGGCCCAGGCGCCATTTGTCGTAGACCCGGCTCTGTTGCAGGTACAACAGGCAATCGTGCTGCTGCAGCTCCTCGGGCGTGCGCGGGCGGCCATGGCGCGCCAGGTAGTCGGGCGAGGCCACCACCACCCGGCGGTTCCAGGGTGCCAGGGGCAGGGCGATGTAGTTGGCGTCTTCGTTGAGGCCATAGCGGATGGCGACGTCCACCGGGTCGCGGTACAGGTCGGCCATCTGGTCGGAGAGAAAGAAGCGCAGGTTCAGGCCTGGGTGTTCGCGGCGAAAGGCGCTGAGCCAGGGGCGCAGCAGGTTGCGGCCCATGTCCGAGGGCGCGGCGATCTGCAGCACGCCGCGCAGGCTGCTGTGGTCGCCGTGCAGGTCTTCGCGGCCCTGGCGCAGCGTATCCAGCACACGCAGGGCGGTCGGCAGGTACAGCTCGCCCTCGGCGGTCAGGCGCAGGCTGCGGGTGGTGCGGGCGAACAGGCGCACGTCCAGTTCGCGCTCCAGGCGCTTGATCGCCGCCGCCACCTGGCCGGGCAGCAGGTCGGCCTCATGGGCGGCGGCGGTGAAGCTGCCCAGGGCGCTGGCACGGGCGAACAGTTCCAGGTCGGTGATGCGCAGCATTTTCACTCCAGGGATGAAAGTGTTGCTGCATTGTGCGGTTTTTTCTTTGCAGGCGGGAAGATAAGATTCGCCTCAATCACGATCCCACCGAGGAGTTACCGTCCATGGACACCGTTGCCCTGGCCAAGCGCCGCTACACCACCAAAGCCTACGACGCCAGCCGCAAGATCCCCCAGGCCACCATCGACGCGCTGCTCGAGCAGTTGCGCCACAGCCCGTCCTCGGTCAACTCGCAGCCCTGGCACTTCGTGGTCGCCGACAGCGATGAAGGCAAGGCGCGCCTGGCCAAGAGCACCGAGGTGGGCTTCGCCTACAACACGCCGAAGATCCTCAACGCTTCCCACGTGATCGTGTTCGCCGCCCGTACCGACATGACCGAGGCACACCTGAACGACCTGCTCGAGCAGGAAGCCAAGGACGGGCGCTTCAGGAGCGAAGAGGCCAAGGCTGGGCAGGACCAGAGCCGCCGCTTCTATGTCAACCTGCATCGCCACGACAACAAGGACCTGCAGCACTGGATGGAGAAGCAGACCTACCTGGCCTTGGGTACCGCGCTGCTGGGTGCCGCCGCCTATGGGTTGGATGCCACGCCGATCGAAGGGTTTGACCCCAAGGCGATGGACGCCGAGCTGGGCCTGCGTGAGCGTGGCCTGACCAGCGTGGTGGTGCTGAGCCTGGGCTACCGCAGCGAGGAAGATTTCAATGCCGGGCTGGGCAAGTCGCGGCTGCCGGTGGACAAGGTGTTCACCTTCCTTTGAATTTGTTGCGCCAGGGGGGAAGGGAGAGTTTTTGTGCCTGTCAGCTTGAGCGCCGCATGAGCGGCGCCCAATCTCGAGAGCGCTGCAAGGCTATCGCCCGGCACCTGCCGGCCATTGCGCAATCCCCCACCGGAAAGTGCTGGCTGTAAAACCCATAGGGCACAGGTAGACTCGCGCCTCCCTCCAGCCCCCAGCGAGCCAGCCGCATGGATGCCACCCTCGAACTGCTCCAGACCGACGTTGCACAGGCCGACCTGGTACGCAACCTCTATCAGTTCTACGCCTACGAGTCTTCCGACTGGGAGCAGGAGGACGTGGAAGTGGACGGGCGCTTCTACATCCACGAACCCCACTTCGAACGCTACTGGCAGTCGCCCGGCTGGAGCGCCACGCTGGTGCTGGTCGATGGTTTCATCGCGGGTTTCGTCCTGGTCGAGCGCAGCGAACTGCCAGGTATCGACGCCTTCGAACTGGCCGACCTGTTCATCCTCAAAAAATACCGTCGCCAGGGCATCGGCCGCGCCGTCGCCCAGCAGTTCCTCTGCGAAGGCGATGCCGACTGGCTGCTGCGCTGGCATGGCGCCGATGCCGTGGCGACGCAGTTCTGCCAGGCATTGCTGGCCGACCTGCCGCGCGCCACGCGGGAAATCCCCCTGGACGATGAACCTGAGCTGTTCAATTACCTGGTAACGCCACGGCGGCACTGACGGGTGCATGCGTTTTTGTGACGGGCTTCACAAAACGCCCTCAAGCGGCATAATGCCAGCACTGTGCGGTTCCGCTCGTCAGAGGCCCGGAAGCGCTCCATTCGTGCCCGTCGCAGGTTCAGGGAAACTCCATGTCGCTAGCCACAAGTCCCGACGTCATGTACCGGCTGTTGATCCAGAGCGTGGTGGACTACGCCATCTACCTGCTCACCCCCGACGGTATCGTCGCCAATTGGAACCCCGGCGCGCAGCGGGCCAAGGGGTATCACGCCGAGGAAATCGTCGGCCAGCATTACTCGCTGTTCTACACCGAGGACGAGCGGGCGGCGGGGCTGCCGGCGAAGAACCTGGAACAGGCCCGCAGTTCCGGCCGCTTCGAGGAGCAAGGCCAGCGCCTGCGCAAGGACGGCTCGGCGTTTCACGCCCATGTGCTGATCGAAGCGGTGCGTGACGAGCAGGGGCAACTGATCGGCTTCGCCAAGATTACCCGCGACATCAGCGAGCGCCGCCGCCATGAGCAGGAATTGCTGCAGGCCAAGGAGCTTGCCGAGCAGTACAGCCAGGAAATGGTCACGCTGTCGCAGTTCCTCGATTCGGTGATCACCCACATCCCCGCCAGCGTGATCGTCCAGGACCTGAACAGCCAGCAGATCCTGCTGGCCAACCAGCAGGCCGAGCAGCTGTTCGGCGGCGTGGGTGTGAGCCTGGTCGGCAAGCTGCCGGGCGAGTGCATGGCGCCCACGGCGGCCGACTACCTCGAACAGCACCTGGCCCGTGGCGCGCGCAGTACAAAGGGCTTTGCCGCCGAGACCCGGGTCGATACCGCCAGAGGCCCGCGCACCCTGCGCAGCCGCGCCATGCTTTGCCAGAACCCGGGGCAGGGCGACTACGTGCTGTTCGTGGCCGAGGACGCTACCGAGGAACTGGCCGCCCATGCCCAGATCCATCACATGGCCCTCCACGACGCCCTGACCGGGCTGCCCAACCGCACGCTGTTCCATGAACGGCTCAAGCAGGCGCTGCTGCGCGGCGAGGACGACGGCAAGCTGACCGCCGCCCTGTGCCTGGACCTGGACAACTTCAAGAACATCAATGACACCCAGGGCCACGCCTTCGGTGACAAGCTCCTGCGTGCCCTGGGCAAACGCCTGCGCCGCGAACTGCGCGAGCATGACACCTTGGCCCGGCTGGGCGGCGACGAGTTCGCCGTGGTGCTGGCCGGCCTCGACAGCCATGAGGCCGCACGCACCACCGCCCAGCGCTTGATCGAGGCGATCTGCCCGCCGTTCCAGATCGAGGGGCACCAGTTCAGCGTGGGGGTGAGCATCGGTGTCGCCACTGCGCCGGACGACCACGACCAGGCCGAGCAACTGCTCGGTTATGCCGACATGGCCCTGTACGAAGCCAAGCGCAACGGGCGCAATCGCTTCGAGTGCTTCCATGTCGAGCTCGACGTCGCCGCGCGCCAGCGGCGGCTGGTCGAGACCGACCTGCGCACCGCCCTGCACCTGGGGCAACTGGAGCTGCACTACCAGCCAGTGGTCGACCAGCAGAGCAACAGCGTCACCGGCTACGAGGCGTTGCTGCGCTGGCAGCACCCGACGCGGGGCATGATCATGCCCATGGACTTCATCCCCATTGCCGAGGAGACCGGGCTGATCCATGAGATCGGCGCCCGCGCGCTGAACCTGGCCTGCCAGGAAGCGGCCAGCTGGGGCACCGAGCAGACGGTGTCGGTCAACCTGTCGGCGGTGCAGTTCAAGAACGCCGGCCTGGTCCACAGCGTGGCCCTGGCGCTGTCTGATTCAGGGTTGCCGGCGACGCGGCTGGAGCTGGAGATCACCGAGTCGGTGCTGCTGGGCAACAGCGAAGAGAACGTGCGCACCTTGCGTGCGTTGAAGGACCTGGGGGTGTCGATCTCCCTCGACGATTTCGGCACTGGCTATTCGTCGCTGGGCTACCTGCGTTCGTTCCCGTTCGACCGGATCAAAATCGACAAGTCGTTCGTGCACGACATGTGCGAGAGCCGTGAGGCGATGTCGATCGTGCGCGCTATCACCGAGCTGTCCAACAGCCTGATGATCAAGACCACCGCCGAGGGCGTGGAGTCGGCGGAGCAGATGCAGCGGTTGATGGCCGAGGGGTGCTCGCATTTCCAGGGTTATCTGTATGGGCGGCCGGCGCCGGCCAGCGAGCGGTTGCGGCAGGTGGGGGTGGTGGAGTGCCGGGCGACAGATTTGTAGTGTGTTCGAGATCGAGCGCCGCTGTGCGGCGCATCGCGGATGAATCCGCTCCTACAGGCGCGGCGCAACATGTTTGTAGGAGCGGCTTTAGCCGCGATGCGCCGCGCGGGCGGCGCTCGGTTTCATGGTCGCTGCAATTCTCCCTTCAAAGCCATAAAAAAGCCCCGATGACCAAGGCCATCGGGGCAAACGGTTGGGGGAGGAACCAACCAAAGGAGTCTTCAGATCAGGGACGCGATCAACCCGCGCTGGCCACCACCTCCGGCTGCCAGCCGCCACCCAGGGCCTTGTAGATCGCCACGATGCCGCTGTACAGCTCGACCTCGCCCTGGGCCTGGGCGTCCTCGGCGCTCAGCCGCTCACGCTCGGCATCGAGCAGCACCAGGTAATCCACCGTCCCTTCGCGATAGCGAATCGAGGCCAGTTCGGCCGCCTTGCGGCTGGCTTCGCTCTGGCGCATCAGTGCCAGCAGGCGCTGCTGGCGCTTGCTGTAGTCGCTGAAGGCGTTGGCCGACTCTTCCAGGGCCAGCAGCACCTGCTGCTCATAGTTGGCCAGGGCACCGTCGGCGTCGGCCTTGGCCCCGCGCAGGCGGGCGCGCACGCTGCCCAGGTCGAACGCCGCCCAGGTGATGCTCGGCCCCAGCGCCCAGGCGTTGGAGGCCGCCGAGCCGATCTGCGAGCCGCGCGCGGCGGTGAAGCCAAGGAAGCCGCTCAGGCTGACCCGCGGGAACAGGTCGGCGGTGGCCACGCCCACGTTGGCCGTGGCCGCCGCCAGTTGGCGCTCGGCGCTGCGGATGTCCGGGCGGCGGCGCAGCAGCTCGCCTGGGTCGCCCACCGGCAGGGCCTTGGCGATGGCCGGCAGGGCCTTGGGCGAAAGGTCCACGGTCATGGCGTCCGGGCGCTGGCCGAGCAGGGTGGCGATGCGGTTCTTCGCCCGCACCTGCGCGGCCTGCAATTGCGGCACGGTGGCTTCGACCCCCGCCAGACGGGCATCGGCGCGCACCACATCGAGCTCGTTGCCGACCCCGCTGTCACGCAGGGTCACGGTGATGTCCCGCGACTGCTGCTGGGTCTTGAGGTTGGCCACGGCGATCTGCTCGCGTAGTTGGGCGCCGCGCAGTTGGCCGTAGGCGTCGACCAGCTCGGCGATCAGGCTGACCTGCAACTGCTGCAGGTCGGCTTCGGCGGCGGCTTCCTGGGCTTCGCTGGCCTCGATCTGGCGCTGGATGCGGCCGAACAGGTCGAGCTCCCAGGCCATGTCCAGGCCCAGGTCGTAGCGTTCGCTGTTGACCCGGCGCTCGGTCTGGCCCGGGACCTGGCCCTTGCCCAGGTCGCTGCTGGCGCGGCTGGTGACCACCGGCAGCTGGTCGTTGGACACATCCTCGCGGATCGCCCGCGCCGCCTTCAGGCGGGCAAACGCCACGCGCAGGTCACGGTTGCCCTCCAGCGATGCCTGCACCAACTGGTTGAGCACCGGGTCGTCGAACTGTTTCCACCACACGCTCTCGAAGCGGCTGCGGTCGAAGGCCTTGGCCGCAACACCGCTGTCCAGCTTGGCCGGCGCGGTGTCCGGTGTCTTGTAGTCCGGGCCCACCGCGCAGGCCGCCAGGGCCAGGGCCAGCAGGCTCGGGGTCAGGGGTTTGAGCAACTTCATGCGTGGTTCTCCAGCGCGACGCTGCGCTCGGCCTTGCGGGCCTGGCGACGCTCGACGAAACGGCGGATCAGGAAGAAGAACACCGGGGTCAGGAACAGGCCGAACACGGTCACCCCGATCATCCCCGAGAACACCGCCACACCCATGGCGTGACGCATTTCCGAGCCGGCACCGGAGGAGAACACCAGCGGCACCACGCCCATGATGAAGGCGATCGAGGTCATCAGGATCGGCCGCAACCGCAGGCGGCAGGCTTCCAGCACGGCGGCCAGCGGGTCGAGGCCCTTGGCTTGTTCATCCTTGGCGAACTCGACGATCAGGATCGCGTTCTTGCACGCCAGGCCCACCAGCACGATCAAGCCGATCTGGGTGAAGATGTTGTTGTCGCCACCCGAGACGATCACCCCGGTGATGGCCGACAGCAGGGTCATCGGCACGATCAGGATCACCGCCAGCGGCAGGCTCCAGCTTTCGTACTGGGCGGCCAGCACCAGGAAGGCCAGCAGCACGCAGAGCGGGAACACAAACAGCGCGGTGTTGCCCGAGAGGATCTGCTGGTAGGTCAGGTCGGTCCACTCGAAGGTCATGCCGTTGGGCAGTTCCTCCTTGAGCAGTTTCTCGATTGCCGCCTCGGCCTGGCCGGAGCTGTAGCCGGGGGCCGCGGCACCGTTGATCTCGGCGGTGATGAAACCGTTGTAGTGCATCACCCGGTCAGGCCCCGACGTGTCGCTGACCTTGAGGAAGGTCGCCAGCGGGATCATTTCGCCCAGGTTGTTGCGCACCTTCAACTGGCCGATCTGCTCGGCATCGAGGCGGAACTGCTGCTCGGCCTGGACGTTGACCTGGTAGGTGCGGCCAAAGCGGTTGAAGTCGTTGGTGTACAGCGAGCCCAGGTACACCTGCAGGGTGTCGAAGATGTCGTTGATCGCCACGCCATGGGTCTTGGCCTTTTCCCGGTCGATGGCGGCATCGACCTGCGGCACGTTGACCTGGTAGCTGGTGAACAGGCCGGCCAGCTCCGGCACACTGCGGCTCTTGGCGATAATGTTCTGGGTTTCTTTGTACAGCGCTTCGTAGCCCAGGTTGCCACGGTCCTCGATCTGCAGGCGGAAGCCGCCGATGGTGCCAAGGCCTTGTACCGGCGGTGGCGGGAAGATCGCGATGTAGGCGTCCTGGATATCGGCGAACTGGGCGTTCAGCGCCGCGGCGATGGCCTGCGCCGACTGGCTCGGGTCCTTGCGCTCGTCGAACGGCTTGAGCGGGGTGAACACGATGCCGCTGTTCGGGCTGTTGGTGAAGCCGTTGATCGACAGGCCCGGGAAGGCCACCGAATCGGCCACGCCCGGTTGCTTGAGGGCGATCTCGCTCATCTTCTTGATCACCGCCTCGGTACGGTCGAGGCTGGCGGCGTCAGGCAGTTGGGCGAAGGCCACCAGGTACTGCTTGTCCTGGGCCGGGACGAAACCGGTCGGGGTGGACGAGAAACCGAGGTAGGTCAGGCCCATCAAGCCGGCATAGACGAACAGGGCGATGCCGCTGGAGCGGATGACCCGGCGCACGCCGCCGACATAGCCATGGCTGGCGCGGTCGAAGAAGCGGTTGAACGGGGCGAACAGCCAGCTGCCCAGCAGTTTTTCCAGGAACCGCGAGAAACGGTCCTTGGGCGCGTGGTGGTCCTTCAGCAGCACGGCGGCCAGGGCCGGCGACAGGGTCAGCGAGTTGAACGCCGAGATCACGGTGGAGATGGCGATGGTCAGCGCGAACTGCTTGTAGAACTGCCCGGTAAGCCCCGAGATGAACGCCGCCGGCACGAACACGGCGCACAGCACCAATGCCGTGGCGATGATTGGCCCGGTCACTTCGCTCATGGCCTTCTGCGTGGCCTCGAGCGGTTTCAGGCCCAGGCCGATATTGCGTTCGACGTTCTCCACCACGACGATGGCGTCGTCCACCACGATACCGATGGCCAGCACCAGGCCGAACAACGACAGCGCGTTGAGCGAGAAGCCGAACAGGTGCATCACCGCGAAGGTACCGATCAGCGAGACCGGCACGGCCATCAGCGGGATGATCGAGGCGCGCCAGGTCTGCAGGAACAGGATCACCACTAGTACGACCAGGATCAGCGCTTCGAACAGGGTGTGCACCACCGCTTCGATGGAACCACGGACGAACACGGTCGGGTCATAGACAATGCTGTAGTCCATGCCTTCCGGGAACTCTTTCTTAAGCTCGGCCATCTTCGCCCGCACTTCGTCGGAGATCTCGATGGCGTTGGAGCCCGGGCGCTGGAAGATCGGGATGGCCACGGCCGGCTGATTGTTCAGCAGCGAACGCAGGGCGTACTGGCTGGAGCCGAGCTCGACCCGGGCGATGTCCTTCAGGCGGGTGATCTCGCCGTTGGCGCCGGCACGGATGATGATGTTCTCGAACTCTTCCTCGTTGACCAGGCGGCCCTGGGTGTTGATCGACAGCTGGAAGCTGGTCGAGCCCGGGGCGGGCGGGGCGCCCAGTTGGCCGGCGGCGACCTGGCGGTTCTGCTCGCGAATGGCGGCCACCACATCACTGGCGGTCAGGTTGCGCGAAGCGGTCTTGTTCGGGTCGAGCCACACCCGCAGCGAGTAGTCGCCCATGCCGAACAGCTGCACGTCACCCACGCCGCCCAGCCGTGCCAGTTCATCCTTGATGTTGAGGATGGCGTAGTTGGACAGGTAGAGCATGTCGTAGCGGTTGTCCGGCGAGGTCAGGTGCACGACCATGGTCAGGTCGGGCGAGGCCTTGTCGACGGTGATACCGATACGGGTGACTTCCTCCGGCAGCTTGGGCTGGGTGCGGGTCACGCGGTTCTGCACCTGCACCTGGGCGTTGTCCAGGTCGGTGCCCAGGGCGAAGGTGATGGTCAGGGTCAGCTTGCCGTCGGCGGTGGATTGCGAGGACATGTACAGCATGTTCTCGACACCGGTGATGGCCTGCTCCAGCGGCGCGGCGACGGTTTCGCCGATCACCTTGGGGTTGGCGCCGGGGAAGTTGGCGCGCACCACCACGGTGGGCGGCACCACTTCGGGGTATTCGCTGATCGGCAGCTGGAACAGCGAGATCGAACCCGCGATCAGCAGCACCAGCGACAGCACCGCGGCGAAGATCGGCCGGGTAATGAAGAATTTCGAGAAGTTCATCGGTGTTGTCCCTTAACCGCGTGGCGCTTGGGCGCTGGCGACTTTGACATTGGCACCCGCTACCTTCGGCGCCGGGTTGCTGGCTTCGAGGGCCTGGCGCTGCTGGGCGAGGGCGGCGAGGGTCTGTTCGCTGGCCATCTGGGTTTCTTGCGGGGTGACTGGCGAGCCTGGGCGCACGCGCTGCAGGCCCTTGACCACGATGCGGTCATCTTTGTCCAGGCCGCTGCGCACGATGCGCAGGCCTTCGAGCTTGGGCCCCAGTTCCACGGCGCGGTAGGTGGCCTTGTTGTCCTTGTCCATCACCAGCACGAACTTCTTACCAAGGTCAGTGCCGACCGCCTCGTCGTTGATCAGCACGGCGTCGTACTGGGCGCTGCCGACCAGCTTCAGGCGCGCGTACAGGCCTGGGGTGAACTGGCCGTCGCGGTTGTCGAACACGGCGCGGCCACGGATGGTGCCGGTGCGCGGGTTGACCTGGTTGTCGACGAAGTTCATCTGGCCCAGGTGCGGGTTGCCGGTTTCGTTGGTCAGGCCCAGGTACACCGGGGTGCTCTGGCCGCGCTGGCCGTCGCGGGCGAGCTGGCTGTACTTGAGGTACACGCGCTCGTCGGCGTCGAAGTAGGCGTACACCTTGTCGGTGGAGACCACGCTGGTCAGCGGTGTGACATCGGCGCTGACGATGTTGCCGGCGGTGAACTGGGCGCGGCTGACGCGGCCGCTGATGGGTGCGGTGACGCGGGTGAAGCTCAGGTTCAGGCGGGCCAGGTCGAGCTGTGCCTGGATTGCATCGACCCCGGCGCGGGCCTCGGCGGCGGCGCTGGTGCGCGACTCGGCCAGTTCCGCGGAGATGGCGTTGCTGTCGCGCAGGCGCTCGCCACGGCGGGCTTCGTTGGCGCTGCGGATGGCGGTGGCCTTGGCTTGTTGCAACTGGGCTTCGAGGCGGCGGACTTCAGCCTGGAACGGGCGCGGGTCGATCTGGAACAGCAGGTCGCCTTTCTTGACCTGGGCGCCTTCGGTGAAGGCCACCAGGTCGATCTGGCCGGAGACCCGCGGGCGCACCTCGACGGTTTCCGGCGCCTCGAGGCGGCCGGTGAACTCGTCCCACTCGTTGATCGGTTGCTCGATCACCTTGGCTACGCTGACCTTGGGCGCGGCGGGAGCCTGCACGGCGTCGGGGGTGCGACCGCAAGCGCTGAGCACCACCACTGCCAGGGCAGCGAGCGGGAAGCGCAAGGGTTTGAGTGAGTGATCCATGGAGAACTCCGCCAATGTATTAGTAGTGGGCGGAGTCTGAGTGTGTTGCGTTTGAGGAACGAATCGAACGGAGCGAAGGTTATTATCACGCGCAATGATATGAGCGCTGGTGGCATCGATGATGACGTATGATCCGCGCTGTCCGCTCCTGGCCGGTGTTCGCCAGCAAGGCTGGCTCCTACGAGATTGCGGTAAGGCCACGCGATCCCTGTGGGATCGGGGCCGGTAGCGCTGACCGCTCCTGGCCGGTGTTCGCCAGCAAGGCTGGCTCCTACGAGATTGCGGTAAGGCCACGCGATCCCTGTGGGATCGGGGCCGGTAGCGCAGACTGGCCCAGGCATGACTGCCCCGAATCAAAACCTGTAGGAGCGGATTCATCCGCGATGCGCCGCCTGGGCGGCGCTCGATTTGCGCACCACCACAAAACCGCTCAGCCCCCCACCACCATCACCGTCTGCAACCGCGCCAACGCCCCTCCCTCCCGCTCCCGGTCGAACACCTGCACCGACACCTCCACCCCTTCACCCGCCAAGCGCACCACCCGTTGCTCACAACGCAACCGCAACCGCCCCTGGTCACACTCGACCTGCCGCAGTCCGGGCTTGGGGTCGCCCTCCAACCGCGTCTCGGCCAACCGCCCCTGGGCCGCCAGCAGCGCCAGCGACTTGTCCCGCAGCAACCCATTCCCCTGGGTCATCAGCCCGGTCGCGCGCACGGCAGCGGCCATGGCCACCGCGACGATGGTCAAGGCCACCAGCACTTCGATCAGGGTAAAACCCGCCTGGCGGTTGCGCACGGGGTGAGCTCCGGGCAAGGGAAAGCCGCACTGTAGAGCGCTTGGGTGACGCTTTGACGACGCCGACTCCCGAGCTTTTTCAATATCCGTGACATACCGGCTTGCCACAATCGGCCCCCGAATCGAACTCACGCAAGGAATGCCGAGATGCAGATCGCCCGTCGCAGCGCCAGAGGCCACCGTTTCCGTCAGCAGGGTTTCACCCTGATCGAGATCATGGTGGTGGTGGTGATCCTCGGGATCCTCGCGGCGATGGTGGTGCCCAAGGTGCTCGACCGCCCCGACCAGGCCCGCGCCACGGCGGCGCGCCAGGACATCGCCGGGCTGATGCAGGCGCTCAAGCTCTACCGCCTGGACAACGGCGGCTACCCGAACCAGAACCAGGGCCTGAAGGTACTGGTGGAAAAGCCGGCCCAGGCCAAGGAAGGTCAATGGCGCGCCTACCTGGACCGCCTGCCCAACGACCCGTGGGGGCGCCCGTACCAGTACCTGAACCCCGGCGCCAACGGCGAGATCGATGTGTTTTCCCTGGGCGCCGACGGCCAGGCCGGCGGCGACGGGGTGAACGCCGACCTCGGCTCCTGGCAGTTGTGACCGGCCATGGCGCGCCAGGACGGCATGGCGGTGATCAGCGCCTTGCTGATCGCCGCGGTGGTGGCGGTGATCGCCGCCGGGATGATCGAGCGCCAGGGCCTGCTGACCCGGCAGCTGGAGAACCGCCAACTGGCGGTGCAGGGGCAGTGGGCATTGCAAGGGGGGCTGCAGCTGAGCCGTCAGCTGCTGGCCGAGCAACGCCAGCGCGATCCGCTGGTGCGTGCGGGCCAGCCGTGGACGCGGCCATTGCCGGACATGGCCGCGGGCAATGTGGTATTCGGCGGGCAGTTGGAGGACGAGCAGGGCAAGTTCAACCTGCGCAACCTGGTAGTCGATGGCCGGGTCGACGCCGAGGCGCTGGCGACCTTCCAGCGGCTGTGTGGGCTGATCGGTGTCGATGCACGGTTGGCTTCGGCCATCAGCGAGCGGGTGATCGACAGTTATCCCCGGCAACCGGCCACCCCGGTGGCGTCGCAACAGGCTGGTTTCGACAGTGGCCGCCTGACGTCGCCCGCTAGCGCCAGCACGCCATTGCCGGCCAGGCAGCCGATGGCGGGCAGTCTCGATGCCTTCGCTTCGCTCAAGGGCATGAACACCCAATCCATGCAGCGCCTGCGCCGGTTCGTCACGCTGTTGCCGGCGCTCACCTGGGTCAATGGCAACACCGCCAGCGCCGAGGTGCTCGCCGCTCAGGTGCCAGGATTGTCGTTGCAACAGGCCGCCGCGCTGGTGGCCGAGCGCGATGGTGGGCGCTGGTTCGTCAACCGTGGCGACTTCGTCAACCGCCTGCGCATGCCGCAACTGGCGCAGGCCAATGTGCGGGTGGGGATCAACAGCGACTGGTTCCGCCTGCATGGCCAGGCGCGCCAGGGGCAGCGGGTGCTGCGCATGCAGGCGCTGCTACGCCAGCGCGAAGGGCGGCTGCCGGATGTGGTCTGGACGCGGGTGGGCGCATGAACACGCGCCTGGACGTTCAACTGCCACCGTTGGCCGAACTTGGGCCCGCGTCGAGCCTCGATTTTCGCCTGAGTGATCGCCAGGGCCACACCTTGGCCACGGGCAACGCCGAGCGTGCGCAGCTGCTGCGCGACGCCAAGGGCGCTGCCTGGCGCTTGCATCTGCACGAAGACGACAGCCTGGCCTTGGCCGTGGCCTTGCCGCCGCTCACGGGCAAGCGCTTGAGCGCTGCGGTACGTTGCACGGTGCAGGGGCTGGTGCTGGGCGATATCGGGCAGGTTCATGTCGCTCATGGGCCGCGCCAGGGTGATGGCCAGGTGGCGGTCGCCTGGCTTGGGCTGGCTCAGCTGGCCCAGTTGCAGGCATGGCTGCAGGGCGGGCGGGTCCGGCCACAAGGGGTGTTCACGCAACCTGCGCAGGATCGGCCGGTGGTGGACCTGGGCGGTGGCTTGCAGGGGCCGGCCCACACCTTGGATGTGGGACGGGCCGTGGCGGTGTGGAGTGCGGCGGCGTTGGTCTGGTGCCTCGGTTTGAACCTGCATGCCATGCAACTGGCCAGCGCAGGCGAGCAACTGCGGGCGCGCATGGTGAGCCAGGTGCGCACGGCGTTCCCGCACTTGCCGGTGGTGCTCAACCCACTGCAACAGGCGCGTCAGCAACTGCAGGGCGGGCAGGGTGCCACGGGCGACGGATTAAGTGCATTGCTCGACGGCGCAGGCAAGGCCATGCCGTTTCTTGCTGGCAATGTCGCAGCGCTGGACTACGCCGACGGTGAACTGCGCATCACGCCCTTGGCCGAGGGGCGCAAGATGCCCGCCGACACGGCCTGGCAGGCGCAACTCGCCGCCCTGGGTATCGAGGCCAGCGCCGGCGAACAAGGCTGGACACTGCGCGCTGGCGGTGCCGCGAACGAGGCCCTGGCCCATGTCGATTAAGGCGCGCATCAGCAGCCTGCATGGGCAGGCTCGGCAGCGTTGGCAGGCCTTGGCCCCGCGCGAGCGGCGCGCAGTGGCGCTGGCCACCGCGGTGCTGGGCAGCTTCTTCTGTGTGCAGGTGCTGGTATTGCCGGCGCTCGCCCGCATCGAGCACTGGAACAACGAAACCCCCAAGCTGCGCAGCCAGGCCCAGGCCCTGGACGCCCTGCTCGGGCAACGCCCGGCCGACCTTGCCGGGGCCCTGGCCAAAAGCCTGGACGAGGCCGGCCTGCGCGCGCATTCACAACTCGACGCCGAGGGCGACGGCTGGCACCTGGCCTGGCGCCAAGCCCCAGCCGAACCGGCCATGGCCTGGTTGCAGCATATTCCCCCGCGCCTGGGGCTCACCGTCGGCCAACTGAGCTTGCGCCGCGACCCGGGTGCCGACAGCGGCCCGGTGACGTTTTCCGGAACCCTTCGCATGGATCAGGCGCACGGCGCTAAGGACCCTTCATGACGTGCACTGGATCGCCACGCTTTCTTTCTCGGGCACTGCCGTTCACACCCCTGGCCTTGGCCCTGGCGCTCAGCGCCTGCGCCAGCGCGCCGGCACCGCACAAGCCCCTGGCCAGCAGCGAACTCGGCCAACCCCTGGCCCAGGTCGACGGCTCCACGACCGCCCTGGACCTGCACACCCAGGCCGGCGCCGGGGGGCGCCAGGCCGTGCGCCAGCTGCCGCCACGGGTCGGCCAGCGTCATAGCCGTGGCGCGCCTGCGCCAATGGCCGGCAACCCGCTGGGCGACCAGCCGGTGCAGCTGAACTTCGTCGACGCTGATATCCAGGCGGTGGTGCGTGGTCTGTCGCGGGCCACGGGCCGGCAGTTTTTGGTCGACCCACGGGTCAAGGGCCAGCTGACCCTGGTCTCCGAGGGCGAGGTGCCGGCCAGCAAGGCCTACGGCATGCTGTTGGCGGCGCTGCGCATGCAGGGTTTCAGCGTGGTCGACGTCAACGGCGTGGCCCAGGTGGTGCCCCAGGCCGACGCCAAGCTGCTGGGTGGCGCGCTGGTGAGCGGCGACCGCGACGCGGGCAACGGCATGGTCACTCGCACCTTCCGCCTGCAGTACGAAAACGCGGTCAACCTGATCCCGGTGCTGCGCCCGATCGTCTCGCCGGACAACCCGATCAACGCCTACCCCGGCAACAACACCCTCGTGGTCACCGACTACGCCGAGAACCTCGAGCGGGTGGCGCAGATCCTCGATCGCGTCGACATCCCCAGCGCCCTCGACACCGACGTGGTGGCGATCCACAACGGCATTGCCAGCGACATCGCCAGCATGGTCGGCGAGTTGCTCGACAGCCAGGGCGCCGACCCGACGCAGAAGATCAGCGTGCTGGGCGATCCGCGCTCGAACAGCGTGGTGATCCGCTCGTCCAGCCCCGAGCGCACCCAGCTGGCGCGGGACCTGATCTACAAGCTCGACAACGCGCAGAACAGCACCGGCAATCTGCATGTGGTGTACCTGCGCAACGCCCAGGCCGACAAGTTGGCCCAGAGCCTGCGCGGGCTGCTTACCGGCGAGAACGACAACGCCACCAGCGACGGCACCCGAGCGCTGCTCAGCGGTGGCGGCATGCTGACAGGGGGCAATAACAAGAATGGCAGTGCCAGCAACAGTGGCGCGTCGCAGAACAGCAACACCGGCAGCCTGAGCCGGGGCACTGGGCAAGCGGGCGCGAGCACGCCCAATGGCTACGGCAACGGCACGCAGCAAGACGACCAGGGCATCGCGTTCTCCGCCGGCGGCGCGACCATCCAGGCCGACAAGACCACCAACACCTTGCTGATCTCCGCGCCAGAGCCGCTGTATCGCAGCCTGCGCGAGGTCATCGACCAGCTCGACCAACGCCGCGCCCAGGTGGTGGTGGAGAGCCTGATCGTCGAGGTAGGTGAGGACGACGCCAACGAATTCGGTGTCCAGTGGCAGGCCGGCAACCTGGGCAAGAACGGCCTGTTCGGTGGCGCCAACCTGGGCGGCAGCGGCCTGGTCAAGGGCCCGAGCAGCATCGATGTGCTGCCGCCCGGGCTGTCGGTGGGGGTGGTCGACGGCACGGTGAAAATCCCCGGCATCGGCGAGGTGCTCGACCTCAAGGTGCTGGCCCGTGCCCTCAAGAGCAAGGGCGGCAGCAACGTGCTGTCGACGCCCAACCTGCTGACCCTGGACAACGAGGCGGCGAGCATCTTCGTCGGCCAGACCATTCCCTTCGTCAGCGGCCAGTACGTCACCGACGGCGGCGGCAACAGCAACAACCCGTTCCAGACCATCCAGCGTGAAGAGGTGGGCTTGCGCCTGAACGTGCGCCCGCAGATCTCCGAGGGCGGCACGGTCAAGCTCGATGTCTACCAGGAGGTCAGCAGTGTCGACCAGCGCGCCTCCAGCGCCGCTGGCACGGTGACCAACAAGCGCGCCATCGACACCAGCATCCTGCTTGACGACGGCCAGATCATGGTGCTCGGCGGCCTGCTGCAGGATGGCTACACCCAGAGCAACGAGGGCATCCCGTGGCTGTCGAGCCTGCCGGGGGTGGGCGCGCTGTTTCGCAGCGAGCGCCGGGCCAGCAACAAGACCAACCTGATGGTGTTCCTGCGGCCCTACATCGTGCGCGACGCCAATGCCGGGCGCAGCATCACCCGCAACCGCTACGACTTCATCCGCCGCGCCCAGGGCAACCTCAAGCCCGAGCACTCGTGGGCGCTGCCGGACATGGACATGCCGTTGCTGCCGCCGGTGGAGCAGGGGGTACCTGACCAGAGGCGCCTCACGCCGGGCGCGCCCCGTGCGTCGATCCGCGCGGTGCCGGTGGACGAGGTCGCCCGGTGAGCCGGTTGCCGTACGCCTGGGCCAAGGCCCAGCGCCTGGTGCTGCAGGCCAGCGGCGATGAGGGCGCGCGCCTGGCGCGCTGCCCGTCGAGCCCGGCGTGGGCGGTGGCGGAGGTGCGACGGCGTTTTGGCCAGGTACCGGTCGAGGCGCTCAGCGACGCGCAGATGGACGCGTTGCTGGTCAGTGCCTACGCCGACACCGGCAGCGCCGCGGCGGTGGTGGGGGCGGCGGAGAACGAGGTCGACCTCGACCGCCTGTTGCAAGATATGCCCGAGGTCACCGACCTGCTCGAAGCCCAGGACGACGCGCCGGTGATCCGCATGATCAACGCCTTGCTCACCCAGGCCGCGCGTGACCAGGCCAGCGATATCCATATCGAGCCCTTCGAGAGCCACTGCCTGGTGCGCTACCGGGTCGACGGCACCCTGCGTGACGTGGTCTCGCCGCGCAAGGCGCTGCACGGGGCGCTGGTGTCGCGGATCAAGATCATGGCGCAGCTGGACATCGCCGAGAAACGCCTGCCCCAGGACGGCCGCATCGCCTTGCGGGTGGCCGGGCGACCCATCGATATCCGTGTGTCCACCGTGCCCACCGGGCATGGCGAGCGGGTGGTGATGCGCCTGCTCGACAAGCAGGCCGGGCGCTTGCGCCTGGAGGCGCTGGGCATGGACGCGGCGCTGCTGGCGCGGCTCGACCAGCTGATCCGCCAGCCCCATGGCATCGTCCTGGTCACTGGCCCCACCGGCTCGGGCAAGACCACCAGCCTGTACGCCGCCCTGGCGCGGCTGGACGCCAGCGTCAGCAACATCCTCACCGTCGAGGACCCGGTGGAGTACGACCTGCCGGGGATCAGCCAGATCCAGGTCAACGCGCGCATTGACATGAGCTTCGCCGTGGCCCTGCGGGCGATCCTGCGCCAGGACCCGGACGTGATCATGATCGGCGAGATTCGCGACCTGGAGACCGCGCAGATCGCCGTGCAGGCGTCGTTGACCGGGCACCTGGTGCTGGCCACCCTGCACACCAACGACGCGGTGTCGGCGGTCAACCGCCTGGTCGACATGGGGGTGGAGCCGTTCCTGCTGGCCTCGGCGCTGCTCGGGGTGCTGGCCCAGCGCCTGGTGCGCCGGTTGTGCCCGCATTGCCGCGAGCCCGACCCGGCGATACCGGGGCAGTACCGCGCGGTCGGCTGCGCCCAGTGCAACCACTGCGGCTACAGTGGGCGCACCGGCATCCATGAGCTGTTCTGCGTCGACGACGCGGTGCGCAGCCTGGTGCACCAGGGCGCCGACGAACAGGCCCTGCGCGCCGCCGCCCGGCGTAATGGCATGCTCAGCCTGCGCGAAGATGGCCAGCGCTGGGTCGACGATGGCAGCACCTGCCTCGAAGAAATCCTGCGTGTCACCCGGGACGCCTGATGAACCGCTATCGCTATGAAGCCGCCGACGCCCAGGGCCGCCTGGTCAGTGGCCTGCTGGAGGCCGACAGCCCGGCTGCGGTGATGGCCCAATTGCGTGCCCTGGGCCTGACCGCCCTGGCGGTGGAGCCCCAGGCCGTGGCCGGGCAGGGCGGTGGCCTGTTCAGCCCGAAACTGTCCGATGGCGACCTGGCCTGGGCGACCCGCCAACTGGCCAGCCTGCTGGCCGCCGGGCTGCCGCTGGAGGCGGCACTGGGGGCGACCCTGGAGCAGGCCGAGCGCAAGCACATCGCCCAGGTGCTGGGCGCGGTGCGGGCCGATGTGCGCAGCGGCATGCGCCTGGCCGACGCGCTGGCCGAGCGGCCACGGGACTTTCCGGATATCTACCGCGCCCTGGTGGCGGCGGGCGAAGAGTCCGGCGACCTGGCGCGGGTAATGGAGCGTTTGGCCGACTACATCGAGGAGCGCAACACCCTGCGCGGCAAGATCATGACGGCATTCATCTACCCCGGGGTGGTCGGGCTGGTGTCGGTGGGCATCGTCATCTTCCTGCTCAGCTACGTGGTGCCCCAGGTGGTCAGCGCCTTCACCCAGGCGCGCCAGGACCTGCCCGGGCTAACCCTGGCCATGCTCGCGGCCAGCGACTTCGTGCGGGCCTGGGGCGTGCTGTGCTTCGCGCTGCTGGCCGGGGCGTTGTGGGGCTGGCGCGTCTACTTGAGGGCGCCAGGGCCGCGCTTGGCCTGGCACAGGCGGGTGTTGCGGCTGCCATTGATCGGGCGCTTTGTGCTGGGCTTGAACACGGCACGCTTCGCCTCGACCCTGGCGATCCTGGGCAGCGCCGGGGTGCCGCTGCTGCGAGCATTGGAGGCGGCGCGCCAGACCTTGGGCAACGACTGCCTCGACCAGTGCGTCAGCGAGGCCACGGCGCGGGTGCGCGAGGGTGTGGGGCTGGCCTCGGCGCTGGCGGTCGGCAAGGTGTTCCCGCCGTTGCTCATCCACCTGGTCGCCAGCGGTGAGAAGACCGGCGACCTGCCGCCGATGCTCGACCGGGCGGCCGACAGCCTGGCCAAGGATATCGAGCGGCGGGCGATGGGCATGACGGCCTTGCTCGAGCCGCTGATGATCGTGGTGATGGGGGCGGTGGTGCTGTTGATCGTGATGGCGGTGCTGATGCCGATCATCGAGATCAACCAGTTGGTGCAGTGAAGCCTACGATTACTCGCCGAGGCGTTGTTCCCGCGAGGGCGGATAACCAAAGTAAGCGGCGTAGCACTTGCTGAAGTGCGACACCGAGACGAACCCACAGGCTACCGCGACTTCCATCACCGACAGGTCAGAGTACTGCAGCAGGCGCCGGCTCTTGGTGATGCGCAACTCCATGTAGTAGCGCCGTGGCGAGGTGCCGAGCTGGGCCTGGAACAGGCGGTCGATCTGCCGCCGCGAACGGCCGGAGTAGGCGGCCAGCTGGTCCAGGCTCAGGGTTTCCTCGAGGTTGTTCTCCATCAGCTCGACGATGGTGCGCAGGTGCAGGCTCATGGACTTCTTCGCCCCTGGGCCGACCTGGCGATAGCGCGCGCCGGAGAACGACAGGATCTCCTCGACCCCCTCGGCCAGGGCGTCGCCGTGCAGGCGGCGGACCAGGCCGAGCATCAGCTCCATGGCGCCGTTGGGGCTGGCGGCGCTGAGGCGGTCGCGGTCGAGGGTGAAGCTGGCCGGGGTGATGCGGGTCTGCGGGCTGCATTCGGCCAGGCTGGCGCGTTGCTCGGGGTGGACGCTGCAGCCATAGTCGTCGAGCACCCCGGCGCGGCCGAGGAACCAGGCGCCGTTCCACAGCCCACCTAGCGTCATGCCGTGGCTGGCGCAATCACACAGCAGGCGGTCGAGCTCGGGGTACTTGAGGGGGGTGCGCAGGCCGCCGCAGATCACCAGCAGGTCGAGCCCGTGCAGGGTATTCGCGGCGAGGGGAGTGGCGACCAGTTCCAGGCCCAGGTCGCTGAGCACCCGGTCGCCGCCCAGCGACAGCGGGGTGAAGGCGAAGCGCTCGGCGCGCAGCAGGTTGGCGGTGACCAGCACGTCCATGGCCACGGTGAAGCTGGCCATGGAGAAGTGTTCGAGCAGCACGAAGGCGACCTGGTAGGGGCGTTCGACGCTGCCGTCGGTGGGCTTGAGCCGCAGCATGTTGCTGGTGCTGGTCTTCTTGCTGAACTGGCGTGGCGTGGGCACTGCGGACTCCGCTTCCTGGCTGGCGGAGATGAGTGTGCGTCGGGGCGGGGTGAAAGACAACCGGGTGAGTACGCGTTGGGCTATGCTGGGCGTCCGCTCCCCCAGGACCTCGATCACCATGAAATACGTTGCCGCCCTGTTGCTCAGCCTGCTCCCGTTGCTGGCTCAAGCTGTCGAGCCTGGGGACAGGCTCGCGCCCTGGACCTTGCTCGATCAATACGACCAGCCCTACAGCCTGTCGGCCGACACCCGCATCCTGCTGGTAGCCCAGGACATGGATGGCGCCAAGCTGGTCAAGGCGGCGTTGGCGGGGCAGCCCAAGGGCTACCTGGAGGCGCGCGATGCGGTGTTCGTCGCCGATATCCAGCGCATGCCGGCGCTGGTCAGCAAGCTGTTCGCCATACCGGCGATGCGTGACTACAGCTACCGGGTGATGCTGGATCGCGAAGGGCGGGTCGCCAGCCGTTATGCGGCGGCTGATGGCAAGGTGCAGTGGTTGACGTTGGACAAAGGTGTGCTGGTGAAGCGCCAAGCGTTTTCCGATGCCCCGGCACTCAAGGCGGCCCTGGAGCACCTGTAGGAGCTGGCCTTGCCGGCGAACACCGGCAAGGCCGGTGCCATCCACCGCGTCGCCTGGTTCGCCGGCAAGGCCGGCTTCTACAGGCCGTGTTCAACTGAAGGCTTCCTCCAGCAATCTGGGCAATAATTCTCCGGCCTTACCGGCCAGGGTGAACTCACGCGGATGGCTGGCCACCACCGGTTGCGGATTGACATGCACCACCGTCGCGCCGGCCTGCAACGCTACTCGTGGTATCGACGCCGCAGGCTGCACCACCCCCGAGGTGCCTACCGCCAGCAGCAAGTCGCAGTCTTCGGCGGCCGCGAAGGCCTGATCCAGCGTGTGTTCGGGCAACTGCTCGCCGAACCAGACCACGCCGGGCCGCAGGTAGCCTCCACACGCATTGCAGCGCGGTGGCTCGATACGTCGGCCTTGCTCGGCGCCTTCGGCCAGGGGCAAAGCACTGCCGACCGGTTGCGCGCAACTGAAGCAGCGAAAGGCATCCAGTCGCCCGTGCAAGTGCAGTACTTCGCGGCTGCCTGCGCGCTCGTGAAGGTCGTCGACGTTCTGCGTCACCAGGGTGACCTTCGGTAGCCTGGCCTGCAGGTTGGCGATGGCCTGGTGCGCAGGGTTGGGGCGTGCCAGGCTGATGCCCGCACGGCGCATCTCGTACCAGCCCCAGACCAGCGCCGGGTCCGCGGCAAAGCCGTCGGCGCTGGCCAGTTGCACAGGGTCGAAGCGCTCCCACAGCCCATCGAGCTTGTCGCGAAACGTGGCGATACCGCTCTCGGCCGACACGCCTGCACCGGTGAACACCACCAGGTGGCGGGCCTGGGCAAGCAGTTCGGGGGCGAAGGGCATGGCGGATCTCCAGGGGCAGGGCGGTCACTGTGCCAGCGGGGCGGCAGGCGAACAAGGTGGACTGGCGCTTGACCTCGACTTAACCCGAGGTTCGATACTCGGCCGCTCTTTCCATCGACGGAGCGATACCATGACACAGCCACGCGCGTTCCAGCTGTCCAACCCGGAAGGCCTCTACGACCCCAGCGCCAATGCTTATTCCCACGTCGCCGAGGTACGTGCCGGCAGCCGCTTGCTGTATATCGCCGGGCAGGGTGGGGAGGATGCCCAGGGCGAGCGCTCGGCGCATTTCGACGAGCAGGCCCGGCAGGCCCTGGCCAACCTGAAGACCGCCCTGGCGTCCAAGGGGGCGGGCCTGGCCGATGTGTTCAAGCTCACGCTGCTGGTGGTCGAGCACTCCGAGGAACGCCTGCGCCAGTGGGTGGCCGAAGCCGAGCGGGCCTGGGGCGGGCGGATGACGCCGACCTGCACGTTGATCCCGGTGCCGCGCCTGGCGCTGGACGGCATGCTGGTGGAAGTCGATGCGGTGGCGGCGTTGCCTGCCCAGTAGTCTCGACACGGCCCCTGTGGGAGCGGCGTGGATTCCGATCATTCCGAGATTTACCAGGTCGGCGCCCACTGGCTGGTCCTGCTGGGGGCACGTTTTACCGAGACGCGCCTGTCACGGGCCTGGTACCGGGCACGTTGATCGACCTGACGGCCGCCCGTGGGCTGGCCATCCAGGTGTCGCAGGTGGAGGGCACGATGGCGATCATGCTGATCGCCTTGTCGATGCCCGGCACCGTGCGCTATCGCCGCCGAGGAGCGCACCGGGCGCAACCGCTTGCAGGTGCTCGACCGGGTATCCAGCCAGGGCTGACCTACTTGTTGTTGATGCACTGCGACTGCACCACATAACGCACGGTACGCAGGGTGCCCAGGCTGTCTTCGAAGGTCATCAGCCGCGGCACCACCTCGCAGGTGCGCGGGTCGCCCGACTGGCGCACGAAGCGGGCGACATCCAGCTTCATGCCGTAGCGATAGTCGACGATCTCGGGCATCGGCTTGTCGCGTTTCGCCGCGTAGGCCGCCACGGCCTGCTGGTGGTCCGTGAAAAGCTGCTCGTTGCGCTGCCCGGAAAAGCCGGTGGCCTGGGCCGTGAAGGAAAGCGCCAGCAGCGCGGCGCAGATGATCGGACGTTGCATGGGGTGCCTCCGAAAGGTCCGTGGTTTCGGAGCCCACCCTAATGAGGGCCGACCAACAGCGGCATGACGCCAGGGTTACAGATCTGCAAGGGGCGCCATGCCCGCTGTGTGCGCCCCTTGAATGACGCGATTGTAATGCTCCCATCACCTTCCCGTTATCCGCCGGCGGCGAGCATCAGCCTCGGCCGAAGGGGCTGGGTGCGCCTGCATCTGGCCAGACCAGGGACGCTCCAGCGCCAAGGGCCGACAACAAGAACAGCCGCAATCGAAGGAGCATCGGATGACAAACAGTCCCACACTATCCCTGGCCGCGCTGGTGGCGCTGGTGGGGGTCGGCCCGGCCGCCTGGGCCGCCGAAGAACGGCAGGAAGGGTTCATCGAGGGCAGCCGCCTGAGCGTGCTCAACCGCAACTACTACTTCAACCGTGACCACCGCGATGGCCCGGGCCCCACCTACAACCGCGGCAAGGCCAGCGACAACGGCTATTCCGAGGCCTGGGCCCACGCCATCATCACTCGCTTCGAATCCGGTTTCACCCAGGGCAGCGTGGGGGTCGGCGTGGATGCCTTCGCCATGCTCGGGCTCAAGCTCGACACCGGTGGCGGGCGCAACGGCGGGCGCAGCTCGTTCGACGTGCTGCCGGTGGACAGCGATGGCCAGGCTCGCGACGAATACAGCAAGGTCGGCGGCGCGGCCAAGGTGCGCCTGTTCGACACCGTGCTGCGGATGGGTGACGTGTTCCCGGCCAACCCGGTGGTGGCGGCCGGTGACTCGCGCCTGCTGCCGGAAAGCTTTCGCGGCGTCACCCTGGAGAACACCAGCCTGCAGGGCCTGACGCTGCAGGCCGGGCGCCTGCATGCCATGAGCCAGCCGGTGTCCAGCGACCTGCGCGACAGCTTCGTGACTTTCTACGGTGGCCCGGTGGATTCGCCGTGGATCGCCTACGGTGGTGGCGACTACGCGCTCAACGAGAACGTCAGCGTGAGCCTGTTCGGCAGCCGCCTGAAGGATGTGTGGAACCAGTACTACGCCGGCACCAGCGTGACCTGGCCACTGTCGGAGCAACTGGCGCTGATCGGCGGCTTCAACATCTACAACGCCAGGGACGAAGGGCGTCAGCGCCTGGGGCAGTTCGACAACGACATCTGGAGCGCCAAGCTTGGGGTGCGCTACGGCGCCCACACCCTGGCGCTTACCCACCAGCGCAACAACGGCGACAACGACTTCGACTACCTGCGCCAGTCCGACTCGATCTTCCTCGACAACTCCATCCAGTACAGCGACTTCAACTCGCCGAAGGAGCGTTCGTGGATGCTGCGCTACGACCTGAACATGGCCGCCTATGGTGTGCCGGGGCTGTCGTTCATGACCCGCTATGGCCGTGGCAGCGACGCCGACTACAGCCACGCCAACGCCTACTACATGCGCCGCGACGACAATGGCGACCCGCTCACCGAGCAGAAACGCTGGGAACGCGACATCGAGGTCAAGTATGTGGTGCAGACCGGTGCGGCCAAGGACCTGTCGCTGCGCGTGCGCCAGGCCACGATCCGGGCCACGGCCTTCGAGTCGGACCTTGACGAGGTGCGGGTGATCGTCGAGTACCCGTTGTCGATTCTCTGATCGCAACCAGAGTTCACCTTGAGAAGCCCACGTGCTCCTTTGGTTGAAGGTGAATGTTTTGGCGCCTCTTGCGAGGCGCCTTTTTTTGCTTTCAGCTCTCTTCCTTCGGCTGCACCACGATCGCCAGGGCATCCGGCTCGGGGCCGGCTTTCCAGCGCGCCTTCTCGGTCCAGTTGGCGGTGCTGATAACGGCGACTTCGTCGCCACCGCTGATCGCCACATAGACCCGCTTACCATCGGGCGAGACCACGGCCCCGATCGGTAGCGCCTCTTCACCGAGCATCGTGCGGCGGTACTCGGCACTCTCGCGGGCCAGGCCGATGCGCTTGATCTCTTTCTTGGCCGCCACGTCGATGACGGCCAGTTCCGCCGACTTGGCACAGGTGACCAACGCATACTTGCCATCCGGGGTCATGGCGACGCGGATCGGGAACAGGCCGGTGCGGATACGGTCGGTGACCTCCAGGCGCTGGGCATCGACGATCACTACTTCGTTGCCGCCACGGTTGCTGACCCACACCTGGCTGCCACTGGGGGTGACCGCCACGCCCTCGCTGCCCGAGCCAGTCGGGATCTCGGCGATCTTCTTTTTGTGCAGCAGGTCGACCACCGACAGGGTGCCGCTGTCGACATGGGTGACGTAGGCGCGGTCGGCACCGGGCGACAGCGCGACCATGTGTGGCTTGCCGCCACCGACGTCGATGCGCTCGAGCACCTTGCCCTGGGCCAGGTCGACCACCAGCAAGCGCTCGCTGGCTTCGGTGGTGACTACCACGCGCTGGCTGTCGGGCAGGAAGCGAATACCGTGAGGGCGGGCGTCCTGGCCCAGGTCGATGGTGCGGATGACCGTGCGCGTCGGCCAGTCGATCACGCTCAGGCTGTTGTTGGCCGTGCCTTGGGCGCCGTAGTTGCCGACCACCGCCAGCAGGCCGTTGCCGCTGACCACCACTTCGTGGGGGCCGGTGCCGACCGGCAGGCGGATCATCTCCTGGCCGTTGCGGGTGTCCAGGGCCGACACGCTGGCGTCGGCCTTGTTGCCGACCAGCAGGACATCGTCGGCACTGGCCAGGGGCGCGCAGGCGAGCAGGGCGCTGGCCAGGGTCAGCAAGCGCAGGGGGGGCGTGAGTGTCAGGGGGTAGGGCATGTCCAGTCTCCTTGAGAGTGCATTCCTTATTGCATGCACTGGATGTGACCGGCCGGGCCAGGTGAGAGTTTCAGTGGATGTGCGCGGGGCGGAAAAATTAACGTTGCTGTTACATGAGTACGCGAGGCATTAGGCTGCGCGGAGATGGCAAAATAATGCCAGTTGTTCAAGTGAGTAACAGGTGAATTATTTATGTATGTGTTATGCCTTGGGTCAGTGTCTTTATGAGGTTTAGTTGTGGTTGTCGTTTTTTTGTCAATGCGTTGGCATGAGGAAATTAGGCTTTTAATTCTAAATTATGCGGATGGGTGCCGGTGACTTCTGGGGTGGCTTCAATTGAATGGCTTTGGAACTGTTGCTCTATATTTGCCGCTCTATCTCGGTGGTTTTGCTGGTTTTTAGGTGAATTGACAGCAGTGTCTGCATCCTCTAGAGTCCGCCGCTACTTGTTACAAACTAATTCGTTAGTAGAGTGGCAAGATGCCGCTATGGATTGGCGTCATACAAGAATAACACCCGTCTGCGTATATCTCGTGTTTCTCGAAAGTTAAATGAGATTGTCGCTGTCCTAGTGGCATCAAGCCATGAAGTGGACAGGCGCTCGGTTGCCTGTCGATAACCGGAAGCCACTAAAGAAAAGGAAATTCTTTATGTTCCAGATATACAGCTGCCCGCTCAGTAGCGCCCAGCAGGAAGTGTGCCTCGCTATCAGCCAGAGCGGACGTAACGTCAACTATCACTTGTGTGACGTCATCGATTTGCGCGGTGACTTGAACCTGGCGTGGCTGGAGGCGGCCATTCATGGCCAGTTGCTGCAGGCCGACGCCCTGCGCGCCAATTTCGAGATCGACCCGCGCAGTGGCGAATACATGCAGCGCATCCACGCCACCGACACGCTGCCGGCCAAGACCTTCCAGTTTCATGACGTCAGCGACCGCGCCGCCCCGGAACAGGCTTGCAGCGAGCTGCTACAGCACCTGCTGGGGCACGACATGGACCTGCAGCGCGAGCCGCTGGCCCGCTACGTGGTGGTTCGCCTGGGCGCGCGTCACCATCGCCTGGTCGAGCTGGCCTCGCACCTGGTGGTGGACGGCTTCGGCCATGGCATCCTGTTTGGCAACATCACCGCGCACTACAACGCCTTGAGCCGAGGTGCACAGCTGGCGCCCCATGGTTATGCGCCGCTGGCCAGCGTGGCCGAGGCCGAGCGGGCCTATCGCGACAGCCCGCAGCACGACAAGGACCGCGGCTACTGGCGTCAGTACTGCCTGAAGATGCCCGAGCCCACCCAACTGGTGCCGGGCGACGCGCCACTGGTTTCGCTCAACCGCCTGCGCCAAGTGTTCCAGGGCGAGACCGTGCAGCAGCTGCGCCGGGTGGCCGGCGAGCAGTCGTTGCGGCTGTCGAGCATCCTGCTGGCGCTGTGCGCCACCTACCTGCACCGCATGACCGGCCAGGCCGAATTGGCCGTCGGCATGCCCGTGGCCGCGCGCCAGCTCAAAGCGTTGCGCGAGCTGCCCTCGATGGTCGCCAACATCCTGCCGTTGCACCTGTCGTTCACGGCCCAGAGCACGGTACTGAGTGTGGCTGCGAACATCCAGCGCCAGTTGCGCCATCACCTGCTGCACCAGACCTACCGCAGCGAAAGCATGATCCGCGACCTGCACACCGAGCGGGGCAACAAGCCGTTGTTCAACACCCTGCTTAATATCGTCGCCTACGACCAAGGGCCAGGCTTCGAGGGCTGCGACACCACGATCCAGAACTACGCCAACGGGCCGGCCGAGCACCTGGGCATCGATATCTTCGACCGGCATCAGGACGGGCGCCTGGAGATCGGCTTCAATGCCAACGCCGACCTGTATCCGGACGCCGCACTGGCGCTGCACTACCAGCGCCTGGTGGCGCTGTTCGAGCGCTTCGTCGAGGCACCGGACACCCTCGCGGCGGACTATGACTTGTTCCTGGAGGATGAACACGCGCGCTTCTATTCGCTGCCGGTGGCCAAGGGGGCGTTGCCGGTGTTCGCCGACGCGTTCGCGGGTGCCGTGCGCGAGCACGCCGGCCGCGTGGCGTTGAGTGAAGGCGGGCGTTCCCTGCGTTACGCCGAACTCGATGCCGACGCCACGCGCCTGGCCGCTCACCTGCAAGCGCAAGGCGTGAAGGCCGGCGATTGCGTGGTGGTGATGTTCTCGCGCAGCGTCGAGTGGGTAGTGGCGGCAGTGGCATTGTTCAAGCTCGGCGCCTGCTATGTGCCGGTAGACCCCGACTTGCCGCCGGCACGCATCGAGCACATCCTCGCTGATGCCGACCCCGCGCGGGTGATCGTGGCGCCCGGTAGCCAGCTCGCCGTCGAGGTCGTCGCCGACAAGCTGCTGCAGCTCACCCCTGAAGCGTTGGCGCAACTGCCGCAGGCCGAACAGGCGCTGGCGCCGTTCGATGCCAACCTGCCGGCCTACCTGATCTACACCTCAGGTTCCACCGGCAAG
This sequence comes from Pseudomonas entomophila, assembly GCF_023277925.1. Taxonomy (NCBI): domain Bacteria; kingdom Pseudomonadati; phylum Pseudomonadota; class Gammaproteobacteria; order Pseudomonadales; family Pseudomonadaceae; genus Pseudomonas; species Pseudomonas entomophila. The sequence goes on from NZ_CP063832.1 coordinate 1,052,156, forward strand.
CCCAAGGGCGTCGAGGTCACCCACCGTAACCTGGTGCCGATCGCCCGCACGGCCATCGAGGCGGCCCACCTGCAGCCGGGGGCGCGGGTACTCCAGTTCATTGCCGCTGGTTTCGACATGTCGGTGCTGGAGATCATGATGACCCTGCTGGCCGGTGCGCAGCTGGTGATCACCGACAAGGTTTCCAGCGCGCCGGGCAAGGCGCTGGCCAAGGTGGTCCGGCAGGCGTCCATCGACCTCCTGGTAATGACCCCGAGCCTGCTGGCCTGCCACCAGACCGAGGACTTCCCCCAGGACACCACGCTGCTGCTGGGTGGCGAGCCGTGCACGCCGGCGTTGCTGGCGCGTTTCGCCCATTGCCGCTTGCTCAATGTGTACGGGCCGACCGAGACCTCGTTCGCCACGTCGATCAACGCCCATTACGGTAGCGGTGACCTGTCGATTGGCCCGGCCACCGACAACACCCGCCTGTACGTGGTCGACAGCCAACAGCGCCTGCTACCGCCGGGCAGCTGGGGTGATCTGCTCATTGGCGGCCCGGGCGTGGCGCGGGGGTACCGCAACCGTCCGGACCTCACCGCCAAGGGGTTCGTCACTGACCTGCTCGACCCTCAGGGCACCATGTACCGCGCCGGAGACCGGGTGTTCTTCGATCACCAGGGGCGTATCCACTACCTCGGCCGCCAGGACAACCAGGTCAAGTTGCGCGGCCTGCGCATCGAACTGGACGAGATCAAGAACGTGCTGCTGGGGTGCAACGGCGTGACCGACGCCACGGTGTTGCTGCGTGATTTGCGCCAGGGGCCGGCCATCGTCGCCTATGTCGCCAGCACAGATACCCGCCTGGACAGCGCGCAACTGAAGCAAGCGCTTGGCCGGCATCTGCCCCAGCACATGATTCCGAGCGTGATCATGCGCGTCGATCATTTCCCGCTGACGCCCAACGGCAAGCTCGCGGTCGATCGCCTGCCGGAGCCTGTATTGGCCGAAGCTTGCGAGCTGAGTGCCGCCCAGACCCCGGAGGAGCACGCCATGTGCGTGCTGTTCGCCGAAGCGCTCGACTGCCCAGAGGTGTTCGCCAACCAGAGCTTCTTCGACTTGGGCGGGCATTCGCTGCTGGGCCTGCAACTGGTCAACCGGATCCGCGAGCAGTTCGGTGTCGCCTTGGGGATCGCCGACTTTCTCGCCGCGCCGACCCCTCGCCAGCTCGCCCAGCGCCTGCAGCGCAACAACGGTTACAGCGACCCGTTCAGTGCCGTGCTGGCGCTGCGTACCGAAGGTCAGCGGCCGCCGCTGTTCTGCATCCATCCCGGCGGTGGCATCGCCTGGCCGTACGCGGGGCTGCTGGCGTACCTGCCGCAGGACCAGCCGCTGTATGCCTTGCAATCACCGATCCTGCTCGACCCGGAGCGGGTGGTCGGCTCGTTGGAGGAGCTGGCGCGGGAGTACCTGCAACGCATCCTCGCGCTGCAACCCCAGGGCCCTTATCAACTGGCGGGCTGGTCGGTGGGCGGCAACCTGGCGCTGCTGATGGCCGCGATGCTGCAGGCCCAGGGGCATGAGGTGAGCTTCCTGTGCATGTTCGACAGCTATCCGTTGCAGGGCGGGCCGGCGTCGCTGAAGCTGGACGATGCGATGATCATCAGCCGCATGACCCGCGCCATCGTGGGTTCGCCACGGGCCGGGCTCAAGGGGCTCAAGAGCGCCATGGAGGAAGTGCTCGGCAGCCAGCAGCTCGGGGATGCCTTCCTGACCCGGCTGGTGGACGACTCCAAGCTGATGCTCGAATTGTTGGGGCGTTGCCAGTACGCACGTTACAAGGGCGACCTGCTGTTCATTCGCGCCACCACCGATATCCTGCGCCAGGATGAGCAGCAACCGGGCTTGTGGTTGCCCTACATCGACGGTGAGTTGGTGCAGGTTGATGTCGAGGCGCCCCATGAGTGCCTGCTGCAGCGCCAGTACCTGGACCAGTTCGGTGAGCGCTTCGTCGAGGCGCTGCTCGAACGGCAGGCCGCGGCGGCGGTCAACGAAGCCTGAAGCGCATCGCCGCCCGGTTCACCCACTGAGGGTGAAACCGGGCGGCATGCCTTTACTCCGTGAACAGATCGCTGGTCGAAGGCATCGCGTCCAGCTTCGCCTGAAGCAGCGCGATGCACTGCTGGTGGTGGGCGATCTGCGCGCGGTGGGCCTCGATCTGCGCCTGCAGGTCGTGGCTGTCCGGGGACGTCAGGCGGGCGATCTTCTTCGACAGTGCGATCTTGCGGTCGGCTTCCTGTCGGGCGGGGTCGTCCATCTGCGCCACCAGCCACTCCAGGTCCGCAGGCGACTGCACGGTCTGGAATTGTTCCAGTGGCTTGAGGTAGACCACCGACTTCTTCTGGCGCCCCAGCAGCTCGAGCACGTTGCCGAGGGTGCCGGGGCTCTTGCAATCCCAGATCATCAGGCCGTAGTCGCAGTCCGCCGCCATGGCCAGGTCTTTAGCGGTGTGGAAGGCGCGGCCTCTGGCGTTGACCGGCGGTGCGATCATCGCCAGTGGCCAGCCACCGTCGTTATGCCGAGGCGTATCGCCACTGCAGTAGACGGTGACGGCCGGGTAGGCGGCTTGATGAAAGTAGCGCTGCACGGCATGGTCCACACCGCCTGCATCCCCCACCAGCACGTCCAGCCCGGATGAGCGGATGTTGTCGAGCCTGGCCTCGACGTGTGTGGGGAGGCGCTTGATGGTGATCGAACCGGCGATGAAGACCCTGGGCATTAGTGCCTCCGCGTCAGGGCGACGACAGAAATGCTGCGGATGCTAGCGTATTCGCGCAGGGCGGTACAGGCGGCCTGCAGCGATGCGCCGGTGTCGTACAGGTCGTCCAGCACCAGGATGTCGGAGCCGGGTTGCAGGTTGGCGTTGACCGTGAAGCACCCGGCCAGTGCCTTGATCCGCTCCTCATAGCTGGCCAGGTCCTTCATCAGGCCGGTACTCCAGCGTTTCTCCAGGGTTTGCTCGTTGTAGCCGGCATCGAGCAGCGCGGCGGCCCGCTGGGCTACTTCACAGACCGGCTGGCGCGGGCGCTGCTTGCTGGCGGGCATGGGCAGGACCACGTCGAAGCGGCGCCCGGCGAGCGCGCCGGCGACCGATTGGGCGAGGAATTCCACCTGTTTGTAGTTGTCCCGGTACTTGAGCTGGAACACCGCTTCGCCGATGGCGGTCCTGACCGTGTCGAACTGCATGTAGCCGTATTCGTTGGGGCCGATGGGGACGCTGGAGACGATGTGCTTGTCCAGGCTGATGCCGTAGTCCCAGGCGGGGTTGGCGGGGAGGGGGTGGATGACCATTGAGCGCTTCCTTGTTCGTCAGTCGATGGGGGTGACCCTTGTGGGCCGAGACGCCATCTTGCGTCTGACTCGGGCCGGGATCGACTTCATGGTTTCCGTGTTCGCTGTAGTCCTTTTCCTTGTTTTTCGGGGCTCGTCGTTCTGGATGCAAGGCCGGACGCTTTGCCGTGTTCGGCGCGAGAGGTGTGGCGCCTATGAGATCGAGCGCCGCAACTCCCCCGTCGAACACCCTGAAGGCCCATCCCTCTCAAAGCGATTGCACAGGACTCAACTCACCCGCAACCAGATCGCCGAGGCGTCATCGCTCATCTTGAAGCGTGGATGGCGCAGGCAGGCGGCATCCTCCTGTTCGATCTCGCGCAGCGTACGCGCCAGATCGATCAGGCCATGGCTCAGCAGGCGCTCGACGAACGCCCTCGGTGCATAGGCGTGGTAAGTGTCGAACAGCGCGGCGAAACCATCGCTCATCAACACGATGTCGTCGCCCCGCGCCACGGGAGCACGGCTGTAGCAGGTACCTTCCCGGGACAGCTGGGCATCGACGCCAAGCACCGCCCTGGGCCGTTCGCGGGCCTGGCGGCGGTCGGCCAGCACCGCGGGCGTGCGCACGTTGTGGGCACCGGTGCCAGGGCCCAGGGCGGCTGCTTCGCCGCGCTCCGCCTCGCGATCGGGCTCCGGTGTGAGGAAGGCGACGCCTTGGGCGCTGCGGTGCAGGACCACGCAATCGGCCAGGTGCGCGCAGACCAGTTCGTCGCCTTCCAGCGCCACAGCAGCGAACGCAGCGCGTGGCAGCTCCCAGTGCGCCACGGGTTCGCGCTGGCGGTCCTGCTGGTAATCGCGGGCCAAGGTGTCGAACACCGTTTCGCACAGCGTCTGCAAGGGCCCCGAGGCCACGCTGAAGGCACGTTGCGCCGCACCCGCCAGCCAGGCCGCGCCGCCGCGTTCGCCCAGCAAGCCGGGCGCGCCGAGATCGGTGGCGCCGTCGATGACCCAGGCATGGCAGTCGGCGCAGCCAATGCGGTCGTCATTGGGCACGTCCGGCTTGCCGGCCAGGCTGAGGGTCTGGATCAGGTCGAAATGCATGGGGATCTCCGTGTCGGGGGCAGGGGCGTGCATGGGCCCCCGACCTTGAACCCTGTGCTGGCGCGCGTCAAATTCGGGGCATGCCTGACAGTCATCAACGTTGACGGACGATACGTTCGGTATTCAGGCGAGGGTCTTGGCCATTTCAGTCGTGGCCGCCCAACCGAGCTCCGCATAGACCGGCCTGCCGGCCTCGGTCGCATGCAGCACGGCAAAGCCCAGGCCGCGCCGGGCGAACTCGGCCTCGGCCAGGCGCATCAGCCCGCGAGCCAGGCCACGGCGGCGGTGGCTGGGTTCGACATAGACATTGAGCACATAGCCGCGCAGGTCCTGGGTCGGGTGGTTCGGGTGCGGCGGCCATTCGATGTCCATGAGCCCTATGGCCGCCACCGGATGATCCTGGTCCAGCAGCACAAAGCCATAGTAGCGGCCGTCTTCCAGGCGTGGTCGCAGCCACGGGCTGAAGTGTTCGGTCATCAGGCGCAGGCGTTCCGGCGTGCCACCGGCCTCGAAGAACATGGCCTCGCGGTGGGCGCAGACCATGGCATGGTCCTCGGGGCGTACGCAGCGCACGGTCAGGCCTGGAAAGTCGATGTGGGTGGGGAGGTCGTTCATGTCAGCTACCGGGGCGGAGTGTTCGATGCTAGGGGGTGCAGCCCAGGGGCGGCAGATACAGATGCGCGCTGAATCCGGCATACAGCGCGCTTGTCGCGATCGTCGAGCGAGGCGATGATCGGCGCCAACGCCACGCTGATCGACGAGGCCTGCATGTCCATCGCCCTGCTTTTACGTTGCCCCGATCTGGAAACCGTACGCTGCCATTACCGTGACGAGCTGGGCTTTACCGTCACGGCTCATGCCTTACGGTTCGCGCGAATTCGGTGTGCGTGATTGCAACGGTTATCACCTGGCGTTCAGCCAACACCAGGCCGGGCGGGGCGCTGCTTGAAGCGCCCCGCATTTTTGCTATCCCTTTCAAGGCCTTTGGGCGCAGGGGGCGTGACCGCATTAGGGCCGCCAGATGCTCGCCGCAACCCTTGCGGCGTCCATCAGATCGAGCGCCGCGCGGGCGGCGCATCGCGGATGAATCCGCTCATTCGTTGCAATGTGCCTATGCCTGATAGGCGCTGCTGCCGCTTCGCCGGGCTCAAGGCATGCGCCAAGGCTGGCAACCATGGCCTGCCAGGGCTAACCCGCGCAAGAACGATCAAACCGGCTTCGCGCACCCTTGCTAAGGTGGTCGCGCTGACTGAGGAGCAATGGAATGCGCGGTATCGAACACATCCTGTGGTACATCGAATCGGCTCTGGATACTGACCTGGACCTGGCGGGTGTCGCCAGGCATTTTGGCCTGTCGCCGTTCGCCCTGGCCCGCCAGTTCGTCGCCACCACCGGCTGGCCGGTGATGCGTTATGTCCGGGCCCGGCGGCTGAGCCGGGCGGCCCAGGCCCTGCGCGAAGGCCACCCGGACATCCTGGACGTTGCCCTGGCGGCGGGCTACGGCTCCCATGAAGCATTCACGCGGGCCTTCTGCGACCTGTTCGGCGTTGCGCCGAGCCAGGTGCGTGGGCAGGCCCATGAACCGATCACCCTGGTGGAGCCTCTGCGCATGAAAGCACTGAACTATGTTGCCTTGTCTGAACCCCGCTTCGAACACCGTCCCGAATTCATCGTCGCCGGCCTGGGCGAACGCTTCACCTTCGAGCGCAACGAGGGCATCCCGGGGTTGTGGCAAGCCTTTGACCCCTATGTGGGCCGAGTGCCTGGCCAGGTGGGCGATTTCACCTACGGGCTGTGCTGCAACCCGGGGGAGGATGGCAGTTTCGAGTACATCGCTGGGGTCGAGGTGGCCCGTACTACCGAGCTTGCGGCGAACTTTCGCTTCTTCCGGCTAGCGGCGCGGGATTATGCGGTGTTCCGCCACCTGGGCCACGTGTCGATGATTCACCAGACGGTATTCACCGTGTTCAACCAGTGGCTCCCGGCCTCCGGCTACCAGGCCGCCGACGCGCCGGAGTTCGAGCTGTACAGCCCGGACTTCGATCCGATGCGCGGCATCGGCTACGTCGACCTGTGGATCCCCCTGGCCGGCCGCTGATCGCGCAGGGCCATTCGCGGGGGGCAGAGGGCTAGACTCGACGGGACATGGCAAGGGCACAGGAGCCACCGACATGACCCCGAAGAACAGTATCTGCCTCTGGTTCGACGGCGATGCCGAAGCGGCGGCGAACTTCTATGCGCGCACCTTTCCCGACAGCAGGGTGACCGCCGTGCACCAGGCGCCCGGCGACTACCCGTCTGGCCAGCAGGGCGATGTGATCACGGTCGAGTTCACCGTGATGGGCATCCCCTGCATCGGCCTCAATGGCGGGCCGATGTTCAAGCACAGCGAGGCGTTCTCGTTCCAGGTGGCGACCGACGATCAGGCGGAAACCGACCGTTACTGGAACGCCATCATCGACAACGGCGGTGAAGCCAGCGCCTGTGGTTGGTGCAAGGACAAGTGGGGGCTGTCGTGGCAGATTTCGCCGCGCGTTCTCACCCAGGCGGTGAGTGGCACTGATCAGGCTGCCGCCAAACGGGCGTTCGAGGCGATGTTGACGATGGGCAAGATCGACATTGCGGCGATCGAGAAGGCGCTCAAGGACTGAGGGCCAGGCGAGCGGGGCGCATCCCTGCGCCGGGAAACATCAGAAGCTGTACTTGGCCGTCAGCATGAAGTTGCGTGGGTCGCCGAAGGTGTCTCCACCGTAGTCCACGGATTTGGAAATCGACGAGTAATAAGTGCGGTCGAAGACGTTGTTGGCGTTGAGCTGCAGGTCCAGGTGCGGGTTGACCTGGTAGCCGGCCATCAGGTCGGTGACGGCGTAGGCGCCTTGAGTCAACCGGTAGTTGCTGCCGTCGCCCAGGGCGATGTCGTTGTACATACGGCTTTGCCAGGTCACGCCACCGCCCACGCGCAGTTTCTCCAGCGGGCCCTGGAAGCGGTAGACGGTGTACAGCTTGAACTGGTGCTCGGGGGTGTCGGAGTTGAGCGGTTTGTTGACCTTGGCCGGGTTGTTCGCATCCTTGACGGTGTGGACGCGGGCATAGGTGTAGCCGGCACCGAGCTGCCAGTGGTCGGTCAAGGCGCCTTGCAGTTCGAAGTCGATCCCTTGGCTGCGCACTTCGCCGGAGGCCTGGTAGCAGCTCAGTTGCGGGCAGCCCGGCAGTTTCACCTCGACCTGACGGTTCTCCTGGTCGATGCGGAACACTGCCAGGCTTGCGTTCAAGGCCCCGTCGAAATAGTCGCCCTTGATACCAACCTCGTAGTTCTTGCCGACGATCGGGGTCACCGGCTTGCCTGAGCTGTCCCGGCCTTCCTGTGGGGTGAAGATGTCGGTGTAGCTCACGTAGACCGAATGGTGCTGGTCGAGGTCGTAGATCAGGCCGCCGTAGCGGGTGACGTTGCGGGTGACCTTGTAATCGCCGGCGTCATTGTCGCGTTGATCGTAGTCGTACCAGTCCAGGCGCCCGCCGAGGATCAGCTTCAACGGGTCGGCGAGGCTCAGGCGGGTAGTGGCATACACACCTTCCTGGTTGATCACGTAGCGGCTGTTGCCGGTATGTACGAAGTCAGGCTTGGCGCCGTTGAGTGGGTAGTCGGTGTCGTAGGGGCTGTAGTTGCGCTCGTTCATGTCGTAGAGGCGCTTGCTGGCACCCAGCACCAGTTCGTGGTTGCGCCCGAGCAGTTCGAACGGGCCGCTGGCGAAGGCATCGAGGCCCAGCTGGTTCTCGTCGTTCTGCGACTGGTAGACCGTGCGGCTCAAGGCCTTGGCGGTGCTCCAGCGCGATTGGTAGGAGCCGCGGAACAGGGCGTTCTGTTCGCTGTAGTTGGCGTTGACCTGCAGGTTCCAGTCGTTGGCCAGGCGTTGGCGCAACTCGGCGAACAGCGTGTTGATCTCCTGGTCCTTGTCCTCCCAGTCGGTGCCCGGGTTGTACGAGCGCGACACATCCAGGTGGCGGCCGTTGAGGTCGGTGGGAATGGCGCCCCAGAAGACATTGGTCTTGTCCTTCTGGTGGGAGAAACCAAGGGTGAGCGTGGTGTCCTCGCTCAGGTCGGCCTCAGTCACTGCATAAAACAGGCCGTGGTTCTCTTCCTGGCCATCGCGAAAGCCGTTGGCGTCGCGGTATGAAGTGACCACGCGGCCGCGCAGGGTACCGCTGTCGTTGAGCGGGCTGGAGGCGTCGATCTCGCCGCGATAGTTGTCCCAGCTGCCGGCGGCGCCGGTCAGGGTGACCTTCTGTTCGGCCAGCGGGCGCTTGCGCACCAGGTTGATCGCCGCCGAGGGCGTGCCGGCCCCGGTGACCAGACCGGTGGAGCCACGCACTACTTCGACCCGGTCGAACATGGCCAGGTTAGGCTGGGCGCCGACCACCCAGCCGGTGTAGGCGCTGGGGATACCGTCGTACATGATGCTGTCGACGTCGAAGCCGCGGGCGGTATAGCTCTGGCGACCCGGCCCGTTGGCTTGGTTGAGGAACAGCCCCGGCGTGTACCGGGCCACATCGTTGATGCTGGTCATGTTCTGGTCATCCATGCGCTGGCGGGTGATCACGGTGACCGCCTGGGGTGTTTCGCGCATGGTCAATGGCAGCTTGGTGGCGGTCGACATGGCGCCGGTGGTGTAGGACTGCGACCCCTCCGTGGTGCTGCCCAGGCTGCTGTCATTGATGGCAGTGGCGCCCAGTTCCAGCACGCCTGGGGCCTGGTTTTCGGTTTGTGGGTTCGCGAGGGCGGGGGTGAGGGTGGCCATGCAGATGGCCGCGGCCAGCAGATTGCGCGCGGGTGTGAAGGGGTGGGAGGGCATGCGACGACTATCCTTATTGCTAGTGCTTATGAGAATTATTAGCGATAAGTGTGTCAGGATTTGTCGCATCTAAACAGCGTGATGTGCCACATTTCTCACAGATTTTTCACATGTTTCAGTGGCCCTGGTTGACCTCCAGAGCGCTCCGAGCGCGACGGTATCGTGTGGACCGTGCTGGCCCATTCGCCGGCAAGGCCTGCTCCTACAGGGGGCGGCGCTGAACCTGCAGGCGAACATCGGCAATGCGCTTGCCGGCTTGCAAGGCGATTTCCGAGGCCTGGCCATCGCGCTGCTTGCCTTGGCGCGCCTGGCCGACCAGCGCGGGAATCAATGGCCCTTCGGGCAAGTGCCGCCAGAACCGACCGGGCAGATGCTGGCGCAGGGCGTCGGGGTTGAGCCGGGCGGGGTTGAAAGTGTGCCGGTAATAGGTGAGCCAGAGCTCGGCGTCTGGGTCCTCCGCGTTCCGCGCCCACTGGCGCCAGTCCTCCGGGCAGTGGCGGCGGTAGTGCAGGTTTTCTCCGTCGAAGCGGATGCCGTCGCGCGGGGTTGCGATCAGCCAGCGCTGACGCCCCAGGCGTTCGGCGAAATGGCCGCTGGCACTGTCGAGGATGTCGTGTGCGGGTTCGTGATAGGCGACCAGGTCCAGTTGCAGGTGCTCGGCCAGTGCGGCAGGCAGCGGCACGAAGCGCACGAAGGCGTGCAGGTGATGGGCCTCGCGCCCAACCTGCTTGATACGCCGTTGCAGTTCACTGCCCAGGCGGTCACCGGCGAGCATGGCGGTGCGGTCGCCATGGGCGACGCGCCAGAGCACTTCGTAGAGCAGGTTCCAGCGTTGTTCGCCGCGATAGCGCCCAGCCTGTTCCAACTGGGCCAGCAAAGCCGCCGGCACGCGGGCGCGAAACGGGCCCGGGCCTTCGGGTGGAGGCGCCGCTACCGCGAGTAGATCATCCATCGGGCCTTGGCCCCAGGTGACCTCGGCCGGGTCGATGCCATGCCCAAGCAGTCGCCGAGCCTGGTCGCGCCAGGTGGCGAAGTCATCACCGCAGTCGAGCGCGATCATCCCCACAGGCCCATCTGCACCGGCGCCTGGGGCTCGCGCAGGCGGGCGCGCAGCAGGCCGCTGCGCAGTTCGGCCTGGGCCGGGCGGTAATCGCTGGTGACGATGAACGGGCGGGCTTTTTCCAGCACGCAGCGCAGCTGGATCAGGTCGTCGTAGCGCACCCGCCGTTCACGGCGCAGGGCCACCAGGCGCTGCACGCTGCGCAGGCCGATGCCGGGGATACGTGCCAGCAGCGCAGGTTCCGCGCGGTTCACGTCGAGCGGGAACACGTCGCGATTGGCCAGCGCCCAGGCCAGCTTGGGGTCGATGTCCAGCGCCAGGTTACCGGCCTCACCCAGCAGCTCACCGGCTTTGTAGCCATAGCCGCGCAAGAGAAAGTCGGCCTGGTACAAGCGGTGCTCGCGCAGCAGTGGCGGGGCGGCCAGTGGCACGCTGCCGGGGCTGTCGGGGATGGGGCTGAAGGCTGAGTAGTAGACGCGCTTGAGCCCGTATCCCTGGTACAGCGACTCGGCGTTGCGCAGCAGCGTGCTGTCATCGGTGGCGTCGGCACCGACGATCACCTGGGTACTTTGCCCGGCGGGCGTGAAGCGGGGTGCCCGCGGCTCGTCGGCCACCGCCTGTTGCCCCTGGTGGATCACCCCCATGGCCTGGCGGATGGTGCTGGCCTGTTTCTCCGGGGCCAGGCGCTTGAGGCTGGCGTCGGTGGGCAGTTCGATGTTGACGCTCAGGCGGTCGGCCAGGCGCCCGGCTTCTTCGATCAGCAACGGGTCGGCGTCGGGAATGGTCTTGAGGTGGATGTAGCCGCGAAAGCCGTGCTCCTCGCGCAGCAGGCGCGCCACCCTGACCAGTTGCTCCATGGTGTAGTCGGCCGAACGGATGATGCCGGAGCTCAGGAACAGGCCGCTGATGCAGTTGCGCCGGTAGAAGTCGAGGGTCAGGCGCACCACTTCCTCGGGGGTGAAGCGCGCCCGTGGCACGTTGCTGGAACGGCGGTTGACGCAGTACTGGCAATCGTAGAGGCAGAAGTTGGTGAGCAACACCTTGAGCAGGGATACGCAGCGGCCATCCGGGGTGAAACTGTGGCAGATACCCATGCCATCGGTGGCGCCAAGCCCGTCTCGGCCACGCGAGCTGCGCTTGGGCGCGCCACTGCTGGCGCAGGAGGCATCGTACTTGGCGGCGTCGGCCAGGATGCCGAGCTTGGCGATCAATTGCATGGGGATTCTCGAAATACTGAATATTCATACAGTATTTCGGGAATTAGCTGATTGCAAGTGCCTGCACGATCATGCCCGAGCAAATCAGTCGACTAAGCTTGACCCAGGCTCAACACCGCAGGCCCTGCGCCTGTGGGTTGCCGGTGCAGGCAAAGGCGAACACGGGAGCGCACATGAACATTGTGAAAAGAACGAAATGGGCCTTGCTCGGGCTGGTCCTGGCTTTGGGCCTGGGCAGCGCCCAGGCCGCCGATACCAGGCGGGTCGACGTCCTGCTGGTGGGCGGCGGCATCATGAGTTCGACACTGGCGGTCTGGCTCAACGAGCTGGAGCCTGGCTGGACGATGGAGATGGTCGAGCGCCTGGACAAGGTCGCCGAGGAGAGCTCCAACGGTTGGAACAACGCCGGCACCGGCCACTCTGCGCTGGCCGAGCTCAACTACACGCCGGAGAAGGACGGCAAGATCGACATCAGCAAGGCGGTGGAGATCAACGAGTCGTTCCAGGTTACCCGCCAGTTCCTGGCCTGGCAGGTGAAGCAGGGCGTGCTGAAGAATCCGCGTTCGTTCATCAACACCACGCCGCACATGAGTTTCGTCTGGGGTGACGACAATATCCGTTTCCTCAGGAAGCGTTACGAAGCCTTGCAGGCCAGCCCGCTGTTCAAGCCCATGCAGTACTCCGAGGATCACGCGCAGATCGCCAAGTGGGTACCGTTGATGATGGAGGGGCGTGACCCCAACCAGAAGCTCGCGGTGACCTGGACGCCCATCGGCACCGACGTCAACTTCGGCGAGATCACCCGGCAGTACGTGGGTTACCTGCAGACCCGGCCGAACTTCGACCTCAAGCTGTCCACCGAAGTCGAGGGCATCAGCCGCAATGACGACGGCAGTTGGCACGTCGAGTACAAGAACCTCAAGGACGGCAGCACCGCGGCCACCGACGCCAAGTTCCTGTTCATCGGTGCCGGCGGCGCCGCGCTGCCGCTGCTGCAGAAGTCGGGCATCGATGAAGCCAAGGACTACGCGGGCTTCCCGGTGGGCGGTTCGTTCCTGGTCACCGACAACCCGTCCATCGCCCAGCGGCACATGGCCAAGGCCTATGGGATTGCCGCCACCGGCGCGCCGCCGATGTCAGTGCCGCACCTGGACACCCGGGTGCTCGATGGCAAGCGCATGATCCTGTTCGGGCCGTTCGCCACCTTCTCCACCAAGTTCCTCAAGCAGGGCTCGCTGCTGGACCTGGTGGCCAGCATGTCGTTGCACAACACCTGGCCGATGGTGCGGGTCGGGGTGCGCGAGTTCGACCTGGTGCAGTACCTGATTGGCCAGTTGATGCAGTCGGACGATGATCGATTCGCCGCGCTGCAAACCTACTTCCCCGAGGCGAAGAAGGAAGACTGGCGCTTGTGGCAGGCGGGGCAGCGGGTGCAGATCATCAAGCAGGATGAAAACCTGGGCGGGGTGCTGAAGCTGGGGACCGAGATCGTCACCTCCAAGGATGGCAGCATCGCCGGGTTGCTGGGGGCCTCGCCAGGCGCCTCCACCGCGCCGCCGATCATGCTCGACCTGCTGAACAAGGTGTTCAAGGACAAGGTCGCCACGCCGCAGTGGCAGGCCAAGATCAGGCAGATCATTCCGTCGTATGGCATCCGCCTGAACGAGCATCCGGACAAGGTGCAGGAGGAGTGGCGCTACACCAGCGAGGTGCTGCAACTGGCGCCTGCCGAAGCACCTTGAGGCGTGTGCGCTCCAGGTAGGAGCCAGCTTGCTGGCGAACCGCTTTCGCCAGCAAGCTGGCTCCTACAGGGTGGACTGCGCAACTGTCTGGATCTGCTGGCGGAACCAGCGTCGCAACGGATCGGCATGGGTACGTGCATGCCAGATCTGCATCACTTGCACCCGTGGCAGGTCGAGCGGCAACGGATGGATGCGCAGGTCCGGATCACGCTCGACCGCCTCTTCGGCCAAGGACCTCAGGCAGGTCAGCAGCAGGTCGGTGCCACGCACCAGCCGCGTGGGTGCGATGAAGCTGGACAAACCGGCGATGATCCTGCGTTCACGGCCCAACTGGCGCAACGCGCGGTCGACGCGGCCATCCAGGTCGCCGGTCAGGGTGGTGATCAAATGCTCGCAGTTCAGGAAGGCTTCGAGGCTCATGCCGGCGGCCAGGCGCGGGTTGCCGGCTGATGCCAGCACGACGAAATCCTCGCTGAGCAGGTGCTGCTGGTGGAAGGTGTCCGGCAAGTCGGTATAGAAACCGGCGATGGCCAGGTCGCAGGTGCCTTTCTCCAGTGCCTCACGCGGCAGCTCGCCACGGGTGTTGTGGGTGACCAGGGTGAGGTTCGGTGCCTGGCTGCGCAGGACCGGCAGCAGCCCAGGCAGCAGCGTCTGCTCGAGGTAGTCGGTGCTGTAGAGATGAAGGCGGGCAGGGCGGGCCAGGAAGTCCTCGCCATCGCAACGCTCGAAGAAATCCCTCAACTGCTCGGTCAGCACCTGCACCTGGGGGGCCAGTTCGTGGGCGCGTGGCGTCGGGGTGAGGCCGCGTGGCGCACGCACGAACAGCGGGTCGCCGAACTGATGCCGTAGCTTGTTGAGCTTGTGGCTGAGGGCCGGCTGGCTGAGGGCCAGGCGCTCGGCGGCACGGGAGGCGTTGCGCTCTTCGTAGAGCACCTGGAACAGGTGCAGCAGGTTGAGATCTTTGTGGGCGATATTCATAAATTGGATTGTAGAAATAAAAGCTTTCGAATTATCGAATCTTAGCGTGATGGCTAGGATGTGCCCATTCACATCCATCCGGAGGCGCCAATGCCCATCGCCATCTTCGCCACTATTCACCCCCGTCCTGAACACCGTGGCGCCACTGAAGCAGCCTTGCGCCTGATGGTCGAGCGCAGCCGCGCCGAACCCGGCAACCTGCGCTATGACCTGTTCGCCCACACAGGCGACGCAGCGGCGTTCGAGCTGTTCGAACTGTATACCGACGAGGCCGCTGTCGAAGCCCACCGCGCCAGCCCCCATTACCAGGCTTATCGCGCCGCCACCGCCGACTGGCTGGCAGCACCGACGCGGGTGCAACTGGCCCGTGCGCTCGATATCCGCCCATTCAACTAACCAGGAGCTCAACATGTCCAGACTCACAACCGTCGCCCTGGCCGGCGCGCTCATGGCGGGTGGTGCCGTCGCTGCGCCCAAGGGCGAGGTGCTGGTGCTGCTGTCCAGCGAAAACCAGCTGGCGCTCAAGGATGGCAAGCACTACCCGACCGGTTATTACCTCAACGAATTCGGCGTGCCCGCCGACCAGTTGCTCAAGGCCGGCTACACGTTGGTGCTGGTCACGCCCAAAGGCAATGCGCCGAGCGTCGACGAGCGCTCGGTCGACCCGATGTACTTCGGTGGCGACCAGGCGGAAATGCTGCGTATCCGCCATGTCGTCGACAACCTGCCGGGCATCCACGATACGTTGTCGTTGACGCAGGTGCTGGCGGGTGACCTGGACCGTTACGCCGGTATCTTCATCCCAGGCGGGCATGCGCCGCTGATCGACCTGGCCAACAATCCCCAGGTAGGGGCACTGCTGCGTCACTTCCATCAGGCTGGCAAGCCCACCGCCGCCATCTGCCACGGCCCTATTGCGCTGTTGTCCGCGCAACGGGACCCGGTCTCTTTCCGCGCCGCGCTGGCCCGTGGCGAGGCCCCGGCGGCCAGCAACTGGAGCTACCAGGGCTACCGCATGACCATCTTCTCCGACCCGGAGGAGCAGGTATTCGAAGGCTCGCTGAACGGCGAACGCCTGCAGTTCTACCCAGCCAAGGCCATGGCCGGCGCAGGTGGCAGCATGGGCTATGCCGAGGCGTGGAAGCCCCATGTGGTGGTCGATCGCGAGCTGATCACCGGGCAGAACCCGTTCTCCGACAAGGCGCTGGCCGCCGCTTTGCTGGAGAAGCTGGAAGCTAAGGTGAAGAAAGGGGGCTGAAACACCGAGGAAAGCAAAAGCCCTGGTCCGTTGGCCAGGGCTTTTGCCGTGATGCGGGTAAGCGCTTTCAGCGCTTGGCCGGCCTCGTCAGGCCATCGACCACCAGCACCGCCGCACCGGCCATGATGGCGATATCGGCCAGGTTGAAGACGCCGGTGTGCAGCGAGCCGACATTGAGTACCAGATAGTCGACCACATGCCCGTCGCGAAACACCCGGTCGATCAGGTTGGCCAAGCCACCCACGGCGATGAACCAGGCAGCGCTGGCCTTGACCGGCGCCGTCTGCCACTGCCTGAAGGCCCAGATGCTGGCCCAGCAGCACACCACGCCCACGACCACCACGAAGACCAGTAGCTTCAAGCCGGCCGGCAGGTTTGCACCCAGGCTGAGGAAGGCGCCGGGGTTGAGGCTCAGGGCCAGGTCGAGCCAGATGCTCTGGTTGCCCAGGACATAGCTGTGGTTGTCGAGGGCTACCAGGGCGATCAACTTCACCCATTGGTCGATGATGACGAAGGCAAGGCCCAGGACAAGGACGAAGGTACGGCTGGTGAACATGGTGGTGATTCCTGTGCTGCGCGGGCGCGACCGTCCGGTATTGGCGGGTATGCCGACAGCGCGGCGAAGATAGCGCAGGCGGGTCTAGACTTAAAGCCTGGACCCGCATGACACGCGGGCTGTTCAACCCTTCGACCACCGCCCCCGGGCCGGACATCGCCGACGGTGGCCTTCCGCTAGAGGAGGTCAGGTCATGGACGAGGCAAGGCTTCAGGAATTCATGGGCAGGTTGGTGGGCGACATGGGCGCCGCGGCCACCTTGGCCAATGTCGTGCTCGGTGACGAGCTCGGGCTGTACCGGGCCATGGCCGACAGCCTGCCGGTCACGCCCGAGGTGCTGGCCGAGCGCACCGGCTGCCAGCCCCGCTTGGTGCGTGAATGGCTCAATGGCCAGGCCGCGGCGGGTTATGTGGAGCACCGCAACGGCAGCTTCACCCTCCCCGAGGAGCAGGCCCTGGCCCTGGCGCTCGAGGACTCGCCGGCCTACATGGCCGGTGGCGCGGCGGTGCTGGCCGCACTGTTCCATGACAAGGATAAGCTGGTCAAAGCCATGCGCGGCGATGGCGGGCTGGCCTGGGGCGATCATCACCCCTGCATGTTCAGCGGTACCGAACGTTTCTTCCGGCCCGGCTACCGGACGTTCCTGGTGGCGGACTGGCTGCCGGCACTGGACGGCGTGGTGGCCAAGCTGCAGGCCGGGGCGCAGGTGGCCGATGTTGGCTGTGGCCATGGTGCCTCGACCATCGTCCTGGCCCAGGCATTTCCGGCCTCGCATTTCATTGGCTATGACTACCATGCGCCCTCGGTGAGCACCGCCATCGAACGTGCCCGGGAAGCTGGCCTGGGCGACCGGGTGAGCTTCGTCCAGGCTTCGGCCAAGGATTATCCCGGCCATGATCTCGACCTGGTGTGCTTCTTCGATTGCCTGCACGACATGGGCGACCCGGTCGGCGCGGCGCGGCACGCCTATGAAGCGTTGAAAGAGGACGGTACGGTGATGTTGGTCGAGCCGTACGCCGAGGATACGCTGGACGCCAATATCAATCCGGTCGGGCGGCTGTTCTACGCGGCTTCGACCTTCATCTGCACACCGAACTCGTTGTCGCAGGAAGTGGGCTTGGGGTTGGGCGCGCAGGCCGGTGAGGCACGGTTGCGGGCGGTGTTCGAGGAGGCGGGGTTCACGCGGTTCCGGCGGGCGACGCAGACGCCGTTCAACCTCATCCTCGAAGCGCGTAAATAGGTCGGGCGCGAACCGCTTCGCACGATGAACCATGGGCGCCACCGAGCGCCCATGGTTGCGTCACGTCAATACAGGTGGATAACCCCCTTGGCCATCAGCTCCTTGATGGTCTGCAGGAATGTGTCGTCGTCGAGTTGCGTGAGACGGGCGCGCAGATCGGCGAGGGCGCAAGGGCCATCGATCAGTTGCCGGGTCAGCAGGTTGTCTTGCAGGCGCAAGCCGTTCAGGGCCAGGTTGTCACGTTGCACCAGGTCGCTGTAGGGCGTGGCCAGGCGCACCTGCCTGGCTTCGAGCGCCTGCAGGTCACGGGCGAACCAGGCTCCGAGGTTGAGCCCACCGTCCATGCGCTCCTTGAAGAACACCATGCGTTCGAAGGCATTCAGGGTACTTTCGTCCTGGGCCAGGCGTGCCATTTCCTGTGCCATCGACGCGTCCAGTGGCAAGGCCTGGCCCAGGCTGAGGCTGTCGCGACAGGCTTCGTGCTGGTTCAGCACACTTGCACTGAGCCAGCCGAGGTAGTCGAGTACATAGGGCTTGTGCACGCCGATTGCCAGGTGAAAGCACTCGCCTTCCGAGGGATAGGCGCAGTGCCACCAGCCGCGCGGGATGTAGAGGATGTCGCCTGGCTCGGTGATGACATCCAGCACCGCTTCGGTCGGGCACTCCTCGCGCCGGTCGCGGCTGAGCTGGCCGGCGATCGGGTTGGCGAAGGTCGGCTTGTAGATCTTCCAGCGTTTGCGGCCAATCAGCTGGGTGGCGAAAACGTCGTGTGCATCCCAATGGTTGCCGAACGCGCTGTCGCCGGTCATGGCCAGGTAACCATTGGCAACGACTTGCCCCAGGCTCAGGTGGGCGATCGCGTTGCACAGGCGCTTGATGCGCAGCGAGCGCATTTCCAGGCGATTGAGTACCAGCGTCGCACCGTTGGCCAACTCGTTGTACAGCCGCTCGCGGTTCAAACAGGTTTTGGTCTGGCCGTAGTAGGGGATGCGTTCGGCGAACTCCGCTTCGCCGAGCGGGCGCTCCCCGATCAGCTTGACGTAGCCGGCGTTGATTTCGCAGGCATAGAGCAGTTCATCCACATCGTCCCAGCTCGACAGGATGGGTTGGGTGACACCGCGCAGGTGCGCGGGCGCCTTGCCCATGAGCTGTTCACGGAAGTACTGCGCATCGATGTGCACGGTCATCAGTCCTGGTCCTGCCCGTTGATGAACCCCAGTTCGCCGATGGTGACATGACCTTCCGGCTGGTAGCTGGAGTTGGTGAACCAGTACGCGTGGGAAGAGGCGTAGATCGGGTCGTACAAGGTAAAGACATGCCCGCCCACCGGGGCGCCGTAGCCTTCGGGCTGGGTGTATTCGGACAGGTCCGGATGGAAATTGAAGCTTTTGAAAATCCCGAGGCCAGGGGCATTCTTGAAATCGGTGTAGTTTTGCCCGTCGTGGTGCTTGATGTAGATGTACTGGTCCAGGGTGAGGCCGGCGGCCTTGATCGGGGCATTGACCGAGGGATCGTTGAAGCGTGCGGTGTACTTGGCGATGTCGTCGTAGAACGCGTGGATCTGGCTGTCGTTGGACATGCGGTTGCCCAGGTTGGCGTGGTTCTCGGCCCAGGTGCCGGACAGGTAGCCAAACAGACCGGCCGCCGAGGAGTTGGCGTTCTGCGTCTTCAGGCCCAGCGTGGACTCGATGAACGCCGCCTTGACGGCGAACTCGATCTGCGACTCCTTGAAGCCATGCTGGTAACCGTAGTTGGCGATGGCTTCGGCGTTCTGCAGTTGAATAGCGTTGAGGTCGGCCATGTCAGTGTGCGTCCTTGCAGGTGTCGGTCAGTTTTCGGGTGATTGCGGCGGTCTGTTCGTTCACGGGGGCATGGGCCGAACGTTCGGCCAGGCGCTGGTAACTCAGGCAGGCGTCGGCCTGGCTGTAGCGCGACTTGTCGATCAGTTGCAGTGCTTCCGCCAGCTCGGGTTCGCTTTGCAGCGCCTGGCCCATATAACGGGCCAGGCGTGCCCGATAGAGCTGGCGCGCAGCGTCGTCGTCGACCGCCACGAAAGCCAGGGTGGTGGGGTTGCGCTCCAGCTTGTAGGCCTGGAACACCACGCCATGGCGGGGGTCGGCCAGCGGGCTGCTGGCGACCAGGGCGTAGGGCACGCCGTCGTGGTCTTGCAACTGTGCGCTGGCTTCGCCGAAGCCAAGGCTGGCGCTGGCCAGCTCGCCGTTGACGATGGCGAACGCGCGCAAGGTTTCATGGCGGCCGCTGTAGCTGCCGCAAAGCACGCTGACCGCTTCGCCAGCCAGTGTCAGGGTGTGGTTGGCCGGAAGCTGTTCGCATCCGGGGAGCAGGCGGGTGTTCTGCTCGAGCAAGATGTCAGGCCCTTGCTTCACCAAGATGCGCGCGCCATAGGGCGCCTCGGCGAACTGGCTGGGCGTGGATTGCTTCAGGTAGCTGACCTGCAGGGCGTCGGGAGCCGATTGCGAGGCGAGCGTCAGCCCGGACAGGCTGAAGACCAGCAGTCCGCCAAACAACTTTGAAGTCATTTCAATTGTTCCTTAAAGAAGAACGCAGGCTGGAAGTGATGGGGTTGAAGATGATCGAAGCGATGGATCGCTTGTCTGTCTTGATGTCCATGAGTACGGACATGCCGGGTTTTACTTTGCTGTCGAGGTCCTTTGCGAGTCTCCATTCCCCTAGTGCGGCTTCAAGTGTGTACTGACGGTTGCCTGGGCCGCCTGCCTGGGCACGGTCTTCTTCGGAGTCGGCGCTGATCCAGGTCAGGTTCGCGCCAATGCTGCCGTAGAGTTGGTAAGGGAATGCGTCGACCTTGACCTCGGCTGGCGCACCCACTGCAAGAAACCCCACATCGTTGGAGTTGGCCTTGGCCCTGACCACCAGGTTGGCATCCGCTGGCACCAGCTTGGTGATTTCCTCCGACGCCTTGACCATCTGCGTGGCGTGGGTGAGCTTGAGCTCGGTGATGTAGCCGGCCTGCGGCGACTCGATCGCCAGCAATCGGGAGTTGCGCCTGGCCTTGACCAGTTCGCTGCCCAGGTCATCGAGGGTTCGCGCCAGGTTTTCCCGCTCCTTGAGCAGTTGCTCTGTCCGCGAGCCATGCAATGCGTCGACCTTGCCTTGGGTGATGACCAGCTCCTGGCGTTCCTTGCGTAGCCGGGTCTTGAGAATGATGCCTTCGTTGCGCAGGCGGTTACGCGTGTCGAGGTATTCCATGTACTTGAACCGGGAGATGGCGCTGCCGGCACTGTCGCGCACGGCTGCTTCCTGGGCGTCGGCGATGCGCAGCAGGTCCTTGTTCTTCTGGATCTCCGCCTGGGTGGAGACGATGGCCAGTTCACCGATGGTGGCCTGGCGCTCCAGGTCGAGCAGGGTCTGGCTGAAGTTGCGCTCCGAGGCACGCCACAATTCGAGCTCCTCGCGCGCGGCCGTGCCCTGGTCATGTTCGAAGGCCGGCGGCCGTTCGTTCAGCGAGGCCTGCACCCGCTCCTCCGCCAGCCGGGTCTTTTCGTGCAACGCTTCCAGCTTGGCCAGTTCAGCCTGCGACACCTGGGGGTCAAGCAGGGCAATGCGCTCGCCCTTGTTGACGAACTGACCTTCCTTGACCAGAACCTCCTTGATCTCGCCGGTTTCCACGGCCTGGATACTTTTTACCTTGCCTTCGGGGGCGATACGCCCGCTGACGGTCACCACGGTATCGATCCTGATCAACGAGGCAGCGAGCATTGCCGCGAGCAGCAGCACCACGGTGAGCTGGATGGCGACCCTTGGCAGGCGCCGGGCAGGCTGTTCGAGATACGCCGCCACATCGGGGTTGCAAGGGCTCATACGGCTTCGTCCAGGCTGTGGCGGGTGTCTTGCAGCACAAGGCCGCCGTGTTCTAGGCGGTAGATCCGGTCATAGCCGGCCAGCGAACGCGGTCGGTGTGAAACAGTGATCACCGTCAGCTCGGGGAAATGCCGAATCAGGTTGTCGTGGATCAACTGTTCGGTCTGCTCGTCCAGCGCACTGGTCGACTCGTCCAGCAGCAGGATGTCCGGCTTGGACGCAAGCGCCCTGAGCAGGCAGATGCGTTGGCGCTGGCCCCCCGAGAGGCTACCGCCGCCCTCGCCGAGGATGCGCTGGTAGTGGTCTGGATGGGCTTCGATGATGTCATCGGCGCAGGCAAGCCTGGCAAGCGCGTCCAGTGCCGGACGGTCGGTCATGGCGTTGAGTGGCGTGATGTTGTCGAGCAAGGTGCCGCTGAACAGGAAGGCCTGTTGTGGCAACAGGCAGACCTTGTGCCGGATGAAGGCCTGGTTGTACTGGCGGATATCCACGCCATTGGCCGCCACGCGCCCTCCCTGCGGCTGATAGGCGTTGGCCAGCAGCTTGAGCAGCGTGCTCTTGCCGCAGCCGCTGCGGCCGACGATGGCGATTTTCTCGCCTTGCTGGATGTCCAGGTTGACGGCATCCAGCAGCGCCGGCCCCTTGGGGCCATAGCGAAACGTCAGGCGGTCTGCGCTGAGCATGGAGATACGTGGGGTAGTGAGGGCTTTTTCGGGCTCCGCCGGCGCGACCTTGTCCTCCAGCTCAAGGAAGCTGGACAAGGCGTTGCGCAATTCCTGCAGCGTGTAGGTGGCACGGGCGATGGGGTGGAACACACGGCTGGAGAACATCTGGAAGGCAACGAGCTGGCCCATGCTCATGTGGTTGTCGAGCACCAGCAGGGCGCCATACCACAAGGTCCCCAGGATACCCAGGCGTTGGACCCAGATGTTGGTGGCCACCGTCCAGTTGGCGTGGCGAGCATCTCGGCAACCCTGTTCGGCATCGGCCAGCAGTTGCGTGCCAAGGCGCGATTGGACGAGGCCTTCTCGGCCTGTCAGTTTCAAGGTCTCGATGCCCTGCAAAGCCTCGGTCAGCAGCGCGGGTGCCTGGGATGCCTGGGCGGGCCTGGCCTGGCGGATACGGTCGAACATCAGGTTCAGCGAGAAGATCACCAGGATGAAGGCGCTGGAAAGCACGGTCAGTGGCAGGCTGTAGGCCATCATCAGCACCACGAACACCAGGCAGAAGGCCAGGTCCAGCGCGTTGAACAGGCCGCCGGAAAAGTTCAGCTTGCGGAAGATGTCGGCGCGCCGTGCGGTCTCGACCAGTTCGCCGACTTTACTGGCCCCATAGAAGGGCAGTGGCTTGTCCAGCAGCGAGGCATGGACGCGCGAGGCGATCAGCATGTCGAGTTTGGCGCTGGCTTCGGTGCTCACATACACCCGGGCCAATGACAGCGCCAGTTCGCAGCAGGCGAGGATGATGGCCAGGCTGCCGAAAACGTGCAGGGCGGACAGGTTCTGGTGGACCAGGACCCGGTCGATGATGATCTGGCTGAAGATCGGGATGGAAAAGCCGAGCGTCTGGATCAGTAGGGTAGCGCCGGCGATCAGTGCCACGGTGGGGCCATCGAAATAGTGACGCAGCGCGGCACGCAGGCTCAGAGCACCGGTCGGGTTTCTTTTCAATTGCAGGGCTGTGCCGATGAGCATGCGCTTGACTTCGGCCAACGGCAGCATCAGCGGGGTGTCCGGCATGCCTGGCTGGAAGATGAAGCACAGGCCTCTTTCCAGCTTGGCCAAGACACACAGGCCGTGCTCTTCAAGGTTGATGAGCAGGGGCTGGGGCGCTCGATCCAGGTGTTGTGCCGCCCAGGCCTTGCAAGTGAAGCCCTGCTGCCTTGCCAGTGAGCGGCATTGCTTTTCCAGGGGTTGGGACGAAACCGAATGGCGTTGACGCTGCAAGGCCAGTGGGTCGGTGGCATGGCCTTGCAATGACAGGCAGAAGCACAGGCTTGGAACAATCCCGTCCATGGAAGCGCCTTAAAAGAGAATGATTTAGATATGGATTTATCGCGGCATCATACATTTTTTACATTTTGTAACATCCATATTTGTTAATCGTAAGCGATTGATTTGATTGCAAAAATCTATTGATGTAGGCGGCGTTCGGAGAGTGGGGTGCGCGCTGCGGAGGCTTGGATATTCTGTAAAAATGATGGCTTTATGGTGGCATCTACAGCGAATGCCGTTGCCGAGTGTGAGGGGGGATTGCGTGCCCAGAACGGGCCAGAAGGGAAAGTGGGTGCAAAAGAAAAGGGGGCCTCTCGGCCCCCTCAGTGTTTCATGGCTTGGCTATCAAGCCTCGGCGTCCCATGGACGGTCGCCGTTCTCATCCTTGACGCGGGTCGGCAGGCCCATCACGTCCAGCGCCTTGAGGAACGGCTCGGCAGGCAGCTCCTCGACGTTGACCATGCGCCCGGCGTCCCACTGGCCGCGGGCGACCAGCAGGGCGGCAGCCACCGGCGGTACGCCGGCAGTGTAGGAGATGCCCTGGCTGTCGGTCTCGGCGTAGGCCTCTTCGTGATCCGCCACGTTGTAGATGAACACCTCGCGCGGCTGGCCGTCCTTGGTGCCCTTGACCAGGTCGCCGATGCAGGTCTTGCCGGTGTAGCCCGGGGCCAGCGAAGCGGGATCAGGAAGCACGGCCTTGACCACTTTCAACGGCACCACTTCCAGGCCTTCGGCGGTCTTGACCGGTTGCTCGGAGAGCAAACCGAGGTTCTTCAGCACGGTGAACACGTTGATATAGTGCTCGCCGAAGCTCATCCAGAAGCGCACGTTCGGCACGTTCAGGTTCTTCGAGATCGAGTGGACCTCGTCGTGGCCGGTCAGGTACAGGTTTTGCGATCCGACCACCGGCAGGTCGTCGGTGCGCTTGACCTCGAACATGGTGTTGCTGGTCCACTGGCTGTTCTGCCAGCTCCATACTTGCCCGGTGAACTCGCGGAAGTTGATTTCCGGGTCGAAGTTGGTGGCGAAGTACTTGCCGTGGGAGCCGGCATTGACGTCGAGGATGTCGATCGAGTCAATGCGGTCGAAATACTGCTGCTGCGCGAGTTTCGCGTAGCTGTTCACCACACCCGGGTCGAAACCGACACCAAGAATGGCGGTAATGTTCTTCTGCTGGCACTCTTCGAGGTGTTTCCACTCGTAGTTGCCATACCAGGGCGGGGTTTCGCAGATCTTGCCCGGTTCTTCGTGAATCGCGGTGTCAAGATAAGCGACACCGGTATCGATGCAGGCGCGCAGCACCGACATGTTGAGGAAGGCAGAACCAACGTTGATCACGATCTGCGATTCGGTCTCGCGGATCAGTGCCTTGGTTGCCTCGACATCGAGGGCATTGAGCGAGAAGGCCTGGATGTCGGCGGGTACCTTGAGGCTACCCTTGGCCTTGACGCTGTCGATGATGGCCTGGCATTTGGAGATGTTCCGTGACGCAATCGCAATACGACCCAGTTCGTCGTTATGCTGTGCGCACTTGTGGGCCACCACCTTGGCGACACCTCCTGCACCAATGATAAGAACGTTCTTCTTCAATTCAGCTGCTCTCCTTCATGAAAGCCTGTCTTACGACAGGCTCGAAACGTAGTCGTCGAAACCGAACTCGCGCACCACCTCGACGCTGCCGTCGAGCTGCTTGACCACGATGGACGGCATTTTCAGACCGTTGAACCAGTTTTTCTTGACCATGGTGTAGCCGGCGGTGTCGACGAACGACAGGCGGTCACCAATCTGCAGCGGCTTGTCGAACTGATACTCGCCGAAGATATCGCCGGCCAGGCACGACTTGCCGCAGACCATGTAGGTGTGCGCGCCGTCGTTGGGGGCCATCTTGGCGTTGAGGCGGTAGATCAGCAGGTCGAGCAGGTGCGCCTCGATCGAGCTGTCGACCACGGCCAGGTGCTTGCCATTGTACAGGGTGTCGAGCACGGTCACTTCCAGCGAGGCGCTGTTGGTGATAGCCGCTTCGCCCGGCTCCAGGTAAACCTGCACACCGTAGGTTTGCGAGAACTGCTTCAGGCGCGCGCAGAATGCGTCCACCGTATAGTCTTCACCGGTGAAGTGGATGCCGCCACCGAGGCTGACCCACTCGACCTTGTGCAGCAGGTGGCCGAAGCGCTCTTCGATGTGCGACAGCATCTTGTCGAACAGGCCGAAGTCACCGTTCTCGCAGTTGTTGTGGAACATGAAGCCGGAGATCTTCTCGATCACCTTTTCGATCTTTTCCGGGGCCCATTCGCCCAGGCGGCTGAACGGGCGCGCAGGGTCGGCCAGCAGGTAGTCGGAGCTGCTCACCTGCGGGTTGACGCGCAGGCCGCGGACCTTGCCTTCGGATTGCTCGGCGAAGCGCTCGAGCTGGCCGATGGAGTTGAAGATGATCTTGTCGCAGTTGTCGAGCATCTCTTCGACTTCATCGTCGGCCCAGGCCACGCTGTAGGCGTGGGTTTCGCCTTCGAACTTCTGGCGGCCGAGCTTGAGCTCGTACAGCGAAGACGAAGTGGTGCCATCCATGTACTGCTGCATCAGGTCGAACACCGACCAGGTAGCGAAGCACTTGAGGGCGAGCAGGGCCTTGGCCCCGGACTGCTGGCGAACGTAGGCAATCTTTTCCATGTTGCCCAGCAGCTTTTGTTTATCGATGAGGTAGTACGGCGTCTTGATCATTTAAAGGCCCCCGGCCAGGCCGGCCAAAAAAAGGACACGCATTGTGCCTTCACTTGCCACTATTCGAAAGGGCGCAAGGCGCATTTCGTCTGAGTTGCGTGGGCGACAGGCCCAGTTGAACAGAAGATTGTGACTGTCCGGAGCTGCGCTCAGGTTGCGCGCCTGCACGATGTGTTGTCGATCCTGGCCCGAGGGCGTATAAACTGCACCCACTTTTTGGCCGGTCGCTTCCTGAACCGGCCGCTGAAACAAAGAGAGTCGATATGGGCGCACAGTGGAAAGCCAAGCATAGAGAAACGGCGGCCAACGCCAAGGGCAAGATCATGGGCAAGCTGGCCAAGGAGATCCAGATCGCCGCCAAGTCCGGCGCCGATCCGGACATGAACCCACGCCTGCGCCTGGCCATCGTCCAGGCCAAGAAAGCCTCGATGACCCGTGAGACCCTGGAGCGTGCGATCAAGAAAGGCGCTGGCCTGGACGGCGAGGCCGTGCAGTACCATGCCGTCAGCTACGAAGGCTTCGCCCCGCACCAGGTGCCGCTGATCGTCGAGTGCCTGACCGACAACGTCAACCGTACCGTGGCCCAGATCCGCGTGCTGTTCCGCAAGGGCCAGCTGGGGGCCAGCGGTTCGGTGGCCTGGGACTTCAACCATGTCGGCCTGATCGAGGCCACCCCGGAAGGTGACGCCGACCCGGAAATGGCGGCCATCGAAGCCGGTGCCCAGGACTTCGAGGAAGGCGAGGAAGAGGGTTCGACCCTGTTCATCACCGACACCACCGACCTGGACGCGGTGCAGAAGGCCCTGCCGGAGCACGGCTTCACCGTGACGTCGGCGAAGATCGGCTACACCCCGAAGAACCCGGTCAGTGCCGCCAGCCTGAGCGCCGAGGCGCTTCAAGAGGTCGAAGCGTTCCTCGAGGCGATCGACGAGAACGAAGACGTGCAGAACGTCTATGTCGGCCTGACCGACTGACCTACCCAGCGCTTCACCGGCAAGCCGGCTCCTACACGCAGTTCCCCCGTAGGAGCCGGCTTGCCGGTGAATGGGCACTTGGATTCAGCACAGGGGAGCCTGCATGAACCCCACCTTCGCCTCCCTCAGCCTCGCCCACCTGCGCACCCTCGACTGCCTCCTGCATCTGAAGAACCTCAGCCACGCCGCCGAGCGCCTAGGCTGCAGCCAGTCCGCGCTCAGCCGCCAATTGGCCCTCCTGCGCGAGGCCTTCGACGACCCGTTGCTGGTGCGTCAGGGCCGTGGTTACGTACTCAGCGAGCACGCCGAGGCATTGGTCGAACCGCTACGGCAGGTGCTGGACGAACTCAACGCCCTGCGCCAACCCGCCGCCTTCGACCCGGCCCGTTGCGAGCGGCGTTTCTGCCTGGCGGCGTCGGACTATGTGGCCGAGCACATGCTGCCGTTGCTGGTGGCGGCATTGGAGCGCGAGGCACCTGGGGTGTCGCTGGAGTACCGCACCTGGCAGGCCGGGCAATACGCCTTGCTGGCCAGTGGCGAGATCGATCTGGCCACCACGCTGTTCGACGAGTCGCCAGCCAACCTGCACGGCCGCCTGCTCGGTGAGGACCGTGCGGTGTGCCTGATGCGGCATGACCATCCACTGACCTTGCACGCTGAACTCAGCCAGGGTGACTACCTGGCGTTCAAGCATGTGCGGGTGTCCGGTGGCGGCGACAAGGACAGCTTCATCGACCGCCACCTTCGCGCCCAGGGCGCGCAACGGCGGATCAGCCTGGAGGTGCCGTTCTTCAGCGCCATGGTCCAGGTGGTCGCTAACGGCCAGGCGCTGGCCACGGTGCCCGAGCATATCGCCACGCAATTGGCGCGGTTGCATGGCCTGGCCTGGCGGCCGCTGGGCTTCATCACGCACACCCAGCGCTACTGGGTGGTCTGGCATCAGCGCCTGCAGGCTTCGGCCGAGCACCGTTGGTTGCGCAACCGGGTGTACGAGCTGTGGCGCCAGTCGCAGTTCGGTGTGCAGGGCGGGCATGCGCCTTTGCCATAGCAGCTATGCGCGAAGTGGGGTTATTCATTGGTCAAAGGCGGCCTAGACTGCTGGGCATCGAGTTGTCTGCAACAGTCAATTCGCCGGCAAGCCGGTGCCCGCGCGGGAGCCGGCTTGCCGGCGAATTGGCCGGTACAGGCAGCGGACAACCCACAGGAGACCGCCGCGTGACCCCCGAACAATTCCGCCAGTACGGCCACCAACTGATCGACCTGATCGCCGACTACCGCCAGAGCGTCGCCGAGCGCCCGGTCATGGCCCAGGTCGAGCCTGGCTATCTCAAAGCCGCCTTGCCCGGCGTGGCGCCGCAGCAGGCTGAACCCTTCGAGGCGATCCTGAAGGATGTCGACCAGCTGCTGATGCCTGGCCTGTCCCATTGGCAACATCCCGACTTCTACGGTTACTTCCCCTCCAACGGCACGCTGTCGTCGGTGCTGGGTGATTTCCTCAGCACCGGCCTTGGCGTGCTTGGCCTGTCGTGGCAGTCCAGCCCGGCCCTGAGCGAGCTGGAGGAAACCACCCTCGACTGGCTGCGCCAACTGCTGGGGCTGTCCAGCCAGTGGAGCGGGGTCATCCAGGACACCGCCTCGACCAGCACCCTGGTGGCGCTGATCTGCGCCCGTGAGCGGACCACCGACTATGCCCTGGTGCGTGGCGGCCTGCAGGCCCAGGCCAAGCCTCTGGTGGTCTACGTCAGCGCCCACGCCCACAGCTCGGTGGACAAGGCCGCGCTGCTGGCCGGTTTCGGCCGCGACAACATTCGCTTGATCCCCACCGACGAACAGTTCGCCATGCAGCCCGAAGCGCTGCGAGCGGCCATCGACAAGGACCTGGCCGCCGGCAACCAGCCTTGCGCCGTGGTCGCCACCACCGGCACCACCACCACCACCGCGCTCGACCCGCTGCGCGCGATCGGCGAGATCGCCCAGGCCAACCAGCTGTGGCTGCATGTCGACTCGGCCATGGCCGGCTCGGCGATGATCCTGCCGGAATGCCGCTGGATGTGGGACGGTATCGAACTGGCCGATTCGGTGGTGGTCAATGCCCACAAGTGGCTGGGCGTGGCGTTCGACTGCTCGATCTACTACGTGCGCGACCCGCAGCACCTGATCCGGGTGATGAGCACCAACCCCAGCTACCTGCAATCGGCCGTCGATGGCGAGGTGAAGAACCTGCGCGACTGGGGCATCCCGTTGGGGCGCCGGTTCCGCGCGTTGAAGCTGTGGTTCATGCTCCGTAGCGAGGGCGTGGAAAACCTGCAGCAACGCCTGCGGCGCGACCTGGACAACGCCCGCTGGCTGGCCGAGCAGGTGCAGGCGTCGGGTGAGTGGGAGTTGCTGGCGCCGGTGCAGTTGCAGACCCTGTGCATTCGTCATCGCCCAGCCGGGCTGGACGGTGAGGCGCTGGATGCCCATACCCGTGGCTGGGCGGATCGCTTGAATGCCTCGGGTGACGCCTATGTGACGCCCGCTACCCTGGAAGGGCGCTGGATGGTGCGGGTCTCTGTCGGTGCGCTGCCGACCGAGCGCGAGCATGTGCAACGCCTGTGGCAGTGCCTGCAAGCCGTTGTGGCCTGACCCTGTAGGCGCCAGCAAGCTGGCGCCTACACCGATCCTTGCATCAGCAATTTGAGCGAGGCGTCGAACTGTTTCAGCGCATCGGCCTGCACGGCTTGCTCTTCATCCAGCTGGCGCGCCAGGTCGACCCTCTTGGCCTGCTTGCTCGCCACTCCTTCGGCGCGGCCGATGTAGGTCAGTTGCTCATCGAAGAACCGCGCCACCACGCTGGCCAGAATAGCTTCGCTGCCGGGGCTGGCGAGCTGGCTGCGGGCGTCGAGCAGCACGATCACATCCGGACGGTCGGCGAGCAGGGTGTCCAGGTCGTCGTAGAACGTGACTTCGGCGAAGGTCTGGGCGAGCGATTGCGCCAGCCATGCGTAGGCCTGGCTACCCCCCAGGGTGGCGACCGGTGTGCCTTTGGCCGTGCCCGGCACGGCCTGGTCACGGTGACGTTGCAGGTAGTCCAGGGTCGCGGCGGCGTTACGCCCCAGCAACACCGCCACATGCTGGCCGTGGTTCAGGGTGACGCTGGAGCGCTCGGTGGCCGAGTAGAAGTGCCCGTAGGGTGGTGTTTGTTGCTGGCTGGCAGGCGTCGCACAGCCAGCGATCGTGGCGAACAGGGCCAGCAGGGCGGCGAGCATGCCGGTTTTCATGGGAGTTCCCTCGTCGAAGTGCCAATGCCGTCATCTTCCTCGCGCAGGGCGGCGGGCGGAACTCGATGGCAGGCATGGTGGCTATCGACGGCATCGATGGTTCAGGGGGCACATGACGCGTTGACAGACCCACACTATCACCCCTCAATACTGCCTCTATTAGACCTCTGCCCAAGCTCGACTAGTCTTTCCCCTGGCCCCGCGAAAAGCCGTCGCGGGATGCGTGGCGGTGCTCACCGGCCACACCTGATGAGGGGTAGGCCTGGGCCTTGCGCCCGGCCGATCGAAAACCTGGCGCCGCGTTCACAACAATGCCCGCAAACCTGGACAGATCCGACCCAAAAGGTAGAAGCAGATGTCGAACGAATCGAAATGCCCGTTCCATCAAACCGCTGGTGGTGGCACCAGCAACCGTGACTGGTGGCCTGACCAGCTCAACCTGAAGATCCTCCACCAGCACTCGCGCAAGTCCGATCCGATGGACCCGGACTTCGACTACGCCAAGGCGTTCAAGAGCCTCGACTTCCAGGCCCTGAAAAAAGACCTGACCGCCTTGATGACCGATTCCCAGGACTGGTGGCCGGCCGACTTCGGCCACTACGGCCCGCTGTTCATCCGCATGGCCTGGCACAGCGCCGGCACCTATCGCATCGGTGATGGCCGGGGCGGCGCCGGCTCCGGCCAGCAACGCTTCGCCCCGCTCAACAGCTGGCCGGACAACGTCAGCCTGGACAAGGCTCGGCGCCTGCTGTGGCCGATCAAGCAGAAGTACGGCAACAAGATTTCCTGGGCCGACCTGATCGTGCTCACCGGTAACGTCGCCCTGGAGTCCATGGGCTTCAAGACTTTCGGCTTCTCCGGTGGCCGCGCCGATGTCTGGGAGCCGGACGAGGATGTGTACTGGGGTTCGGAGAAGGTCTGGCTGGGTGGCGACACCCGCTATGGCAAGGCCGAGGCACCCGGCAAGGGCGACCTGGTGGCCGAGCCGGCCAAGCGCCCGGAAGAACAGGGCCGCAATCTGGCCGGCGAGCGCAACCTGGAAAACCCCCTCGCCGCCGTGCAGATGGGCCTGATCTACGTCAACCCGGAAGGCCCGGAAGGCAACCCCGACCCGGTCGCCTCGGGCAAGGATATCCGCGACACCTTCGGCCGCATGGCCATGAACGATGAAGAAACCGTGGCCCTGATCGCCGGTGGCCACGCCTTCGGCAAGACCCACGGCGCCGGCCCCGCCGACAACGTCGGCCCCGAACCGGAAGCGGCGGGCCTGGAGCAGCAGGGCTTTGGCTGGCACAACAGGTTCGGCACCGGCAAGGGCGGCGACACCATCACCAGTGGCTTGGAAGTGACCTGGACCTCGACGCCGACGAAATGGAGCAACAAGTACCTGAACAACCTGTTCAACTTCGAGTGGGAACTGACCAAGAGCCCAGCCGGCGCGCATCAATGGCGACCCAAAGACGGCAAGGGCGCCAACACCGTGCCCGACGCCCACGACGCCTCGAAACGCCATGCACCCTCGATGCTCACCTCCGACCTGGCGCTGCGTTTCGACCCGATCTACGCACCTATCGCCCGGCGCTTCAAGGATAACCCCGACCAGCTCGCCGACGCGTTCGCCCGCGCCTGGTACAAGCTGATTCACCGCGACATGGGGCCGCTGGCGCGTTACCTGGGCCCGGAAATGCCCAATGAGGAACTGCTGTGGCAGGACCCGCTGCCCAAGGCCGGCCCTCAACCAAGCGAAGCCGACATCGCCGCGTTCAAGGCCAAGGTGCTGGCTTCGGGGCTGAGTGTCGCCGAGCTGGTTTCCACCGCCTGGGCCTCGGCCTCGACCTTCCGCGGCTCGGACAAGCGCGGTGGCGCCAACGGCGCTCGCTTGCGCCTTGCCCCGCAGAAGGAGTGGGCGGCGAACCAGGGCGTCGACAAGGTACTGGCGGCACTGGAGAAGATCCGGGGCGAGGGGGGGAACAAGATCTCCCTGGCCGACCTGATCGTGCTGGCTGGCAGTGCGGCGGTGGAGAAGGCCGCCAAGGATGCTGGGCACACGATCAGCGTGCCCTTCCACCCGGGACGCGTGGATGCCTCGCAGGAGCAGACCGATGTCGAGTCGTTCGCCGTGCTGGAGCCGCTGGCCGACGGCTTCCGTAACTTCAGCAAGGCGCGCTACAGCGTCAAGGCCGAGAAGCTGCTGCTGGACAAGGCCCAGTTGCTGACCCTCACCGCACCGGAACTGACCGTGCTGGTCGGTGGCCTGCGTGTGCTCGGCGCCAACCATGGCGGCAGCAAGGAAGGGGTGTTCACCGACAAGCCCGGCGTACTGACCAACGACTTCTTCCGCAACTTGCTGGACATGGGCGTGGAGTGGAAGCCGACCGCGGCGGACAACGAGCACTTCGAAGGTCGTGACCGCAAGACCGGCGCGGTGAAGTGGACCGGTAGCCGAGTCGACCTGGTGTTCGGCTCCCATGCGCAGTTGCGTGCCCTGAGCGAGGTATATGGCAGTAGCGATGCCGCGGCGAAGTTCGTCAAGGACTTCGTCGCGGCCTGGGTGAAGGTCATGGAGCTGGACCGCTTCGACCTCAAGTAGCCCACCTGCCGCAAAAGCCCGCCCCACAGGTTTGCCGCCTGTGGGGCGGGTGCGTTTTCAGGCCATGCTGGGCGCTTCAGGGCGCCGGTTGGCACGGTGCCCGCAGCAGCTCGGCCAGTTGCCTGCCGGCATGACGCACTTGTGCAAGGGTCAGGGAGGCGTAGCCGAGCACAATGGCCGACGGCGGTCGCGCATCGATGCAGAACCGCTGCAGTGGTTGCAGGTGCAAGCCGACTTCGGCCGCCCGCTGGCACAGGTGCTCCGCGTCGCTGCCAGCGGGCAGTCGCAGCAGGCAATGCAGGCCGGCATGGTCGCCGTGAAGAGTGAATTGCCCGGGGGCGTGCTGTTGCAGCACGGCGGCCAGGGCATCGCGGCGTTGCTGGTAGGTGTGCCGGGCGGTGCGCAGGTGGCGCAGCAGGCCGCCACTGTCGAGCAGCCGGGCCAGGGCCAGCTGTTCGACCACACCGACGGCGCGGCCGGTCAGCTCGACACGGGCCAGCAAGGCGGCGCGCCAGGCCTTGGGGACCAGCAGGTAACCCACCCGCAGGCCGGCGAACAGGGTCTTGTTGAAGCAACCGCAGAAGATCACCCGGTCACCTGGGTCCAGCGCCTTGAGGGCGGGCAATGGGGCGCTGTTGTAGTTGAACTCACTGTCGTAGTCGTCCTCGAAGATCCAGGCCTGCTCGCGCTGCGCCCAGTCCAGCAACGCCAGGCGCCGCGATACCGGCAGGGTGGCGCCGGTCGGTGCCTGGTGCGCAGGCGTGAGGTAGAGCAGGCGGGCGCCACTGCCGGGCAGGGCATCACTGCGCAGCCCGTCGTCATCCACCGGCAATGCCCGCACCTGGGCGCCGGCCTGGCGCAGCAGGGCGGCGGCAGCGGGGTAGCCGGGGTCTTCGATGGCGGCAATATCGCCTGGGCGCAGGAGCGTGGCGATGACCAGATCAAGGCTGTCGCGAATGCCATGGGTGATGATCAGGTCGTCGGCCGAGCAGGCGATGCCACGGTGCTGGGCCAGGTAGCCGGCCAACTGTTCACGCAACGCAGGCGCACCTTGCGCCGTGGCGTGGGCGAGTTGATCGGGTGAGGCGCGGTTCAAGGCCTGGGTCAGCAGTTGCGCCCATTGCCGAGGTGGAAACAGCGCGGGATCGGGCAGGCGGGCCACGAAAGGCACGCCGGCACGGACCCGGGTTTCCAGCGGGGACGGTACGCCACTGGCCGCGAGTGCCGGCGTGGCGTTGTCTATGCCGAGCAGATGCTCGGGCACCACGGCGCAGACACGGCTGCCGGAACCGCTGCGCCGTTCGATGTAACCCTCACTGCGCAGACGGTCGAACACCACTTCCAGCGTGCCGCGCGACAACCCCCAGCGTGCCGCCAGGGTGCGGCTGGAGGGCAGCGCCGCCCCCGCGAGCAGGCGTCGTTCGAGGATGGCGTCGCGCAACGCCTGGTAGGCGCCTTGCTGCTTGCCGAGGCCGGGTGTGGAAGGCAGCGGCAGGTCGAGGGGCAGGGCGGTCTTGCCGCGAGACATAGTGGTCTACTCTCTGGTGCGCCAAATGGCTCTGAATACTAGACCGCTTTCACTCTACCCTGCGAGCGTCTTGTACCTGTGGAGCTGTACCGATGTTCACCCTTCGTCCCCTGAGCCCGTGGGGCTGGTCGTGCCTGCTGCTGGCGCTGGTGTGCCTGCCCCGTGTCGCCCTGGACCTGTACCTGCCGGCCTGGCCGCAGATGGCCCGGGCATTGGAGGTGCCGCCCGCCCAGGTGCAGTTCAGCCTGACCGCCTACATGCTCGGCTACGCCTTGTGCATGCTGCTGGCCGGGCCTTTGTGCGACTTTTGGGGGCGGCGCCCCCTGCTGCTGGCGGGGCTCGGCCTGTATGGCGTGGCCACCCTGGGCTGCCTGCTGGCGGTGGACCTGCCGAGCCTGTGCGTGGCGCGTTTCTTCCAGGCCCTGGGCGGCTGTTGCGGGCCACTGGTGGCCAGGGTGATGGTGCGTGATCGGTTCGCCTCGGACGAACAGGCGCGCCTGCTGGGGCTGCTGTCCAGCGGCATGGCCATCGCGCCGCTGCTGGCACCGGTGTTCGGCAGCCTGCTGCTGGAGGTGCTGGGGTGGCGCGGGTTGTTTGGCGGGTTGTTGGTGATCGGCTTGCTGAGCCAGGTGCAGGCGATGCGCTACTTGCCGGAGACGCGCCCTGCAGACATGCCACCGCCACGGCTGCGCCAAGCCTGGCGCCAGGTGCTGGGCAGCCGGGTGTTCTGGCGCAGCTCGTTGGTGATCGGTTGCGCCTATTGCAGTTACTTTCCCTTCATCAGCGAATCCTCGTTGCTGCTGCAACACGGCCTGGGCTTGTCGCCGCAGGGCTATGCACTGGTGCTGGGCGGGACAGTGGCCGCTTATGCGGCGGGGTCACGCGGCTATGGCCCGTTGGTCCGACGCCTGGGCAACGAGCGGGTGATCGCCCTGGGCTGCGCCATCAACCTGGCCGGCAGCGCAGGGCTGCTGGCCCTGCAACTGGCGGGCGCGGGCTTGTGGGCACTGCCCGTGGCGCTGTTGCCGGTGATGCTATCGGTGGGGCTGATCATCCCGGCGTGCCAGTGGGCCGTGCTGCAGCCCTTCGCCACAATTGCCGGCACCGCCTCGGGCGGGTTCTTCTTCGTGCAGATGCTGCTGACGGTACTGAGCAGCGCGCTGACCGGCGCATGGTCCGACGGTAGCGCGTGGCCGATGGTGGGCATGACGGTGGCGGCGAGCGCCTTGTTGCCGGGGGTGTTGTGGCTGACCGCGGACAGGCGACAGGCACGGACGAAACAAGTGCTGTTGGCGGGGGAATGAGCCCAGATCTTCAAGGTGCTCGACGACACTGTTGCAGTGCTCTCGCCCAATATCCTGCCGCCAACACAGCCCTTTAGCCTAGAGACCTTGAAAGAGATGGGCCTTGGTGCCAGTCCCCATCATTCCCGGTCGCAACCGGTCGGTACCGGCCATGAGCGCGCCGGGCGCTGGTCCTTCACTGCCTCGGGCACATCGATCGGCGCTTCGCCGGGCCCCAGCAGCGCCTCGATCTCCTGCACGCTACGCAGGTAGGGGGTCAGGTCGGTGCCCAGCCCGGCCTGGTGGGGGATCCACCAGGCGATGACCTGCGGCTGCCCGGCGTCATCCTCGGTCAGCAGCACCTTCCAGAACACTTCCGGGGTGGCGATGCCGTGGCTTTGCGCAAAGTAGTCGTTCTTCAGCGCGTCGCCCTCGTGGCTGAACACCACGCCGCCGATCACCTTGAGCGGATGCCGGTCGCGATAGCATTCGGTAAGCAGTTCGGTCTGGTACCAGGTCTGGCTGTTGTGCGATGCCAGCTGCGGGACGATGTTGCTCATCAGGTTGGAGGCATCCATCGCCGTGCGGTCGTCATCGAAATGGTTGTTGGCCGCCAGGTGCCCACGGTGAAAACCCTTGGGCAGCGAGTAGGCCTTCGCCGAGTGCTGGCCCACGCAGCCCGCGGGCAGGTCGCGGTCGATGCGGAAGTTGTCCTTGCGCTCCAAGTGGCCCTCGTCCTTGTCGAGGGTGAAGGCGAAGCGATGGGGTTCGCCGCGTTGGCAGTCGTACCAGAGCTGGAAGCGGCCGCGTTCGAGCAGGGTGAGCTCGGCGGGTGGCGTGGGCAGCCTCTCGGGTGGGGTGGGGGACGGAAGCCGAGGGGCGCAGGAAGTCAGGGTGAGGACGAACAGCAGGAACAGCAAACGGCGCATGGCGCGTCATCCTTGGGCGAACAACGAAGGCGAGCTTGCTCCGCAAGGAAATACCTTGCGGAACAAACAGTTGGGCGCATTCTAACGACCTGCGCCCACTGCTTCACTCATCCAGGAGCGTGAGCCTGGCACCCGCTGGGCGGGTGATCGCGGCTGAAGCCGCTCCTACGGGGTTGCATGGGTTCAGAAGCGCACGTCCATCGCTACCTCGAAGGTGCGTGGCGCGCCCATGTAGTACTGGGTGCCGTAGGCCTGCTTGGCATACACCTCGTCGGTGAGGTTGCGTACCCGCCCGGTCAGGGTGGTGTGCTCATCCAGGCGGTAGCGGGCGAAGGCGCCGAACAGGGTGTAGGCCGGGGCCTTGAGGGTATTGGCGTTGTCGGCGTACACCGAGTCGACGTAGCGTGCGTCCACGCCGGCCGACCAGGCCGGGGTGAAGCTGTAGGTCAGCCACAGGTTGCCGACATTGGCCGGTACGTTGACCGGCGCGTTGCCCTTGCGCGATACCGACACGCCATTGACCGCTTCGTTGAACTCATCGTATTGCGCATCGACGTAGGCGTAGTTGGCTTCGGCGAGCAGCTTCGGGGTGACCTGCAGGCGCCCGGACAGCTCGATGCCGCGGGAGGTCTGCTGGCCTGCCTGGACAGTGAGGTTGGGGTTGCTGGAGTCGCGCACGGCGAAGTCCTTGCGCACGATCTGGTACACCGCCACGGTCGCTGCGCCGCGCCCATCGAGGAAGTCGAACTTGCTGCCGGCTTCCCACTGTTCGCCCTTGGACAGGTCGAACAACCCCACGTTGGAATAGGTGGCCGCAGCCAGCGAGCCGGCCGGCAGGTCTGCAGCGGTGCTGTATTGCACATAGACGCTGGCCGATGGGGTCAGCGCGTAGGTCAGGCCGACCCGCCCGGACAGCGGCTCCCAGCGCCGCTCGAAGTAGGCGGGCGATGTGGGGCTGATGGCACCGTAGTTGTTCACCTCCATGTCCAGATAGTCGTAGCGCAAGGCCGTGAGCAGGGCCAGGCGATCGGTCAGTTCCAAACGGTTCTCGGCAAACAGGGCACGGTTGATGACTTCGTGGTGACGCTGGCGGGTGAGGCCACGGTTCACGCCGGGAATGTTGTCGAAGCTGCCGGGGTCGAAATGGTCCGGGTCGACCATATCGCTCCAACTGCTGGAGGTGGGGTAGAGGTCCTGACGCATGCGTGACCAGTCCAGGCCCATGGCCCACTGGGTCGGCAGGCCGAACAGGCTGTTGTCGTGGCGCCACTCGACACGGTCACCGAGCACGCTCTGGGCGTGGCGTTGCAGGTAGGGGCTGGCGCGCACCACGTTGCCTGCACCGTTGTAGCGATAGTTCTCGACGTTGCGGTAATCACGCTCGGCTTTGTAGTGGTACAGGGTGTTGTGCACGCTGGTGCTGTCGCTGACCTGGTAATCGAGCATCGAGCGCAGCCAGCGCACGCGCTGTTCGTAACGGCCGTCGGCGACGTTGTAGTTCTCGAAACGGCGGCTGTTGTCGATCTTCATGGTGCTGCGCCCGGGGAGGATCGGCGAGCCCCAGTATGGGCTGTCTTCCTTGTCCTCCTGGTACTCCACGGCGAAGGTGTGGGTGAGATCGGGGGTGAGGTCGCTGAGCACGGAGAAGGCCAGGCTGTCGGTCTTGCGCTGGTTGCGGTCGATATAGCCGTTGCCCTGGCTGCGACTGAAGTCCAGGCGGGCGAAATGGCGGGCGTCGGCGGGGTTGCTGGCCAGGGCCTGGTTGATGCCGAAGGCGTACTCGGCGTCGTCGTAGCTGCCGTAGCGGATGCGCCCGTCGATGGTCTGCTGGTCGCGGCTGGCCAGCTTGGTGATGTAGTTGATCGAGCCGCCCACGGAGCCTGCGCCATGCAGGAACGACGACGGGCCGCCCAGCAGCTCGACACGGTCGATCACCCAGGCGTCGACCGGGCGGGTGGCGCTGCTGTAGCCCAGGTTGATGCCGTTGTAGAGCTGGGTTACCTGGTTCTGGGTGAAGCCCCGATAGGTGACGAAACCACCGTAGCCCGGGTTGGCCGAGGCGTTGACGCCGGTCATGGCGTTGATCACGTCCTGGGTATCCTTGGCGTCGCGCTGCTCGATCACCCGGCGGTCGGATACGCTCACCGAGGCGGGGGTTTCCCGGGCGGTCAAACCAAGGCGTGAGCCGGTGCGGATCGGCTCGTCCAGCTGCACGCCCGAGGGGGCTTCGCGCTCGCCGTCGACGGTGGTGGCAGACAGCTCGACAGGCGCGTTTTGCGCCCAGGCACAGGTGCAGGTGGCGCCCATCAGGAGCACCAGGGAGGTGTTGCGGATCATGTTGTGTTTTCCACGCAAGGGTCATGGCAGGGCCTGACCGCCCTGGCGAACAGGCACGCACGGGCGCGCCGGCCAAGGGTCAGGCGAACGGTTCGGTTGCGGGGAAAAGACGAGGGGAGGCGCGGGGATTGATGGCGTGACGCAGAAAACGTGGTGGTGGCTGCGCCCAGCTGCGCACGACGATCGGGGAGGGGGCGTGGCCCTGGACCTCGGTGAACGACCAACCATGGCTGGCCAGCGGCACCGCGAGGGCAAAGGATGAGCATACCGGGCAGTCGAGCTGCGCCATGTGCTGGTCGCCCCCGGCACCGTCCAGGTCGATGGCTGAACCGTGCTCGCTGTCCAGCGAGCAGAAGCCACCTTCGAGGCCGGACAGGCGCAAGCCACTCATCTGGCCATGGTGCATGCCGCACAGCAATAGGCTGAACAGGACGCTGGCATACAGCGCCCAGGCGGTCAGCGAACGTGTCCGACGGGTGGTTTTCATGGCGGCGAATCTACCATCCGGATGGATGGCGTGGTTCGCGCCGTGGTGTGGCGGATTGTCGCAGCGAGGCTTGGGCAAGGCCCAGGCCTCGGCCGCTCACGGTGTCATTGACTCGCCGCGGCGCCATCCTGCGACAGCAGCGCCTTCGCCAGTTCCTCGTCGCTGGTCTGCAACCCTGGGTTGTCATGGCGCGCCTGCGCCAGCGCCGACTCCAGGTAGGCGCCACGGATCGCGCCGCCACTGGCGACGAAGGCCGACAGCTCGTCGCGGGCCGGAATGATGCGTTTATCATCCTTGAAAGTGGAGTACAGCGAAGCGGAGATCCCCGCCGAAGTGGCGACGTCACCGGCATCGACGCGGGCCAGGGCGG
Organism: Pseudomonas entomophila; assembly: GCF_023277925.1. Classification (NCBI taxonomy): domain Bacteria; kingdom Pseudomonadati; phylum Pseudomonadota; class Gammaproteobacteria; order Pseudomonadales; family Pseudomonadaceae; genus Pseudomonas; species Pseudomonas entomophila. The sequence continues at coordinate 1,091,780 of NZ_CP063832.1, forward strand.
TGCCGGCGGGCAGCAGGAGCAGCAGCGATGAAGCGAGCAGTAAGGGGCGCATGGCGAGTCCTCCGGAAGGTGAGGCCAATGGGAGTTACTGCATGATGTTAAGAGCGGTGGGGTGGGGCCGGAGTTCCGCAGGAAACCCAACCCACCGCATGACCCGGTAGGAGCCAGCCTCGCTGGCGAACACCGGCAAGGCCGGTGCCGTGCCCCAGCGCCGGTTTCGTGGATGTTGGCTAGGTCAACGCGTGATCTTCAACCCATCAAGCAGCGTCAGCAACTTCGTTCTACCCGCATCATCCAACCCGAACACCGGCCGCCGAGGCTCGCCGACCGGCAGCCCGGTCAAGGCCAGGCCAGCCTTGATGGTGGCCGGCAAGCCGCCCTTGAGGATGAAGTCCAGCAGTGGCAGCTGACGGTAGAACAACGTCCTGGCCTGCTCCAGTTCACCCGCCAGCACCGCCTGGTACAGCCGCTGGTTGAGATCGGGAATCAAGTTGGCCGCCGCCGTGCACCACCCCGTGGCACCCGCGACGAAGGCCTCCAGCGCCAGCGGGTTGCAGCCGTTGTAGAACGGCACCTGCCCTTCGCCAAGCACCTGCAGTTTGTGCATGCGCTGGATGTCGCCGGTGCTCTCCTTGACCATGGTCACGTTGTCCACCTCGCGCACGATGCGCAGGATCAGTTCCACGGGCATGTCGGTACCGCTGGTGGCGGGGTTGTTGTAGAGCATGATCGGCAGGTCGATGGCCGCGCCGATGGCCCGGTAATGCTGGAGGATTTCGGCTTCGCTGAGCTTCCAGTACGCCGACGGCAGCACCATCACCGCATCGGCGCCGTGCTGCTGGGCGAAGCGCGCGCGGCGGATAGCGCCAGCAGTAGTCAGGTCGGAGACGCTGACGATGCTGGGCACACGCTTGGCGATGCGTTCGAGGCTGTACTGGGCAACTTGCTGCCATTCGTTGTCGCTCAGGTAGGCACCTTCGCCGGTGCTGCCCAAGGGCGCGATGGCCTGCACGCCGCCTGCGACCAGGCGGTCGATGGACTGGCCCAGCGCGGGCAGGTCGAGCTGCTCGCCGTCCTGGCTGAACGGGGTGATGGTGTAGCCGATGATGCCGTGGAATCGAGTGGTCATGCTGGAAGTCTCCGCAAGCAAGGCAAGGTAGGGTCAGGCAAGGCAGTCGGCGTGCTGGCGCAGGCACTGCCGGGCGAAGTAGTTGAAGGCCGCGCCGTGGCGCTTGGGGCGGTCGATCCAGTCATGGGCGTCGCGGCCCAGCGCCGGGTCGATCGGCTTGACGGTTCCGGCGGCCATGGCCAGCAATTGCAGGCGCGCGGCGCGCTCGATCAGTTGGGCATAGACACAGGCCTGCTCGATGCTGGTGCCGGTGGACAGCTGGCCGTGGTGCGACAGCAGGATGGCGCGCTTGTCGCCCAGGGCGTTGCTGATGATCTCGCCTTCCTCGTTGCCCACCGGCACACCAGGCCAGGCTTCGAGGAACGCGCAGTCTTCGTACAGCGGGCACAGGTCCATGTGCGAGACCACCAGCGGCACTTCCAGCATCGACAACGCGGCGACGTGGGTGGGGTGGGTGTGGATGATGCAGTTCACATCCGGACGGGCGCGGTACACCCAGCTGTGGAAGCGATTGGCCGGGTTGGGCATGCCTTCGCCTTCGAGCACCTCGAGGTCTTCGTTGACCAACAGCAGGTTGCTGGCGCTGATCTCGTCGAAACCCAGGCCCAGCTGTTGGGTGTAGAACGTACCCGGTTGCGGGCCACGGGCGCTGATCTGCCCGGCCAGGCCCGAGTCGTGGCCATGGTCGAAGAGAATTCGGCAGGTCAGGGCCAGCTTTTCGCGCACGGTCCACGTATTATCCGCGAGCGAGCCTTGCATCTGTTGCAGTGCTTTTTGCACCAGCTGGTCTTTGCTGTGTGTCAGGGTATTGGCCATGGGGGTCTATCCTCTGTGGCGTGACGGTGGATGTCATGGCTGGCTCGCCCCTTTGCTTTCGACGGTGGAGGGGCGATCAACTTATGACACAAATAATCCTATATGACACAAAGTGTCATAGGCAAGTGCGTTTGTTTGGGAAACCCGCGTCACATGTCCATTCGACTGAAACTGTTGCGAAAGAAACTGGGGATCACCCTCGAGGTGCTGGCCGAGAAGTCCGGCATGACCAAGAGCTACCTGTCCAAGGTCGAACGTGGCCTGAACACCCCTTCGATAGCCGCCGCGCTAAAGCTGGCGCGGGCGCTGAACGTCAATGTCGAGGAGTTGTTCGACGGCGAGCAAACGGGCCCGGCGCGCTACAGCCTGGTGCGCCGCGGTGAGCGCCAGGCCCTGGTGGGCAGCGGTGAAGGGCCGGGGTATGCGGTGCTGACCTCGCAGGTGGGGCAGCGCAGCCTGTTGCCGTTCCTGATCCAGCCGCCGAGCGCTTTCAGCGACCCAACGTTCAAGGCGCACGCGGGCGAGGAGTTCTTGTTCGTCCACGAGGGGCAGGTGGAGGTGGACTTCATGAGCGAGCGGGTGCTGCTGGAGGCGGGGGATGCTTTGCACTTCAACGCCCAGACGCCGCACCGGTTGCGTTCGGTCGGTGAGCGCCAGGCTCAGCTGCTGGTGGTGGTGCAGGGCGGCGAAGGCTGAGGGCGGGGGCGGTTCGCCGGCCTGCCAGCGAACCTTCGGTCGGTCAGCCCTTGGCCGCCATCGCCGTCACTTCCACACGCATGCCGTCAAAGGCCAGCGAGGCGACGCCGACCGCCGCACGCACTGGCCACGGCTTGCTGAAGAAGCGCTGGTACACCTCGTTGAAAGCCGCGCGGTCGGCCATGTCGGTCAGGTAGATGGTCAGGTGCAGCACCCGGTCCATCGAGCTGCCGGCGCGCTCCAGGGCGACCTTCAGCGCCTGCAAGGTGCATTCGCATTGCGTGGTGATGTCGCCCAGCTCCAGGCTGCCGTCGGCGTGTACAGGGATCTGGGTGCTGACCAGCACGCCGTTGTACTCGGCGACGTCGGAAGAAATGGAGTCGGCGTCCGGGTCCGGGGTGAAGATGATGTCTGCGTTTGCCATGGGGTGTTTGCCTTGCGACGGAAGGAAAACGGCAAGCCTACGCGAGCTGCTGGGGCGGGTCGAGTCGGGGTGCCGGTCGCATGGATTTGAAAAGTCCGGCCGGGCTCGGCAGAATCGCGGGCCGCTCCGGCCATCGATGCCGGATTCCGGTTCTGATATGAGGCTGCCGTTGAACGAACACACCTTGTCCATGCGCCTGGAGCGCGTGGCCGCGCATGTGCCCCCAGGGGCGCGACTGGCCGATATCGGCTCCGACCATGGCTACCTGCCGGTGGCGTTGATGCGCCGTGGCGCGATTGCCGCAGCGGTGGCCGGCGAAGTGGCGCCGACCCCGTTTCTCTCGGCGCAACGCACCGTGCGCGAGAATGGGCTCGACGACCGCATCACCGTGCGCCAGGCCAACGGCCTGGCCGCCATCGAGCCGGGTGACGGCATCACCGCCGTCAGCATCTGCGGCATGGGTGGCGAGACCATTCGCGACATGCTCGAAGCCGGCAAGCAGCACCTGCATGGCCAGGAGCGGCTGGTGCTGCAGCCCAACGGTGGTGAGCAGCTGCTGCGCCAGTGGCTGGCGGACAACGGCTATCGCATCCTTGGCGAGGAAGTGCTGCGGGAGAATCGCTTCGACTACGAGATCATCGTCGCCCAACGCGGTGATGCGCCGCCCTACAGCGCCGAGCAGCTGTACTTCGGGCCGTTGTTGATGGAGGAGCGCAGCCCGGCGTTCCTGTTCAAGTGGCAGCGCATGCTGCGCCAGAAGCAGCAGACCCTGGCCAATTTCGCCCATGCCCGCCAGGCGGTGCCGCAGGAAAAACTCGACGACATCAGCCGCCAGGCCCGCTGGATCAGCGCGCTGCTGGCCTGACACTTTGAGCGGCTTTAGCCGCGATGAGGGCATCGCGCTGTCTGGCACCCGCTGCGCGGGTGATCGCGGCTAAAGCCCCCCTACCTAGGCCAAGCCAGCTGGGCAGGGGGCCCGTTCATTCAGTTCAGCGCGGGTTGACCACACCCGCCGGCACCTTCAGCACCAGCAACCCACCCAGCACGATGGCCACCGCCAGCACCTGCAGGGCGAGCCCAGGGCTCTGCGTGGCATCGCGCATCCAGCCGATCAGGTAAGGCGCCAGGAACGAGGCGACACTGCCGAACGAGCTGATCATCGCGATGCCCGCCGCCTGGGTAGTGCCAGACAGGAACGCCGGGGGCAACTGCCAGAACATCGGCAGCGCGGCACTGGCGCCCATGCCCGCCAGCACCAGCCCTCCCATCACCAGCAAGGCATTGCCCGGTGCCAGGCCCGCCAGGGCGATACCGGCGGCTGCCATCAGCAGTGGCATGCACAGGTGCCAGCGCCGCTCGCGGCGTCGGTCCGACGAGCGTCCGCAGGCGAGCATGAACAGGCAACCCGCTAGGTAAGGCACGGCGCTAAGCAGGCCGACCTGGCCATCGCTGCCGATCCCGGCCCCATGGATCAGGCTCGGCATCCAGAACGCCAAGGTGTTCACCGCCAGCATCACGTCGAAGTAGACCGCTACCAGCAACGTCCGGCAAGTGCGCGGACGGGACGGCGCAGGTTTTTATCGTGTTCATGGTCCAGGACGTTCTTGTTGTTGTCCTGAACGATCATGCGGCGGCGGGCGAGGGGGGCAAATGCACTTTCAGCAAGATGGCTGGTATTTTTCCCTCGCCGTCCGGGCGTGCCTTACAGTTGCGAGCAGTTGCCCATCTGGCGGTAGTCGATTTCGCGGGTCTGGCCTTGGTGGTCGACGTAGACCATGTGCGCGGTACTCACCTGGCAATCCTCGGCATTGCTGGCCGGCGTGATGGAGATGACCTTGGCGATGTCCAGCGGCATGCCGTATTCGTATGGGGTGGCTTTGGCCTGGCTGTCGGAAGCGGCGGCGAAGGCGCCGAATGAGGCGAGGGTGGCGGTCAGGGCGACCAGTGCGATCGAGCGTTTCATGACAGGTTCCTCTGTTTCGGGATGTGCCTATGATTCATTCATTTACGTTTCACAATAAATGGCCTATCCCGTGATAGATTCCTGCCTTTCATGTATGAATGAGAGCGACGCCCCATGGATATGCTGCACGCGATGCGCACCTTCGCCCGGGTAGTGGAGTGCGGCAGTTTTGCCGCGGCGGCCAATGCGCTGGATATATCGGCGGCGCAAGTGTCACGGATCGTCGCGGAGCTCGAGAACCAGTTGCAGACCCGCCTGCTGCACCGCACCACCCGCAGGCTGCGCATGAGCGAGGCGGGGGAGCGCTTTCTCGAGCGTTCGCGGCAGATCATGCTGCTGACCGAGGAAGCCATGGACGAGGCACGCGGTGCCCACCTCACGCCGCGTGGTCATTTGCGCTTCCATTGCACCCATGGTCTGGGCCTGTTGATGATGCCGCTGGTGGCCCGCTACAACGCCGCCAACCCCGAAGTGGTGATGGAGTTGACGCTCTCCCAGCGCAACCCCGACCCGTTGGCCGAAGGCCACGACGTGGTGATCACTATCGGCCAGGGGTTACCGGACTCGCAACTGATCGCCATCCCCTTGGGCAGCATCCACAGCATTCTCTGTGCCTCGCCCGACTACCTGGCGCGCCACGGTGTGCCCAAGCGTCCAGAGGACCTGCACAAACACGTTTGCCTGCGCACGGTCGACCCCTTGTTCGAGGAGGACTGGTCGTTCGAGCAGGCACAGGACAACTGTGTGATCGTGCCGCAGGACACCTTCCTCACCAATGTCGCGGATGCGATGCTCAAGGCCACCGAGCTGGGCATGGGGGTGGGGCTGCTGCCGTACTATTCGGCCAGCCAGGCGATGGAAGAGGGACGCCTGTGCCGTTTGCTGGCGCCTCACCGGCTGCGCCAGCGCGAAATCTATGCGATCTACCCGTCGCGGCACTACCTGGACGCCAAGGTGCGTACCTGGCTGGACTTTCTCAAGGAGCAGTTGCCGGTGTTGTTCCAGGCGCACCAGCAAGTGGCGGATGAGCCACGCTATTGGCGGTAGGGCAGCCTGTAGGCGCAGGCTTTACCAGATGCCGGTCAGCGGATATTCCACCGCCAACCTGATCTGGTCCGCATCCAGCTCCGCCTGGGCCACATTCCCGCGGTGCACGTTGTGCCTCAGTGAAATCGCCAGGCCCTTGGCTGTGCCACCCTGCACCACGTAGCGTGCCTCCAGGTCCCGCTCCCAATGCTTGCCACCCTCGCCATAGCCCAGGTACGCATATCCACCGGTACGGTCGACATGGCTGCCATCGATGTCGAACCCGCGCACATACAGCGCCGTCAGGCTCAGCCCGGGCACGCCATAGGCGCTCAGGTTCAGGTCGTAGCGCGCCTGCCATGACTTCTCGTTGGGGGCATTGAAGTCGGACAGCTGTACCGCGTTGCCAAGGAAGATCGCCCCGCGGGTGACGTAGTCGAATGGCGTGTTGCCATCCACCTGCTGCCAGCCCAGGCTGAAGGTTTGCGGGCCTTGAACATAGCGGGACACCAAGCTCCAGGTGGTGTTGTCAATGCTTCCTGATAACGCCTTGCCGGTGTTGGTGGTGCGATACAGGTTCAGGTCGAGGCTGACGCTGCGCTGGTCATCGATGGCATGGCTGAGCGTGCTGCCCAGGTAATGCTGGCGCCAGGTGTCCTCGTAGCGCGAGGTGAAGAGGCTGGCGCTGACGGTGTTGATCGGACTCCACACCGCCCCGGCCAGGTCGAACGCACTGCCCTGGCGGCCATTGGAGTAATTGACCACGAAGCCCTGGTCGTGGCTCGAGGCATTGCGGTCGGTACTTTCGTTGAAGTGCCCGGCGACCAGCTTGAGCCGGTCGACCTCGTTGCTGGTGAGCAACCAGCCGGTGGCGGTCTCCGGCAACAGGCGGCTGTCGGAGGAACTGAACACCGGCGTTTTCACGCGCTGTTCGCCATACGCCAGCACTGTGTTCGACATCCTCAACTTGACCGCGCCGCCTCCACGGCTATACGTGCTTTTGGGGTGGCCCTGATTGTCGACCCCTAGCAGGCGCGCCTTGCCCGCGCGGCCACCGCCGCTGTCGAGCTGCACGCCCTGGTGGGCATGGGCGTCGAACCCGACACCGACCAGGCCCTGGGTGAAGCCGGAGCTGAACGAGCCCATCAAGCCGTAGGCCCATTCCTCGGCCTTGCGGTTGCGTTCGGCACGTGGCTTGTAGGCGTTGCGCGCGCCGCTGTTACGGCCACCGTGGCGGTAGTCGCGTTGGTCGAAGACGCTGCGGTTGAGCAGGCTCCAGGTGCTGTCTTCGAGCAGGCCCTTGGTTTGCGACTGGGTGGAGTCGGCCAGGGCCAGGGGGCTGAGCCCGAGCATGGGCAGGGCGATGGCGAAGCGGCGTAGCGGCATGGTCAAGCCTCCAGGGTCAAAGGTACTTGAGCCAGGCGATATCGCGACGGCGTGCCTTGAGACGAGCGAACCCCCGCACCGGCAGATAAAGCGCCACCGCCAGCAGCACGGCACCCAGCCACACCGCGCCAATGCCGTCGAAGCCGAAGTAGGCCCCCTGGTTCAGGCCAAACAGGGCGACACCGGCCAGGTACAGCAGCTTCAGCACGTACAGGTGCAGCAGGTAGAAAAACATCGGGGCGGCGCCGAACACGGCCAGCACGCCGATCCAGCGCGCGCTGCCGGCGCGCTCGAAGCCGCGCAGCAACAGCAGGCCGACACCCAGGGTCAGGGCCAGGAACAGCAGCGACGGCGGGTACTTGGTGATGTTGAAAAAACTCATCAGGGTCTGGGTGGCGTCCGGGAAATCGCGCCAAGGTGTTTCGCCGTAGCCATTGAGCAGGCGCAGCGCGACGAAGCCGAGCAGGGCTCCGGCGGCGGCCACCAGCAAATGCCGCTGACGGTCGGCGGCGTTGCTGGCCCGGGCAAACCAAGGCCCCAGGCCGTAGCCCAGGGCGATCACCCCGATCCACGGCAGCACTGGGTAGGACGTGCGCAGGCGCAAGTGTTCGCCGACTTCCAGCCAACCCCGGTCATGCAGGATCGCCCACGGTACATGCAGCGGTGATGCGACATCGAAGTGCAGGCCATCGAGCAGGTTGTGCCCGCCGATGATCGCCACGCCAACCAGTACCAGCGCTGGCCGTGGCAGCCACACCAGCAGCGACAGTGCGATCATGCTCAGGCCGATGGCCCAGATCACCTGCAGGTAGATCACGCTCGGTGGCAGCTGGAAGGTCCAGGCGAAGTTGACCAGGGTGAACTCCAGCACCACCAGGAACAACCCACGCTTGAACAGGAAGGTGGCGACATCGCCACGCCCCTGGTGCTTTTCGCCGTAGAGCCAGGCGGACAAGCCGGTGAGCAGCACGAACACTGGCGCGCACAGGTGCGCCAGCGTACGGCTGGCGAACAAACCGGGCTCGGTGGCGTCGATGCTCATCGGGTCGCTGACCTGGCGGTGCAGGTAGAAGGTTTCCCGCACGTGGTCCAGCAGCATAAACAGGATCACCAGACCGCGCAGGGCATCGATGCTCTGCAGGCGCTGGGAGAGGAGGGTGGGTGGGGCGCTAGTCATCGAGGAGGGTTCGCTGAAGGATGAGAATGAATGCCAAATGAAATGTTATTTTATATCTTTTTTGGCATCTGGATAGAGGTAGGAGCCGGCTTTGCCGGCGAAAGGGCCGTCTCCGGCGACCACTATTCCAACTTCTGGCGCAATGCCTCGATAAACGCCCCTTCCGCCCGGCTCATGCGCTGGTTCCGTTCCACATCAGGTGAATTGCTTGGTGATCACCACGGGCTGATGCACAGCACGTTGGTTGGTATCAGGGGTGGCAATAGCGTGATTGAAGGACAGCACCGTTATTTCGTCCTGGTGCACGAGCTGGCATTTGTTGCCAATGGATGGCTGGGTATTGCACCCCGCCGAAATCAACCCCTGTCGATTGCCTTTGATACTCATGTAGCCATTGAACGCCATGGTCTGCTCTCCCTGTAGACAAGGGATGCAGCCTAGGAAAACGAGAACAGGTTGTATGCCAGACGCTTCCCAAATATCCGCCGGGCGCGGAACGCTCTGTTTATTGCACCTAAGTGCTACTGGCGGTTAGCCATCGCACCAGCGTGCTAGGTGTACTTGATGTATGGGGTTTTCCTTGATTGTCAGAGCAAGGGGGCGCTATGCGCCCCACAGCGACGAGCGCTACTTGGCCCACCACTGGGCACCGCCCTTCGGCCAACTGATGCCATCGTACTTCAGACGCACGAAGGGGTCGTTTGCCCAATTCATGCCAATGTCATAGAAGGCATCGCCACCCGAGACGTGTTCCAGATCGGCTTCGCTCAGCACCTGAGGGGTGCTGTTGGCAGTGGTCTTTTCCGTTTGCGCAGTGTTGAACCGGAACATGGAGTTTCTCCTTGATTGTCAGCGCGCCATGCTCCTGCACAGCGCAGTGACAATCTAGGCGGGCACCTGCCCTGGCCTCAATAGCACGGGTGGGCTAGGTCAGAACGGCTAGTGTCACAGCGCCCCGCGGCGCACGTGCTTGACCAACACCTTCTCCAGCAACTCCCACATCGCAGGGTCGGTGCTGAACGCCACATTGAAGCGCATCCACCCGGTGGCCTTGGCATCGACCATGAACAGCTGCCCGGGCCCGAGCATGATGCCTTTCTCCAGCGCGTCATCCAGCAACGCCGCGCTGTCTGGAATCGCTGGGTGGCGGGTCCAGATATACATCCCCTCGTCCGACTCGATGAACAGCTCGAAGCCCAGCCGGTGCAGGTGCCGGCCCACCTCCTGGTGCGCCTCGGCCAGGCGCTGGCGCAGGCGCTTGAGGTGCTTGCGCCAGCGGCCATCGATGATCGCGGCGTACACCACCCGCTCCATCACCTGCGAGGTGGTCAGGCCCGAGCGCATCTTCAGGTGCAGCAGTTGCTGCGTAAGTTCAGGGTTGGCCAGCAGGTAGCCGACCCGCACGTTGGGCGAGATGCTTTTCGAATAGCTGCCGACGTAGACCACCTGCTGCAAGTGGTCCAGGCTCGCCAGGCATGGCAGCGGGTCGGCGATCATATCGGCGTAGAGGTTGTTCTCCACCAGGCGCAAACCGTGCTGGCTGGCCAGTTGCAGCAAGCGGTGCAACTGCGCCAGCGGGGTGCGCGAGCAGGTCGGGCTGTGCAGGTGCGGCTGGGTGAAGAACGCGGTGGGGCGGTGGTGCGCCAGCAGGCGTTCGAGGTGGTCCAGATCGTAGCCGGCCGGGGTGCGTGGCACGCCGATCAGGGTGGCGCCCTGGGTGCGCAGGATGCTCATCAGGTTGGGGTAGCCGGGGTCGTCCACCAGCACCACATCGCCCGGTCGCACCAGGGTGCGCACGGCCAGGTCCAGGGCCTGGCTGGCGCCGTGAGTGAGCATCAGCTGCGCCGGGTTGGCGACGATCGACAGTTCCTGCTGCAGGTTCTGCGCGGTCAGCGCGCGCAACTCCGGCAGGCCCATGGGGTCGCCGTAGCCGGAAAGTTCCAGCGGGCTGCCGGCCACCTGGCGCAGGCCGCGACGCAGGCCTTCCTCGTACATCCAGTCGTTGGGCAGCCAGCCGCAACCCGGCTTGAACGGCAATTGGCGGATCTCGAAGATCTGTTGCAGGTACCACTCGGAATTGAAGGTGGGACGGGTGGTGTCGGCCTCGACGTTGTGCTTGTCCAGCAGCTCGTTCGCCGCACGATTGACGAAGAAGCCTGCATTGCCCTTGCTTACCAGCAACCCCTGGGCCACCAGCCGGTCGTAGGCCTCGACCACGGTGAAGGTGCTCACCGAGTAAGTGGAGGCGAAGGCCCGGATCGAGGGTACCTTCGCGCCAGGCTTGAGGGTCTGGTCGTCGATCAGCGCGCGCAACCCATCGATGATCTGGTTGACCAGCGGGGTGGAGGAGTCCGGATGGAGCTGGAGCATTCGGGTGCCTTCAGGTGTGCGGGACGCCAGGCGCCGGCAGGGGTATCGCGGGTGTATTGGATCGGCGGCCTGTACAGTGCAGTGCGTTTTTCATGCCGCTGTGCATGGCTCAATGTGTTCGACATTTTTACATTACGTGTCAGATATAGCCAACACAGCACGTATCAGCGCCATGAATAATCACAACATCGCTGCTTTGCCGTCGGGGTCCGCCCCACACCTTCTTCCCGCGTGGCCGGACACCCAGCGTCCGTCCCCCGCATGGTTCAGTTCGTCCAGAGGGTTGCCTCTGGCCGCGTAAGCAGGCCGCCACGGATGGCCTGCGTGTGCACCGCACACCTCCCTGCCCGCACTGATGTACAGGTGAGACCGATAGCCATCGGGGTTTCACAGTTTTTCCTTGGATAAAAAGAAGCACGGGGTATTTAACTGATGGAAGCTACATCCACATCCACCACCGCGAAGGACGGGCACGAGAGCAAGCTCAGTGCCTCGCTGAAGTCGCGCCACCTGACGATGATGTCCATCGCCGGGGTGATCGGCGGCGCCTTGTTCGTCGGTTCCGGCAGCGTGATCCACAGCGCCGGCCCGGCCGCCGTCCTGGCGTATCTGGCCGGCGGCATCCTGGTGGTGCTGATCATGCGCATGCTGGGCGAGATGGCGACGTCCTCGCCGGATACCGGTTCGTTCTCCACCTACGCCGACCGCGCCATCGGCCGCTGGGCCGGCTTCACCATTGGCTGGCTGTACTGGTGGTACTGGGTGATCCTGATGGCCTGGGAGGCCTATGTCGCCGGCAAGATCCTGCATGGCTTCTTCCCTGATGTCAGCGTCAATGTGTTCGTGCTGGCCACCACGCTGCTGCTGATCACGGTGAACTTCTTCAACGTCAAGCACTATGGCGAGTTCGAATTCTGGTTCGCGCTGATCAAGGTGGTGGCGATCGTCTGCTTCCTGGTGGTGTGCACCGCCGCGGTGATGAACGTCTGGCAGTTCGGTGAAGTGCGCGGCATCAGCCACCTGACCGCCGAAGGCTTCATGCCCAACGGCATCACCACGGTGATCGGCGCGCTGCTGGGGGTGATGTTCGCCTTCCTGGGCGCCGAGATCGTCACCATCGCCGCCTCCGAGGCCAAGGACCCGGCCACCCAGATCGTCAAGGCCACCAACTCGGTGGTGTGGCGTGTGTGCCTGTTCTACGTGGGCTCGATCTTCCTGATCGTCTGCCTGGTACCGTGGAACGACCCGCAACTGGGCGTCTCCGGTTATGGCGCTTACCGCCGCACTCTTGAGCTGCTGGGGGTGCCGTATGCTGAGCTGCTGATGAATTTCGTGGTACTGACCTCGGTGAGCAGTTGCCTGATTTCCGGCCACTACACCGCTTCGCGCATGCTGTTCTCCCTAGCCCAGCGTGGCGACGCGCCACGTCTGTTCAAGTTCACCCGCACCGGCACCGGTGTACCGGTGAACGCGATCATTGGTTCATGCCTGGTGGCGGTGTTCTGCGCGCTGATCAACTTCAGCGACACCCTGCGCCCGAAGGATGTGCTGGAAACCCTGATGAACACCACTGGCATGATCGCCCTGCTGGTGTACCTGGTGATCGCCTTCTCGCAGCTGCGCATGCGCCGCAAGCTGATCGCCGAGGGCAAGGAAGTGCGCCTGAAGATGTGGTTGTTCCCGTGGCTGACCTACCTGGTGATCGTGTTCATCGTGGCCGCCCTGGTGACCATGGCGTTCATGCCTGACTACCAGATTCTGGTGATTTCCACGGGTATTGCCGCAGCCATCGTGGTGGCCATGGGCGTGGTGCACCAGATCCGTAGCGCCAAGCGTCACTAAGTATCAGGCGTTGCTTGCAACGGCCGGCGCTCTTCGGGGACCGGCCGTTTTCGTTCGTTGCCGGGCGACTTGGCTTATGCTGCACGCATCTGCCATCGAAGGAGCCCGACCATGGCCTGGTCCGCCACCCAATACTCACGCTTCGAAGATGAGCGCACCCGCGCCGTGCGTGACCTGCTCGCCGCGGTGCCGCCACGCCCGGTGCGCCATGCCACCGACCTGGGCTGCGGCCCGGGCAACTCCACCGAAGTGCTGCTGCAGCGCCACCCGGACGCCCAGGTGACCGCGCTGGACAGCGACCCGGACATGATCGACAAAGCCCGGCAACGCCCGCGCCTGGGTGTGCCGAGGGTGCGCTGTGAGGTTGCCGATATCGCCAATTGGGTCGCCCAGGAGCCGCAGGACCTGATCCTCGCCAACGCTTCGCTGCAGTGGGTGCCGGAGCATGGCAGCCTCTACCCGCACCTGGTGCGGCAGTTGAGCGAAGGGGCCAGCCTGGCCGTGCAGACGCCCGACAACCTCGACGAACCCGCCCACCGCCAGTTGCGCGAGATTGCCAGCCGTGGACCATGGGCCGACAAGTTCGCCGACTTCAGCCTGCCGCCCCGGCATGGCGCGGCTTTCTATTACGATCTGCTCAGCCCGTTGTGCGCGCGGGTGGACGTGTGGCGCACCACCTATCACCACCCATTGATGGGCGGCGCCGAGGCAGTCGTCGAGTGGTTCAAGGGTTCGGCGCTGCGGCCGTACCTGGCGAGGTTGGATGAGCAGGAGCAGGCGGACTTCCTGCAGCTGTATCTGCAGGCCATGCAGCATGACTATCCGCCGGCCACCGATGGCAAGGTGCTGTTGCCGTTCCCGCGGTTATTCGTGGTGGCGACGCGCTAGGCGCCAGAGCACATAACCGTAGATGCCAAGGTTGAGTAGCAGGACGAGGGTGCCGAGCCATAGTTGGATCTGCGGGGTCAGGCCGACTGGGTAGATGACTGGCCAGATGTAGTGTTCGACGAATCCCCCGGGGTAACCGCTGTCGCCGGCAGCGGCACGCAGGCGGTTCTCCCAGGCGGTGAGCGGGCACTCCAGGTGCAGGCCTTCCACCGCCAGGCCCCAGGCGAGGGCGGGCAGGTGGATGAGCAGGGCACGGCGGTGCTTGAGCGCCAGCAGACCGCCGAACAGGACCAGCAGGATGAAAGACAGGTGGAACAGGACCAGGGTGTCGGCGGCTAGGCGGTAGAGCATGGGTGGGGCCTTGGGGTAATCGGGTATGTGTGGGGTGGATTGTGTTTAAGATCCTGCGATCCTGCGATCCTGCGATCCTGAGTCGTTAGTTGTTGGTTGGTTTTTGTGTTTGTGGGCATATCCATTTGCTTTGTAGACGCTGATTCACCTTTCCGCCCTTACGGCGGCCTACTTTGGTCTTGGCCAAAGTAGGCAAAGCCGCTCGCTCCATCATACGGCCCCTACGCTGCGCTCCGGGGTCCCTTCGCTCCGGCGCCTTCCGGGCCCGCGCGGCCTACGACTTGCTGCGCAAGTCTACATCTCGCGCCTTCGGCTAACGCCGAAGGGTGCTGCGCACCTGGCCCTCCAGACGCCTGCGCTCAGCCTCCTGAAGTCGCGAAGTTACGGGCGGCGCCTGGGCAGGCGCAGCTGTCGCTAGTTGACTGTTCTTGGCCTTGAGTGCGTATTCGCCGGCAAAGCCGGCTCCTACAGGACGGTGCACATTCCATTGTAGGAGCCGGCTTTGCCGGCGAACCAAGGGTACAAACAATACATCCATCACAGCATTACAACGCCATTATTGTTTCTGCTCTTTGCTCTTTGCTCTTTGCTCTTTGCTCTTTGCTCTTTGCTCTTTGCTCTTTGCTCTTTGCTCTTTGCTCTTTGCTCTTTGCTCTTTGCTTCTGCGAGCGCGTAGCGCCTCGCCCGGCTTTTGATCTTGATGCGCGATAGTCCAGACGCCGCCTATTGCGACTTCAGGAGGCCGAGTGGAGTTCTTGCGTAGTGGGGCGACGGCCATGGATGGCCGTCGAGCGCTGCGGCCCAGGATGGGCCGTTCAGCGCGGTACCCACGGGAGCAAGAACGGAGCGAGGGGACCCCGGAGCGAAGCGCAGGGGCCGGATGATGGAGCAAGCGGCTTTGCCTACTTTGGCCAAGACCAAAGTAGGCCGCCGTAAGGGCGGAAAGGTGAATCAGCGTCACTATCGCCAATGGATATGCTCACAAACCTCCAAACCCATACTCTGAAATCCGAATCCGAATCCGAATCCGAATCCGAATCCGAATCCGAATCCGAATCCGAATCCGAATCCGAATCCGAAGCCGAAGCCGAAGCCAAAATCAAAGCCCCTCCCGCACCATCTCCAGAAACGTAGCCACCACCCGCCGCGTCCGTTGCTCGCTCAGGCACACCAGCGTCTCAGTCAGATGCCGCTGGCAATCGACAATCGGCAAGGCACAGACCCGGGCATCGGCCCCGAACTCCGCCGCCGACACTACCCCCACGCCAATCCCCACCACCACGGCCTCGCGCGCCGCTTCCCGGCCTTCCACCTGGATCGCCGGGCGAATGCGCAACCCGGCCCGCTGCATTTCCTCTTCCAGCGTCTGCCGCGTCACCGACCCCGGCTCGCGCAGCACCAGCGGCGTGTCGTCCAGATCCGCCAGGCTGATCTCGCCACGGCTGGCCCACGGATGCTGATGCGAAACGAACGCCACCATCGGGTCCCGCCGCATCGGCACGCAGTACAGGCGCTCGTCATCGACATCACGCCCCAACAGGGCAAGGTCGGCCTGGTAGCTGAACAGCCGGGCCAGCGACGCGTCGGTGTTGCCGGTCTCGATCTTCACCTGGATGCCCGGGTAACGCTGGCAGAAGCGCGCAATCTGCGGCAGCACGTGCACCGGGGCATCCACTGCCAGCACCAGGCTGCCGGTGTGCAGGGCGCGGGAGTCCTGCAGCAGTTCAACGGCCTCCGCCTCGCAGGCGAACAGGCGCTGGGTCACCCCCAGCAGGCGCTCGCCCAGGTCGGTCAGTTGCACCGAGCGCTTGTTGCGATGGAACAGCAGCACCCCAAAGCGCTCCTCCAGTTTGCGCACCTGGTCGGACACCGCCGGCTGGGTGAGGAACAGCCGTTCGGCCGCACGGGTGAAGCTGCCCTGTTCGGCGACGGCGTGAAAAGCCTTGAGTTGAGCGTGGGAGACCGACATCGAGCACTCCTGTTAAAAGCTGGACTTATAAGTGAAATACGATAAATCGATTTTATTTATCAGTCTGCACCTGTTTCCATATCTTTCAACCCCGGACAGACCGCCACAAGCGGCCTTCAAGGGCCATGGCCTCGCCCAGGTCGCGCCAGACCGCCGAGCCATCTGACCAGGTGACGTCCCTCCGTCACGCAGTGCGCAACACAACAACAAGACAGGCGTTTCTTCACATTCTGCCGGCACACTCAAGCAAGAGGTCAGATCCACATGAATCATTCACTTGGCGCCATCAAGCGGTGGCGCATGCAGATCTTCGCGATCACCTGGCTGGCTTACGCCGCCTTCTACTTCACCCGCAAGGCCTTCTCGGTGGCCAAGCTCGGCATCGCTGAAGACCCGACGTTCATGCTCGACAAGGCCGCCATGGCCAACCTCGATGCGATCTACCTGGCTGCCTATGCCGTGGGCCAGTTCACTTGGGGCATGCTCGCCGATCGCTTCGGGCCACGGGTGGTGGTGCTGGGTGGCTTGTTGATCTCGGCCATCGCCGCCGTGGTGATGGGCAGCTACGCGACCTTCCCAATCTTCGCCACCTGCATGCTGATACAAGGCCTGGCGCAGTCCACCGGTTGGGCGGGGTTGTGCAAGAACATCGGCAGTTTTTTCCCCGCCTTGCAGCGCGGGCGGGTACTTGGGCTGTGGAGCTCGTGCTACGCCTTCGGTGGCTTGGTCGCCTCGCCGTTCGCCGGCTGGTGGGCCTACACCCTGGTCGGCACCTGGCACGCGGCGTTCTTCTCCAGCGCCGCGGTGGTGGCCGGCGTGGCCGTGCTGTTCTTTATCTTCCAGCGCAACAAGCCTGAAGATGTCGGCTTGCCGGCGGTGGAGCCGGAGCCCCAGAGCATGGCCCCGGGCACGCACCTGTGCAGCGTCTGGGCGCCCTTGCGCGAGATCCTGCGCAACCGCACGGTGCTCACCCTGGGGCTTGCCTACTTCATGTTGAAGCCCGCGCGCTACGCCATCCTGCTCTGGGGGCCGGTGATCGTCTTCGAGCAGATGCCGTCGGTGGGCAAGGTGGGCGCGGCGATCATCCCCACCGCCTTCGAGCTGGCCGGGCTGCTCGGGCCGATCATCATCGGCCTGGCATCGGACAAGTTGTTCGGTGCCAGGCGCATGCCAGCCTGTGTGATCAGCCTGGTGCTGCTGACCGTGACCCTGGCGGGCTTCATGGCGGCGATGCACAGCGGCAGCGTGGCGCTGGTGGTGGCCTTGCTGTTCGTGATGGGCCTGACCCTGTACGGCCCGGACTCGATGATCAGCGGTGCCGCGGCCATCGACTTCGGCACTGCCAAGGCCGGCGCTACGGCGGCAGGTTTCGTCAACGGTTGCGGCTCGGTGGGCGCGGTGCTTGGCGGCTTGCTGCCGGGGTACTTCGACAGCGTCACGGTGTTCATGATCTTCGCCGGCACCGCGCTGTTCTCCGCCCTGGTGCTGCTGCCGCACTGGAACAGCCGCCCGGCGACCGCCCCACAAGCCAGCGATGTGGCACCCAACACCGGCATGGCGATCAAGCCACTGCGTACCTAGAGGAAAGCGAGTAGATGAGACCCTTCTGGCTGCAACAGGCCCTGGATCAGGAAGACGAAGCGTTGTGCCCGCCGCTGCAAGGCGATGCCCGCTGCGACGTGTGCATCGTCGGGGGGGGCTACACCGGGCTGTGGACGGCCCTGATGCTCAAGGAACAGGCGCCGCAGCTCGATGTGCTGCTGGTCGAGGCGGACATCTGCGGCGCCGGGGCCAGTGGCCGCAACGGTGGCTGCGCGCTGTCCTGGTCGGCCAAGTACTTCACCTTGGAGCGCCTGTTCGGGGTGGCGGAGGCGATACGCCTGGTGCGTGAGTCGGAACGCAGCATCGAAGCCATCGGCGCGTTTTGCCGCGCCAATGGCATCCACTGCGACTACCGCATGGACGGTACCTTGTACACCGCCACCAATCAGGCCCAGGTTGGCGGCACCGATGCGGTGATCGCCGCGTTGGAGCAGAAGGGGATCAATTCCTTCCAGCGCTTGCCGTTGGAGCAGGTGCAACGGTTGGCCGGCTCCGGCCGCCACCTCGAAGGCTGGTACTCACCGGCCGCGGCCACGGTGCAACCCGGGCGGCTGGTGCGTGGTCTGCGCCGGGTCGCCCTGCAGCGTGGCGTGCGCATTCATGAGGGCACCGCGATGACCGGGCTGGAACATGGCGCCCCGGTACAGGTTCGCACCCGGGCTGGGACCATTCGTGCCGACCGCGTGGTGCTTGGCCTCAATGCCTGGATGGCACGGGCCTTCCCGCAGTTCGAGCGCAGCGTGGCGATTGTCTCCAGCGACATGGTGGTCACCGAGCCATGCCCGGAGCTGCTGCGTCAGATCGGCCTTGACAGCGGGGTCAGCGTGCTCGACTCGCGGATCTTCGTGCATTACTACCACAACACCTCCGATGGCCGGCTGATGCTTGGCAAAGGGGGCAACACCTTCGCCTATGGCGGGCGCATGTTGCCGGTGTTCGACCAGCCATCACCGTATCGGCCATTGCTGCACGAAAGCCTGGCGGATTTCTTCCCGGCGTTGGCCGACGTGCCCTTGGCAGCCAGCTGGAACGGCCCTTCGGATCGCTCGGTGACCGGCCTGCCGTTCTTCGGTCGGCTCGACGGGCAGGGCAACGTGTTCTATGGCTTTGGTTACTCCGGTAGCGGTGTCGGGCCGTGCCACATGGGGGGGCAGATCCTGGCGTCGCTGACGCTGGGCCAGGACAATGACTGGACCCGCTCGCCGCTGGTCAAGGGGCCGCTGGGGCAGTTCCCGCCGGAACCGATCCGCTACCTGGGGTCATTGATGGTGCGCAACGCCATCCGGCGCAAGGAGCGGGCCGAGGACCACGGCGTGCGACCGCGCCGGCTGGATGTGCGGCTGGCGCGGTTCGCGGCGGCGGCGGGCAAGGCGGACAAGGGCTGAGCGGCGCTTCAGCGCAGCTCGATCTGCGCGCACAGCCCGCCCCCCAGGCGATTGCTCAGGGTCAGGTTGCCGCCCATGGACTGGATCAATTGGTGGGCAATCGCCAGCCCCAGCCCGGTGCCGCCGGTGCTGCGGTTACGCGAGGCCTCGACGCGGTAGAACGGCTTGAGCACTTCGTCCAGCTCGTCCGCCGGGATGCCCGGGCCGTCATCGAGCACGCGGATCAGCATCACCCCCTGTTCGTGGTTCACTTCCAGGTGTGCGGCGCCGGCGAATTTCAGGGCGTTGTCCACCAGGTTCACCAGTACGCGACGCAGGGCGTGGGGGCGGGTTTGCAGGGTGGCCTGGGCGCTGCCGTGGAGGTCCACCTTGGCGCCGCTGTCCTGGTAGTCGAAGACCAGGCTGTTGAGGAAGGCGTCGAGGTTGACCCGGCAGGGCGCCTCGGTACTGCTGTCCATGCTGCGGGCGTAGGCCACGCCCTCGCGCACCAGGTGCTCCATGGCATCCAGGTCGTGCCACAGTTTTTCCTTCTCCAACCCTTCGTCCATCTGTTCCACCCGCAGCTTCATGCGCGTGATCGGGGTCTGCAGGTCGTGGGAAATGGCGGCCAGCAGTTGCATGCGCTCCTTGAGATAGGCGGCGATACGCGCCTGCAGGGCATTGAAGGCGACCGCGGCGTAACGCACCTCGTTCGGGCCGCTCTCGTCGAGCAGTGGCCCGGGGCTGTTCGGGTCGAGGTTGTCGACGGCCTGCACCAGGCGGGTCAGTGGCCCGATGGCCAGGCGTACCGCCAGCCAGGTGCACGACAGCAGTACCAGCAACTGGATCAACAGGACACCCGGTAGCCAGGTGGCCACCGGCACTGACGTCGGGGTGACATCAATGGTCAGAGGGGCGCCATCGGCCAGGCGCAGGTGGGTCTGGAAATGCGCATTGGGGCCGAGAATCTCCCGGAACGTCAGGTGGTATCGGCCGCCGATGGCCTTGACGATCGACTCCGCGGCCAGGGGCGGGTCGGCAGTCGGCATCGCGGTGCCTCGCAAGCCATCATCCAGGCGGTAGCGGTAGGTACGTCGTTCCAGCCGCGCAAGCCAGGCTGGTCGTTCAGCCGCTGGCAGGCGGTCGAGGATGGCCACCGAGGTGGCGACGTCCATTTCCAGGTTGCTGAGCATCATCGAGCGGCTGCTGATATAGCGCTCGTAGGCTTGCAAGCTGAACGACAGGCCGTAGGCCAGCACCAGGCCTGTGAAGAAGATCAGCGCCAGGCGCGAGGCCAGGCTGCGCGGCCACTTCATGTCGACGCCCCCAGCAGTTGCACCGCCAGCGAGAACACATAGCCTTCGCTGCGCACGGTCTTGATGCAGGTGGGCTCGCGGGCGTCATCGCCCAGGCGCTGGCGCAGGCGGCTGACCAGCAGGTCGATGGAGCGGTCGAAGATGTCCGCTTCGCGGCCCTGGGTGAGGTTGAGCAACTGTTCGCGGCTGAGCACCCGCTGCGGGTGGTCGAGGAACACCCGCAGCAGGCGATATTCGGCGCCCGACAACGCCACCAGGGTACCCTCGCTGTCCAGCAGGTGCCGCGCGGTGGTGTCCAGGCGCCAGGGGCCGAAGGCGATCAGCTGGCTGCTTTCACTGATGGTGAGGTTGGGCGGCAGCATGCGGGTGCGGCGCAGCACCGCGTTGATTCGCGCCAGCAGCTCGCGGGCGGAGAAGGGCTTGGTGAGGTAGTCGTCGGCGCCCATTTCCAGGCCGATGATGCGGTCGGTCTCGTCGTTGCGCGCTGTGAGCATCAGCACCGGCGTGTTGCGGTGCTTGCTGGCGCGCAGTTCGCGACACAGCAGCAGGCCATCGTCGCCCGGCATCATGATGTCAAGGACGACCAGGTCGACCGTGTTGTTCTCCAGGAAGGCGCGCATCTGCCGCCCGTCGGCAACGATGCTGGTGCGCAGGCCGTTCTTCTTCAGGTAGTTGCTGACCAGTTCGCGGATCTCGCGGTCGTCGTCGACGATCAGGATGTGATCGACGTGTTCCATTGGGCGGTGTCCTTGTGCAGGGGGCGTGAGCGCAGTCTACCGAGGCGATGCCGGCTTGCCTGCCTCGGTTTGTATTGCAGTGTATCCGCTGTAGCTGTTGTTACAGCATGAGGCATGGCGGCCGGTGGGCCGACACAAGCGGGATACCTGGCGGGCATCCAATGGCGCTACGGGGAAGCACACGCCTTCCCATTTCAAGCCGCACGAGGAGATACACCATGAACGCCAAGGCCTTTGCCCGTGTCAGCCTTTTCGCCCTGCTCAGCCTGGGGGCTATCGCCGCGCAAGCCGCCACCCAGCAAGCCCCGAAGGCCATGCCGTACCACTACGGGGAGCGCTTGGATGTGAAGAAAGTGTTGTCGATCCAGACTGACCCCAACGTCAGTTGCGGGGTGGCCAACTCGCGCATGAACTACCTCGACTCCCAGGGCCGTCAGCATGACCTGCAGTACCTGACCTACGCCACCGATGGCTGCCACGAACACTGATCGGGAGCCTGGCCGATGACTTCGATACCTGGCGGCGCCAGGCGCCGCCCAGGGCGCGTGTCGCTGGTCGCCGTGGCGGCCACCTGCGCCTTGGCTGGCCTGGCCCTGGCGGCCCGGTCGCCTGCGCCTGACCTGGGGGCCATGCCCGCGTTGACCGGTGCGCAGCAGTGGCTCAATTCACCACCGCTGGATGCCGCTTCGCTCAAGGGCAGGGTAGTGCTGGTCGACTTCTGGACCTATGACTGCATCAACTGCCGGCGCAGCCTGCCGCATGTCAACGACTGGGCTCGGCGCTACGCCGACCAGGGGTTGGTGGTGATCGGGGTGCACACACCGGAGTACGACTACGAGCACGATGTCGGCAACCTGCGCACGCAGGTCCGGCAGTTGGGGATCGACTACCCCGTGGCGGTGGACAATGACTACCGCATCTGGAACGCCTGGGGCAACCAGTTCTGGCCCGCGCACTATTTCGTCGACCGCCGGGGCCAGGTCCGTCATGTGCATTTTGGCGAGGGGGACTATGCCGGCCAGGAACAGGTGATCCAGCAATTGCTGAGCGAGCGGGAGTGACCCTGCCCTGGGGAAAGTGGTCGATCAGCGAACGGAATGTACCAGTTGGAACATAAAGCTTTGTTCATCCCAGGGGTTCTCTTCTAGAATCCGCGCATGCCCAGGCGCCATGCCGGGCCATCGCCCGAGAGCCCCATGAGTTCCAGTACGCCGCTGTCCGGAGTCAACCAGCCGCTGCGCGGCATCGCCCTGGTGGTGGTGGCCACCTTCCTGTTTGCCAGCCATGATGGGCTTTCGAAGTTTCTCGGTGGCGTGTACCCGATCATCATGGTCGTGTGGGCGCGCTATGTGGTGCACACGTTGCTGATGGCCGGAATCTTCCTGCCCAAGGCCGGCCTTGCCGTGTTGCGCACCCGCCGGCCGCTGCTGCAAACCCTGCGCGCACTCAGCCTGCTCAGCACCAGCCTGTTGTTTACCGCTGGCCTGCAGTATTTGCCGCTGGCGGAGGCGACCTCGGTCAACTTCCTCGCGCCGGTGCTGGTCACCGCGTTGTCGGTGCCCTTGCTCAAGGAGCGGGTCACGCTGGGGCAATGGCTGGCGGTGGTGATGGGGTTCATCGGTGTGTTGGTGGTGGTTCACCCGGGGGGCGCCCTGTTCACGCCGGCCATCCTGTTCCCGTTCGGTTCGGCGCTGGGGTTCTGCTTCTATCAATTGCTCACGCGCAAGTTGGCGGCCCATGACAGCCCGACCACCAGCAACTTCTACGCGGGGTTGTGCAATACCGTGATCATGACGGCGCTGGTGCCGTTCTTCTGGCAGGTGCCGGCGTGGCCGCATGTGTTGTTGATGTTGGCGCTGGGCGGCTGCGGGATGACGGCGCACCTGCTGTTGACCCAGGCGTTCCGCCATGCGGCGCCGGCGTTGCTGGCGCCGTTCAGTTACTGCCAGATCGTTTTTGCCGGGTTGCTGGGGGCGGTGGTGTTCGGTCAGGTGCCGGATGGGATGAGCCTGGTGGGGATTTCGGTCATTTGCCTGAGCGGGTTGGCGGCGGCCTGGATGCAGCGGCGTGGTTAGGGTTTCGGGGGGCTGCCGATATTGTATCGCCGGCAAGCCGGCCCTTGCAGGGTGAGCACAGCGGTACCCTCCCAGGCATGACTGGCCCGAAACAACGCAGGAACCGGCTTTGCTGGCGAAGCGCCGCGCGGGCGGCGCTCGATCTACAGAGCACTGCAAGGCTACAGCCCAGCACCTGCCTGCCATTAGGCGACCATGAAACCCTTGTCATGCTGTCTGTCATATTTGGCAACTTCTCAATGGTGTATTTTCGGACGCGTCCGACATACAGCACGGTTTTACGTTTTTTACAGTGCGAACTTTTTACAGGGAGTTCGCAGCATGGCGTATCACGGCTACATGACGATCACGGGCGCGCTTCAGGGCCTGATTTCGGCGGGGTGTTCCACCCAGGACTCCATCGGCAACAAATGCCAGGCGGGCCATCGGGACCAGATCATGGTCCTGGCCTTCGATCACAGCCTTTCCAACCTCGACAACGTCAGCCGGGCGCTGCACCGGCCGGTCTATCTCACCAAGTTCGTCGACAAGTCCACCCCGTTGCTGGCGCAGGCGCTCGATTCGCGGGAGCGGGTGGAGTGTGATCTCACCTTTTTCCGCACCAGTGCTGCGGGCCTGCAGGAAAGGTACTACTCGGTAAGGCTCGGCGGCGGGCTGATCGTCCAACAGAACGTGGCCATGCCCCATGCCGTCCTGCTCAATGAGCAGGAACCGCAGGAGCACCTGGCGATCCGTTATCGGGAGATTTCCTGGGTGCACCATGCGGCGGGGACCACCGGCTATGCGACCTGGGGTGAGGAATGACGGCGCGCAGCGAGCACGAGGTCCCGTGGGATGACGACTTCTGGGAAGTGAGCCATGCGGCGGCCCGGCTGACCCAATATGCCTGCGAGGTGGCCGCGCGGTGTTTGGATGACGGGATGCTGCGGCTGCAGTTCACGCAGGAGATGGCGTATGTCGGGAAGGGCATTGTGGAGGAGGTTCGGACCGGCAGGAAAACTGCGGAGGAGGGACTGAAGAAAATCAGGGAAGAACACCGCTCCCTCTATTTTGATGTTGTTGAATATCTAAGAATTGTCGCTGGGCTAGGGTCGGGGCTTTTACAGATCGCTGGTGGTGTTGCCGTTTGTAAGTACTCCGCAGGCCTCATGTGCGGCACGGCGGGCCTTGCGCTTGTTCAACATGGATTGAATAACGTTTATGAGAATGGGCGTAATATTATTCAAGGGGGAAATGATGTCGTAGGGCCGCTTCGCAGAGGCTATCAAGAGATCGCCAAGTCGCTTGGCGGTAAAGCATCGCATGGAAATATTGCATACGGACTTGGTGATCTGCTGCTATCGGGTTATTCGCTTGGTCGATTTGTCGTGTTACCTACCGCCAGACGTCTATTTAGATATATCGATTCAGATAAGACTCGGGCTCATGTAGCGATGGGGGCAGGGCCATTGACGTTTGAACTAGGGGTCAATGTGCTGACGGGTGACCTGATTTGGGTCGAGTGGAATAAGGAATGATTGTTCCGTTTTTCGGGCTTTGTGTGGCGATAGGAATCGTGGTGGCCTACGTTATGAAGTTAAAGCTCTCTGGCCGACGGCTGAGTTCGTGGATGTTCTGGGGGTGCGTTGGATATAATGTATTCTTTGTTAGCTATTATCTGAGAATTGTTCAGTCCTCCTATTTTCTTTTCATAGGTTATCGACCTGACTGGTTGGAAGGTAATGCTGTGGTTGGTTGGTTATGTGTTTTGGGTATGGTTTTGCATAGTTATGCTGTGCCTGTGCAAAGACAGAGCTCTAGACGCTAAGGGTGAGGTCCAGTCAAGGGGTGGGGTATCTGATCAAGTGAAGGCAGTGCTTTTTTGTCTGCTCGGCGCTTACGCAGCAGTGCCACTGGCCGACGAAGGGCGCTGGCCAGCATCTCGCAAAAAGAGTACAAATGTGCTCCATGGACAATCTGACCCCCAAACGCCGCGCCATCCTCGCTTTCATCCGTGAGCGCATCACCGACCAGGCCCAGCCCCCCTCGCTGGCCGACATCGCCGAGCGCTTCGGTTTCGCCTCGCGCAGCGTGGCGCGCAAGCACATCACCGCCCTGTGCCAGGCCGGCTACATCGATGTCACGCCCAACCAGGCGCGGGGCATTCGCCTGGCCGAACCGCTGCGCCGGCCCGAAATACTCGAACTGCCGGTGCTGGGCCAGGTGGCCGCCGGTGCCCCCATCGGCCCCGACCTCGACATTCACGAGCAACTGCTGCTCGACCCCAGCCTGTTCCGGCGTACTCCCGACTATCTACTCAAGGTGCGTGGCGACTCGATGGTCGACGACGGCATCTTCGACGGCGACCTGGTCGGCATCCGCCAACAGGGCGATGCCCGTGACGGGCAGATCGTCGTCGCCCGGCTCGACGGCGAGGTCACCATCAAGCGCCTGCAGCGCACCTGCGAGGGCTACCGCCTGTTGCCGCGTAACCCGCACTACCAGCCCATCGACGTGGGCCCGGAACGCGACTTCTTCATCGAAGGCGTGTTCTGCGGCCTGCTGAGGCGCGACTGATGGGCGCGGTGGTCGAGCTCGACCGCCTGCTCGACCAGCGCAAGGTCTGGCGTGGTCGGCAAGCGCAGGCCCGCCCGCTTGGCCTGCAACCCACCGGGCACCCCGTGCTGGACGCTCGGCTGCCCGAAGGCGGCTGGCCCTCGGCGGCGCTGAGCGAACTGTTGCTGGCCAGCCCGGGGTGTGGCGAGCTGCAACTGCTCTGGCCGACGCTGGCACGCCTGACCGGCGTCGGCGAGCGGGTGGTGCTGGTGGCGCCACCGTTCATCCCCTTCGCGCCGGCCTGGCAGGCGGCGGGGGTGGACCTGCGCTGGCTGGCCCAGGTCGACGCCACGGCGGTCGACGCCTTGTGGGCGGCCGAGCAGTGCCTGCGCTCGGGCAGTTGCGCGGCCGTGCTGTGCTGGCCGGCGCGCGCCGACGACCGCGCGCTGCGGCGCCTGCAGGTGGCGGCGGAAACCGGCGAGGCCCTGGCTTTTGCCTGCCGCACGCAACAGGCCGCGCTCAACCCGTCGCCCGCCGCCCTGCGCATCGCCATCGACACCCGCCCGGCGCAGTGGCGGGTGCTCAAGTGCCGTGGCGGCCTGCCGCCCGCCGCACCCATCGCCTGCCCAGGGCGGGGCTGATGCATCATGCTCTGGGCCTGCATCCTGCTGCCGCAGCTGGCGCTGGACACTGTCCTGCGCGAGCGTGACGACCCCGACACACCGCTGGTCTTGATCGACGGGCCGGCCCAGCGCCGCGTGCTGCGTGCGGTCAACCCGGCCGCCAGCCAGCTGGGCCTGCGTGCCGGGCAGACCCTGACCGCCGCCCGCGCCCTGGCCGATGGTTTCACTTGCGTCGAGGTCGAACCGGCACGTATCGAGCAGCTGCAGCAGTTGCTGGCCGCCTGGGCCTATCGCTTCAGCGCCCAGGTCAGCCTGCATTACCCTCGCGCACTGTTGCTGGAAGTAGGCTCGAGCTTGCAGTTGTTCGGGCCCTGGCCGCTGTTCGAGGCGCAGTTGCGCCAGGAGCTGGCCGCCTTGGGGCTGCGTCAGCGCATCGTGCTGGCCAGCAATCCAGTGGCCGCGCGCATGCTCGCCAACGTTCATGACGGTCTAGCCGTGGCCAGCCCTGATGAAACCCGCGCCGCTGTGTCGAACCTGCCCATCGATCGTGCCGGCCTGCCGTCCGAGGCCAGCACCGCCCTGGCGCGCATGGGCCTGCGGCGGCTGGGGGAGGTGCTCGCGCTGCCGCGCGAAGCGCTGGCCAGGCGCTTCAGCGGCCAAGTGCAGGTGCACCTGGACCAGTTGCTCGGCCTGCGCACACTGGGGCTGGGCTTCTACCAGCCGCCCGACCGTTTCGAGGCGCGGCTGGAGCTGAACTTCGATGTCGAATCACACCAGGCGCTGCTGTTCCCCCTGCGCCGCCTGGTCACCGACCTGGCCGCCTTCCTGGCCGGGCGGGATTGCGGCGTGCAGCGTTTCGAGCTGCACCTGGAGCACGCCGAAGGCCCGGACACGCGGCTCATGGTCGGCCTGCTGGCCGCCGAGCGCGACGCGGCGATGCTCTTCGAACTGGTCCGGGGGCGGCTGGAGCCGCTGCGCATCCCGGCCCCTGTGCGCAACCTGCGCCTGGTCGCCGCGGACCTGCCGGCTTTCGTGCCCCAGCATCGGGCCTTGTTCGACCAACGTGCCCAACAGGCCCAGCCCTGGGAGCAGTTGCGCGAACGGTTACGGGCGCGGCTGGGCGACGAAGCGGTCAAGGGCCTGCGCGCCGAGGCCGATCATCGCCCCGAATGCGCCTGGCGAGGAACCTGGCAGGAGGGCGCGGGCCGACTGGTCGTCGCCCCGGGCAGCCGCCCTGGTTGGTTACTACCGGAGCCACGGGCCTTGCCCGATATGGGTTTGCGCCTGTTAAGCCAGGCCGAGCGCATCGAGTCTGGCTGGTGGGATGGCGGCGACGTGCGCCGTGACTACTATCGCATCGAGACCCGCGACGGCCTGCGCGGCTGGGCCTACCGCGACCTGGCCCAGCCCGGGCCACTGTGGTTGCAGGGCTGGTTCGCATGAACACGCCAGGCTATGCCGAGCTGCACTGCCTATCGAATTTCAGTTTCCAGCGCGGCGCCTCCAGCGCCGATGAACTGTTCCGACGGGCCCGTGAGCAGGGCTACCAAGCCCTGGCGATCACCGACGAGTGCACCCTGGCCGGCATCGTCCGGGCCTGGCAGGCCGCCAAGACGCATGGGGTGCGGCTGATCATCGGCAGTGAGGTGCAGCTGCATCAGGGCCCCAAGCTGGTGCTGCTGGTGCAGGACCTGCGCGGCTACCAGAACCTGTGCGCCCTGATCACCCGCGCCCGGCGCCGGGCACGCAAGGGCAGTTACCAGTTGCTCGGCGAGGATCTCGCCGCCCATCACCAGGGCCTGCTGGCGTTGTGGGTCGCCGCCCCTGGTGACGCAGGGGAAACCGGGGCATGGTTGCGCACGCTGTTTGGCGAGCGCCTGTGGTTGGCCGCGCACCTGCACCGTGGTGCCGACGACCCGGCCCGGCTGGCGGGGCTGCAGGCGCAGGGCCTGCGTTTCGACGTGCCGCTGGTGGCCTGCGGCGACGTGCACATGCATGCCCGTGGCCGCCGCGCCCTGCAGGATTGCATGACCGCCATCCGTGCCCATTGCACCGTGGCCGAGGCGGGTGGCTTGCTGTTCGCCAACGGTGAGCGCCACCTGCGCCCGCTCGCCCAGTTACGGGAGTTGTACCCCGCGCCATTGCTGGATGAGACGCTGAATGTCGCTCGACTGTGCACCTTCGATCTCTCACAACTGAAGTACCAGTACCCCCGCGAGCTGGTGCCAGAAGGGCACAGCCCCGCCAGCTGGCTGAGGACGCTGTGCGAGCAAGGCCTGCCCGGGCGCTGGCCCGACGGCCCGAGCGACAAGGTGCGCGCGGTGCTGGACAAGGAGCTGACGCTGATCGAGGAACTGGGCTACGAAAGCTACTTCCTCACCGTCCACGACATCGTCGCGTTCGCCCGCCGCCAGCGCATCCTGTGCCAGGGGCGGGGGTCGGCGGCCAACTCGGTGGTGTGCTTCGTACTGGGCATCACCGAGCTCGACCCCATGGTGCACCGCCTGCTGTTCGAACGCTTCCTGTCCCGCGAACGCAACGAACCGCCGGACATCGACGTGGACTTCGAGCACGAGCGCCGCGAAGAAGTGATCCAGTACGTGTTCAGCCGCTATGGCCGGCACCGGGCCGCGCTCACCGCCGTGGTCAGCAGCTACCACGCCGCCGGCGCGGTGCGCGACGTGGCACGGGCGCTGGGGCTGCCAGCCGACCAGGTGGACGCCCTGGCCAAGTGCTGTGGGCGCTGGAGCGACCGTATCCCCGACCATGAACGCCTGGCCGAGGCCGGCTTCGATGGGCAGAGCCCATCGTTGCGGCGCATCCTGGTGCTGGCCGGCGAGCTGATCGGTTTCCCCCGGCACCTGTCGCAGCACCCCGGTGGCTTCGTCATCAGCGAGCAGCCCCTCGACCAGTTGGTACCGGTGGAGAACGCAACGATGGAGGCGCGCACGGTGATCCAGTGGGACAAGGACGACCTGGACATGGTCGGCCTGCTCAAGGTCGACGTGCTTGCCCTTGGTATGCTCAGTGCCCTGCGTCGCTGTTTCGACCTGCTGTACCGGCATCGGGGGCTTGAGCTCACGCTCGCCACGATCCCATCGGCCGATCCGGCCACCTACGCGATGATTGGCCGCGCCGAGACCATGGGGGTGTTCCAGATCGAGTCGCGGGCGCAGATGGCCATGCTGCCCAGGTTGCGCCCGGAGAACTTCTACGACCTGGTGATCGAGGTGGCGATCGTACGCCCGGGGCCGATCCAGGGCGACATGGTCCACCCGTATTTACGTCGTCGCCTCAAGCAGGAACCGGTAACCTACCCGTCGGAAAAGCTCCGCGAGGTGTTCCAGCGCACCTTGGGTGTGCCGCTGTTCCAGGAGCAGGTGATGGAACTGGCCATGGTAGCCGCCGACTACACCCCCGGTGAGGCCGACCAACTGCGCCGCAGCATGGCCGCCTGGAAACGCCATGGTGGTCTTGAACCGCATCGGCAACGGCTGGTTTCGGGCATGCTGCGCAACGGTTATGAGCTGGCGTTTGCCGAGCGCATCTTCGAGCAGATCAAAGGCTTCGGCAGCTACGGTTTTCCCGAGTCCCACGCCGCCAGCTTCGCCCTGCTGTGCTATGCCAGCAGTTGGCTGAAATGCCATCAGCCGGCGATCTTCACCTGCGCGCTGGTCAACAGCTGGCCCATGGGCTTCTACAGCCCCGACCAGCTGTTGCAGGAAGCGCGTCGGCAGGGCATCGAGGTGCGCCCGGTGGATGTGTTGCACAGTGCCTGGGACTGCACCCTGGAGCCGGTGGGCGAGGGCGACCTGGCCATCCGCCTGGGGTTGCGCCAGGTACGGGGCTTCAGCGAGACGGATGGCCAGCGCCTGGAGCAGGCGCGGGCGCAGCGGCCCTGGCGCGATGTCGAGGACCTGTGCCTGCGCGCCGGGCTCGACAGCCGCGCCCGTGGCCGCCTGGCCGATGCCGGGGCGCTGCGGGCGCTGGCCGGCAACCGTCACCAGGCGCGCTGGCAGGTGGCGGCGGTGCAAGCGCAGCTGCCGTTGTTCGCCCAGGCCGAGCCGGCCCCGGAGCCGGCGGTGACGTTGCCGGCACCTAGCGCGGCGCAGGACCTGCATGCCGACTACGACACCCTGGGCACCACCCTCGGCCCCCACCCGTTGACCCTGCTGCGTTCGCGCCTGCGGGCACTGGGCTGTCGCAGCTCAGGGGAACTGGCGGTTGTCGAGGACGGCGACAACATCGCCGTGGCCGGGCTGGTGGTCGGGCGCCAGCGGCCGCAGACGGCCAGTGGCGTGACCTTCGTCACCCTCGAGGATGAGCACGGCATGGTGAACGTGGTGGTCTGGCGCGACCTGGCCGAGCGCCAGCGGCGGGCGTTGGTGGGGGCACGCTTGCTCAAGGTCAGCGGGCGGCTGGAGCAGGAAAGTGGCGTGCGCCACCTGATTGCCCGACGGCTGGAGGATATCAGCCCGTTGCTGCAGGGGCTGGAGGTGCGCAGCCGCGATTTTCACTGAGCCCGACGGGGCGAGGCGACAGGCTTCCCCCAGTTTTCCCCAACTCTGGGCTATAACCTGTAGATGGTGCCCAGCCGCGGAGCCCGCCATGGACCTCGCCCCTCGTCCCGACACACTGATTCCCGCCACCGAGGCCAGCGCGGCGCGGCGGCCGTTCGACCTGTTGCGCTGGTACGCCTGGGTCAGCCTGGCGTTCATCGTTTCAGTGGCCGTTGGGCTGGGGCTGATCTCCAGCCGCTACATCATCGACGAGAGCGTCGAGCGTGACGCGCTGCTCACTGCCCAGTTCATCACCTCCATCGCCGATGCCGAAGTGCGCCACGTGTCGATCCCCAATGTGCGCACCATGGGCGAGCTGCTCGACCCACGCCTCGACCCGACATTGCCGGACGTCGACCCCGAGGCCCGGCGCAAAGCCAGGGGTGAGTTCCTCGACCATATCGCCCACCTGCCGGACATGCTCCTGGCCAATATCTACTCGCCTGACCGCACGGTGATCTGGTCGAGCAATCCAGCGCTGATCGGCAAGCTGATAAACGCCGACGACGACCTCGACCAGGCCTTCGAATACAAGATGCGCGTGTCGGCCAGCTATCACGACTTCGACCAGGTGCGTAGCGAGCAGAAGTTCATCACGCCGCCGGAGAAGCTGTTCATCGAGAACTACATCCCGCTGTTCGATGCCGACGGCGAGCAGGTCACGGCCATGGTGGAAATCTACAAGGAGCCCCACGATCTGATCGTGCGTATCGAGCATGGCCTGATACTGATCTGGCTGGCCATCAGCGTGGGGGCTGGCATGGTCTACATCGGGCTGTACGGCATCATGCGCCGGGCCGCGCGGATCATGGCGGTGCAACAGAAGCGGCTGATCGGTAATGAAACCTTCGTGGCGCTGGGCGAGGTATCGTCGGCGGTGGCCCATAGCCTGCGCAACCCGTTGGCGAGCATCCGCTCAAGCGCTGAACTGGCCCAGGCCTTCGACGAGGGGCCGGCGCAGCGGCACGTCAACGACATCATCAACCAGGTCGACCGCATGTCGCAGTGGGTGCGGGAGCTGCTGCAGTCGCTACGCCCACTCAATGACGAAGCGGTACCGGTGGACCTGGGGCAGGTGTTGCAGGAAAGCGTCCAGGCCTTCGCCGCGCCCCTGAGCAGGGGGCGGGTACAGGTGCACTTGCCTGAACTGCCTGGCGTGCGCGTATTGGGACAGCCAGCGCTGCTTGTGCAGATCTTCAACAGCCTCATCGCCAATGCCCTGGAGTCGATGGGCCAGGGGGGCGACCTGCGTGTCGAAGTGATTCGGCGGGATCGACGCAGCCTGACCTTGCGCCTTTCCGATACCGGCAAGGGGATGAGCGAACGGCAGCAGCGCATGGCCTTCCGACCGTTCTTTTCCACCAAGCAAGGTGGCCTGGGCGTGGGGCTGATGCTGGTGAAGCGGATCATGGAGCGTTTCGGGGGATCGGTACGCTTGAGCAGTTACCCCGGTTCCGGCACGAGGGTGTCGCTGAGTTTCAGGTTGGCTTCCGAGTGATGTAAAACATGAATTATGTTTGTTAAATTCATGATTTTTAGTGATTTTATATTTTTCATTTATTTCCCGTATGTGGGGAATTTTTCTATAAATGAAATTAATAAATTAATGCAACTCTATGTTTTTTATACGAAAAGTATTTTTGGCTGATTTTTTGCTGCGACCTATCAGTGACCCCACGCGGCAGTGCCGCCAGGGGCACCATCGCCACCTCGTTGGAACGGGTGGCCCCAAACAGGCGTCCAGGCGGGAACGAAGCTATGCAGACGCTGGAGAACGAAACCCCTGACAGCACCCTTGGCCCCTTGGTTGAGAGGGCCGTGCCGTTGCACGAATTCAACCTGCTGCGCTGGTTCTCCCTGGTCAGCCTGCTGATCATCGCATCGGTGGCCGGTGGCCTGGGCTATGTGTCGACCCGCTTCGTGGTGCGCGATAGCGTCGAGCGCGACGCCATGCTGACTGCCCAGTTCATCCAGGCCATGGCCCAGGCCGAGGTCCGTCACTCTCAGCTGCCGCCAGGCACCACCATGGGCGAGCTGATCGACCCTCGGCTGGACCAGCAACACCTGCAGTTCGGCGCCCCGTTGGCGGAGTCGACCCGGGTGGAGTTCCTCGACCATGTGGAGCACTTGCCCGACACGCTGCTGGCCAATGTCTACGCCCGTGATCGCATCGTGGTCTGGTCGACCAACCCGCAGTTGATTGGCAAGCACATCGACGAGGACGACGACCTCGATCAGGCCTTCAGCTCGCGCAAGGCCGTTTCGGCCAGCTATCACAAGGCCGATGAAGACCGCGAGGAGCAGAAGTTCCAGCGCGAGCCCAGGCACCTGTTCATCGAGAACTACATCCCGCTGTTCGATAGCCAGGGTGAGCGGGTACTGGCGATGGTCGAGATCTACAAGGAGCCCCAGGACCTGGTGCGGCGAATCCAGCGTGGCTACGTGCTGATCTGGGCGTCCACCCTGGTGGGCGGCGCACTGATCTACCTGGGCCTGTTCTGGATTGTGCGCCGCGCCGCCAGCATGCTGCACCACCAGCAGGACCGCCTGGTGGCCAGCGAAACCTATGCCGCCCTGGGCGAGATGTCCTCGGCGGTGGCCCACAGCCTGCGCAACCCGTTGGCCAACATCCGTTCCAGCGCCGAACTCGCACAGGATATCGCCAGCCCGCAGGCGCTGCGCAACATCACCGACATCATCACCCAGGTCGACCGCATGTCGCGTTGGGTGCGCGACCTGCTGGTGTCGCTGCGCCCGGTCAGCGATGAGCCGGAGGCGGTGGACCTGATGGCCGCCCTTGAAGACACACGCCAGGCCTTCGCCCCGCAGATCGAGCGCAATGCCGTGCGGTTCAGGCTACAGGGGCCTTCCGAACAGTGGGTCGCCAGCCAGCCGCTGCAACTGACCCAGATTCTCAACAGCCTGTTCGCCAATGCCCTGGAAGCCATGCCCAGCGGCGGGCAGCTGTGCGCCGAGGTCCAGGTGCTGGAAAGCGGGCAGGCGCAACTGGTGCTCAGCGACACCGGCCAAGGCATGACCGAGCAGCAGCGGCGCATGGTGTTCAAGCCGTTCTTCACCACCAAGCAGGGCGGTCTGGGGGTGGGCCTGGCCCTGGTCAAACGCATCATGGAACGCTTTGGCGGCTCGGTCGAACTGAGCAGCCGCATCGAGGAAGGAACCCGCGTCAGCCTGACTTTCAATATTGCAGCGGGAGGGGACCATGGAACACAGCATCCTGGTGGTCGAGGATGACGACATCCTTGCCGACAACATTCGCACCTACCTGAGCCTGAAGGGCTTCGAAGTCACGGTGTGTTGCAGTGCCGAGCTTGCCCTGGAGCAGATCCAGCGCGCCCGGCCCGACGCCGTGCTCACCGACAACTCGTTGCCCGGCATGAGCGGGCACGACCTGCTGCGCACCCTGGTTGCCCAGGCTCCGGAGCTCAAGGTGATCATGATGACCGGCTACGGCAACGTCGAGGACGCGGTGCAGGCCATGAAGGAGGGGGCTTTCCACTACCTCACCAAACCGGTGGTGCTGGCCGAGCTCAAGCTGATGCTGGACAAGGCCCTGGCCACCGAGCGCCTGGAGCGCACGCTGTCGTTCTACCAGGAGCGCGAGGCGCAGAAGTCTGGCTTGCAGGCGCTGATCGGCGAGTCGCCGGCGATGCTCGACCTCAAGCACACCCTGCGCCAGTTGCTCGATGCCGAGCGGCGCATGGCCAGCGACGACCTGCCACCGGTGCTGGTGGAGGGCGAGACCGGTACTGGCAAGGAGCTGGTGGCGCGGGCCCTGCATTTCGACGGCTGCCGCGCCAAGGGGCCGTTCATCGAGTTCAACTGCGCGTCGATCCCGGCCAACCTGCTCGAGGCGGAGCTGTTCGGGCATGAGAAGGGGGCGTTCACCGATGCCAAGGAGCGCCGCGTAGGGCTGGTGGAGGCGGCGGACGGCGGCACTTTGTTCCTCGACGAGATCGGCGAGATGGACCTGGTGCTCCAGGCCAAGCTGCTCAAGCTGCTGGAAGATCGCAGCATCCGCCGTATCGGCGCGGTGAAGGAGCGCAAGGTCGACCTGCGGGTGATCAGCGCGACCAACTGCAACCTGGAGCAGATGGTGCAGCAGGGCAAGTTCCGCCGCGACCTGTTCTTCCGCCTGCGCATCATCGCTCTGAAAGTGCCGCGGCTGTATGCCCGGGGCCAGGACATCCTGCGCCTGGCTCGGCATTTCCTCGCCCATCATGGCCGGCGCTATGGCAAGCCGGGCCTGCGCTTCTCCGCCGAAGCCGAGGCCTTGATGCTGGGCTACAGCTGGCCGGGCAATGTGCGCGAATTGCGCAACATGCTCGAGCAGACCGTGCTGCTGGCACCGAACGAGGTGATCGGCGCGCATCAGTTGAACCTGTGCATGGCCTTGGTGGATGAGCCGCTGGCCCCGCCTGCGCCGATACCTGTATACGACATCCCGCGCCATGAGCCGGAGGCGACCGGCAGCCTGCCGGACATGGAGCGCGACATGGTCTGCCGTACCCTCGACCGCACCGACTGGAACGTCACCAAGTCGGCCCGCTTGCTGGGGTTGTCGCGGGACATGCTGCGCTACAAGATCGAGAAGCTCGGGCTGACGCGACCGGACAAGCGCCAGTGGTGAGGCCTTGCGGCCCGCTTTGCCGGCTTGCCGGCGAAGCGGGTTTTCAAGGCTTGCCGCTGGCACCCTCGCGCCCCATCCCCTCCGAGCCGCTGTCACCCATCCCCGGCAAGTCACGCTCATCGTTCTGCCGCGCCGCGGGGCTTTCCGGGTCGCTGCCCTGGATCCGTGGGTCGGTATCCCGTGGCATGGGCTTTTCGATGGGGTTGAGGGTGCTGTCGACGCCGGGCTGCGGCGCTGGGCTGTGGGGGTCGTCCGGGTAGGTGGTACCGGTACCGACCGCCAGGGCCAGGGGGGAGACGAGCAGGGCGGCCAGCAGGAAATAAGGTTTCATCGGGGCAGGCTCCTGTGCAACAGCAAGAAAAAGGCCCTGCCAGCGCAGGGCCTCGTTTTCACTTGGGCCACATCCATGTCGACAAGGTGCGATCACCCCGATGGACGGTCAGACCACCATCGACAGCAACATGATGAAGATGATGCCGACCACCGAGAGAATGGTCTCCATCATGCTCCAGGTCTTGAAGGTTTCGGCCACGGTCATGTTGAAGTACTGCTTGACCAACCAGAAACCGGCGTCGTTGACGTGGGACAGGATCAGCGAGCCGGCGCCGGTGGCCAGCACCAGCAGTTCGCGGTTCACGCCGGGGACCAGGTCGATCACCGGGGCGACGATGCCGGCGCCGGTGATGGTGGCCACGGTGGCGGAGCCGGTGGCGATACGGATCACCGCCGCCACCAGCCAGGCCAGCAGGATCGGCGAGATCTGCGCCTGCACGGCCATCTGCCCGATCACGTTGCCCACGCCAGTATCCACCAGCATCTGCTTGAAGCCGCCACCGGCACCGACGATCAACACGATCGCAGCGGTGGGGGCCAGGCTCTGGTCAAGCATCTTCATGATCTGCTGGCGGTTGAAGCCACGGGCCGAGCCGAAGGTGTAGAAGGCCAGCAGCAGGGCAGCCAGCAGCGCGGTGATCGGGTGGCCGATCAGGTCCATCCACTGG
Organism: Pseudomonas entomophila; assembly: GCF_023277925.1. NCBI lineage: Bacteria > Pseudomonadati > Pseudomonadota > Gammaproteobacteria > Pseudomonadales > Pseudomonadaceae > Pseudomonas > Pseudomonas entomophila. The sequence continues at coordinate 1,128,277 of NZ_CP063832.1, forward strand.
CGCACGATATGCTCGGCCGGCAGCACCACGTCGGCGAAGGTCTTGAGCAGCATCAGCGCCACCGGCAGCAGCACGGTGAGCAGGGTCACGCTGAAGCTGGGCAGGTTGTTCTGGTTCGACTCGCGGGCGATCTGGTCCATCAGCTCCTGCGAGGGGTTGCCGGGGATGTAGCGCGAGATGAAGTTACCGAACAGGGGGCCAGCGATCACCGCGGTGGGCAGCGCCACCAGCAGGCCGTAGAAGATGGTCTTGCCAATGTCGGCGTGGAAGATGCCGATGGCCAGCAGCGGGCCCGGGTGCGGTGGCACCAGGCCGTGGACCACGGACAGCCCGGCCAGCAGCGGGATGCCGATCTTCACCAGCGACACGCCGGATCGGCGGGCGACGATGAACACCAGCGGGATCAGCAACACGAAGCCGATCTCGAAGAACAGCGGGATGCCCACCAGGAAGGCGGCGAACATCATGGCCCAGTGCACTTTCTGTTTGCCGAAGGCGCGGATCAGCGTCTGGGCGATCTGGTCGGCGCCGCCGGAGTCGGCCATCAGCTTACCCAGCATGGTGCCCAGGGCCAGGACGATGCCGACGAAGCCGAGCACGCCGCCGAAGCCATCCTGGAACGACTTCATCACCTTGGCCACCGGCATGCCGGAGGTCAGGCCGAGAAAGCCCGCAGCCAGGGTGAGGGCAACGAAAGGGTGGACCTTGAAATGGGTGATCAGCAGGATCAGCGCGACGATGGTGACCATCGCGTCGAGCAGCAGGTAGGTATCAGTAGCCAGTCCGAACATGGTTCGTAAGCCTCGGTCTTGTCGTTGTTGTTTTGGTGGTACGTAGGTGCAGCGTCAGCTGAGATCAGTCGTCGAGACAGCGCTGTCTTTGGTGAGCCGGAAAACCACCGGGTCAGGCGGTTCGCGCCAGGGCCCGCTCACCGCAAGGCTTTAGCCAGGCATCCACGGATTCGGCGAGGGCCGCAACCGGGCGGGTGGCGTCCAGGGCCAGGGTCAGGGGCTCGCCGTGCGGGGGTTCTAGGGCGGCGAACTGGCTTTCGATCAGGCTGGCCGGCATGAAGTGGCCGGGGCGGGCGAGCACGCGTTTTTCCGCTTCCTGGGGGGTGAGCTCGAGGAACACGAAGCCCAGCGCAGGTACGGCAGTGCGTAGCGTGTCGCGGTAACGGCGCTTGAGCGCGGAGCAGGTCAGGATGGGCCGTTCGCCTGCGGCGATGGTGGCTTGCAGCTCCTCGCCCAGGCGTACCAGCCAGCCGGCGCGGTCGTTGTCGTCCAGGGGGATGCCGGCACTCATCTTGCGGATGTTCTCGGCGGGGTGGAAGGCGTCGCCTTCGATCAGGCGGCCGCCGCTGTGGGCGGCAATGGCGGCACCGATCGAGCTTTTGCCGCAACCAGCCACGCCCATGACCACAAGTGCGGACAGGGAAGGGTTCATCTGTACCTCCTGCTGGGTGAGGTAGCGCTGTCTTGGTGAAGGCGGGCCAAACCCGCTAGCGCCACCCTCCCGGGTGTTATTGATCTTGTCCTAGGCAGTATGGACGCATCGCACACGGCTGCTACCAAGATTGCATTGCCTGCGTCCTGAGACAGCGCTACCTTAGTGACCGTTCCCCATTCCTGCAAGTAGTAAAATTACAACACTCATGTCTCGCATCGGCTCGCGCACCACTGGTCGTCCCACCCTGGCGGAAGTCGCCAGGCTTTCCGGGGTTTCCCCCATCACCGCCTCCCGTGCCCTGCGTGGCGTCAGCACGGTCGCGCCTGAGCTGGTGGAGAAGGTCAAGGCCGCCGCGGCCAGCCTGGGCTATGTCGCCAACCCCGCGGCACGGGCGCTGGCCTCGGCGCGCAGCCAGTCGGTGGTGGTGCTGATTCCGTCGCTGTCCAACCAGCTGTTCATCGATACCCTCGAGGCCATTCACGAAGTGATGCGCCCGCGCGGGCTGGAAGTGCTGATCGGCAACTATCACTACGATATCGCCGAGGAAGAGAACCTGATCCGCAACTACCTTGCCTACCAACCCTGCGGCATGTTGCTCACCGGTTTTGACCGCAGCGAGGCGTCGCGGCAGATGCTGGCCGCCAGTGGCGTGCCGTGCGTGCACATGATGGAGTTGGGGGGGGAGCAGGGGGCGCTGTCGGTGGGGTTTTCCCAGCATGAGGCCGGACGGGCCGCCGCGCGGCACCTGATAGAACGTGGGCGGCGGCGCCTGGCGTTCATTGCCGCCCAGCTCGACCCTCGGGTGATGCAGCGGGCCGAGGGCTTCCGTCAGGCGTTGGGCGATGCTGGCTTGCAGGCGCCGGAGCTTGAAGTGCTGGATCCGCTGCCGTCGTCGATCGGACTGGGGGGCGCCTTGTTCAGCAAGCTGCTGGCGCGGGCGCCCGATGTGGACGGTATCTTCTTCTGCAACGACGACCTGGCGCAGGGGGCCGTGCTGCAGGCCTTGCGCGAAGGTATCGAGGTGCCTCGACAGGTGGCGATGGTCGGTTTCAATGACCTGCCGGCCTCGGCCTACATGGTACCGCCACTCACCTCGATCCGTACGCCGCGGGCTGCTGTCGGGCGAGGGGCAGCGCAGGCGTTGCTGGCGTTGCTCGACGGCAAGCGGGTAGGGGTCGAGCAGCAGGACATGGGGTTCGAGCTGGTGGTGCGGGAAAGTTCTTGAGGCAGATCGGTGAAGGCAAAGTCGGGTCTTATGGAACAAAACACAATTCATTGATTTGGCACGATCTCGGTAGGAGCGGCTTCAGCCGCGATCATTCGCGAAGCGGGTACCAGAACTGCGTTGTCTGCATCGCGGCCAAAGCCCCTACACCAGCCCCTTCGGATAAACGGCCACACATGCTTAATTCCAAAGTGATAGCAGATCGCTTGCACGCCTAAAACGCCGATCTATGCTCAGGAACATCCCGTCGACACAAGGAGTCCTGGCCCATGTTCGAGTACCATCGTAAGTCCGATCTGGTCGAGATCCAACGCGCCCGCCAGGCCCTGGCCGGCATGGAAGCGAAGCTTGCCGCAATCAGCCGTTCCATGGCCATGATCGAGTTCGCGCCCGACGGCACCATCCTCGATGCCAACGACCATTTCTGCCAGACGATGGGCTACAGCGCCGACGAGATCCGCGGCAAGCACCACCGGTTGTTCTGCGACCCCACCTACGCCAAGAGCGCCGAGTACCAGCAGCTGTGGCACGAGCTCGGTCAGGGCAAGGCCATCAGCGGCACCTTCGAACGCCTGGACAAGGCCGGGCGCGAGGTGTGGCTGGAAGCCAGCTACATGCCGGTGCTCGACGCGCGCCAGCAGGTCACCAGCGTGATCAAGGTTGCCTCCGACATTACCCGCCACGTGATCGAGGAGCACGAGAGCGAAAGCCTGCTCAAGGCCATCGGCCGCTCCATGGCGGTGGTCGAGTTCACCCCGGCCGGGCGGGTGATCAAGGCCAACCAGAATTTCCTCGACACCATGGGCTATCGCCTGGAAGAGGTGGTGGGGCGCCATCACGGGCTGTTCTGCTTGCCCCACGAGCGCGAGTCGGCCCAATACCGTGACTTCTGGGCCTCGCTCAACCGTGGCGAGTACCACTCGCACCGCTTCGAGCGGGTCAACAAGCAGGGCCAGACGGTGTACCTGGAAGCCTCCTACAACCCGATCTTCGACAACAAGGGCCGGCTGTACAAAGTGGTGAAGTTCGCCAGCGACATCACCCACCAGGTCAGCACCCAGCAGACCGCCGCCGACGCCGCCCACGCCAGCTCCGTGCAGACCGACGCCTGTGCGCGCAAAGGTACACAGGTGGTGCAGCAGACGGTGGCGGTCATCGAGCAGATTTCCGCCGAGCTCAACGAGGCCGCACGCAGCATCGACGCGGTGAGCAAGCAGTCCGAGGTGATCGGGCAGATTGTCCTGACCATCCGTGGCATCGCCGACCAGACCAACCTGCTGGCGCTCAATGCGGCGATCGAAGCGGCGCGCGCAGGCGACCATGGGCGTGGCTTCGCCGTGGTGGCGGACGAGGTGCGCAGCCTGGCCGCGCGCACCAGCAAGGCGACCCTGGAAATCGTCGACGTGGTGCGGCAGAACCACGACCTGTCATTGACGGCGGTCGCCAGCATGCAGTCGAGCCTGACCCGTACGGGGCTCGGCGTGGAGTTGGCCAACGAAGCGGGCACGGTGATCATGGAGATCCAGCAGGGCTCGCGCCACGTAGTGGAGGCCATCAGCCAGATCAGCTCGACTCTGCAATTGCACTGAGGCCATCGTGCAGCTCGCGCTCCAGGTTCTGCAGGCTGTCTCGCAGACGTTCGAGCGCCGGGGCCAGCGGCTGATGCTGGGCAATGGCCTGCTCGAGTGTTTCACAATCCTGGACCACGGCCCTGACCTTGAGCATCCTGGCGCCACCCTTGATTCGATGCACCAATAGCGTCAGGGCTGCTGGCCTGGGTTCCGCGCCCAAGGCATGCAGGGCCTGCAGGTCTTCGCCGTTGCTTTGCGCCAATTGTTGGAGCAGGCGGCGGGTCAGTTGCGTATCGTCCTGGGTGAGGTGGCGCAATAGTTCCAGGTCGAATCCGCTGGCGCGCGGCGGGGCTTGCTCCAGCGCCGGTGTAATGGCGCCGATAGGCGCCAGGGCAGCCTTGAGCGTCTGTAGCCCGATGGGTTTGAACAGGCACTCGTCCATGCCGCTTTCCAGGCAGCGCTGGCGTTCCTCGGCCTGGGCATTGGCGGTGACGCCGATGATGTAGCAGGCAGGCAACTTGCCTTGATGTTCCAAGCCACGAATCCGGTGGGTCAGCTCATGGCCATCCATCATGGGCATGCTGCAGTCGGTGATCACCACATCGAAGCGGTTCGCCTGCCACAACGCCAGAGCCGCCTCGCCCTGGTCGGCCAGCGCCACACGGTGGCCGAGCGAACGCAACTGTTTGTCGAGCAGCAGCAGGTTGGCGGGATAGTCATCCACCACCAGTATGTGCAGCGGGCCGTTCATGGACGAGGACACGATTTTCGCGGGGGATTCGGTTACCGGAGCACTGGCGCTTGCCAGCCTGAGGTGGACATCGACTTGGGTGCCCAGGCCTTCGATGCTCTGCAGGGTAAGTTCGCCCCCCATGAGTTCGCACAGGTTGCGGCTGATCACCAGGCCCAGACCGGCGCCCTGGCGGGCCTGTTGGCTTCCGACCTGGGAGAAGGCGCTGAACAGCCTGGCCTGGTCGCTGGCGCTGATGCCCTTGCCGGTATCCTTCACCTGCAACGCCACTTGAAGGCCAGGCTTGCCGAGGGTGTTCGTCGTCAGCGTGACATCGATCTGCCCTTGATCGGTGAACTTGGTGGCATTGCTCAACAGGTTCGACAGCACTTGCTTGAAGCGCAGGGGGTCGACGCATACCCAGCACGGCGCGTCGGGCAATGTCGCGTGCAGTTGCAGGCCCTTGAGCCTGGCATTGCCCTCGAAGACCCGAATGGTGGCCTTGACCAGGCCGGTCAAGTCGGTGGCCACCGGTTGCAAGGTCATGTGCCCGGACTCGATGCGCGAGATATCGAGTACATCGCCGATCAGGTCGAGCAGGCCGATTGCCGACCCGTGGGCGGTTTCCAGCGCCTGGGTGTCGCTGTGGCCACGACGACTGTCCTCCAGGGCCAGTTCCAGCAAGCCGATCACCGCGTTCATCGGGGTGCGGATTTCGTGGCTCATGACCGCCAGGAAGGTACTTTTCGCCTGGCTGGCCTGTTCGGCGTCGTTTTTCGCCTGGCGCAACTGTTCGAGCAGCCCGCGGCTGAGCGCAAGCTGTTGCTGCAGGGCGCGTTCGGCGTCGGTGCGCTGGTGGATCAGTTTGCGCAGGTAAGTGTTCCAGAACACCACGCCCGCCAGCAGCACACCGGCCAGCACCAGCACCTGAAGCGCCAGTGTGCGGTAGTTGCGCCAGGGGCTGTCGCTGACCACGGCGTTGGTGCGCCAGCGGTTGACCAGTTGCTCCTGCTCGTCAGGCGGGATGCTTAACAGGGCCTTGTCGAGGATGCCCTGCAGTTGGGGCAGTGCGGGGTTCACGGCAAAGGCGGCGAGTGCCGGTTCATCGCCCTGCAGCCCGGCGACCCGCAGGCGGCCCTTGAACACCTGGTTGATGAAGTAGACGGCGTTGACCTGCGAGCTCACGGCCACGTCGGCGTCGCCATTGGCCACGGCCTCCATGAGTTGCAGGGGGTTCTCCGCTTCATATACACGCATGCTGGGGGATTCGCGCAGCAGCTCCTTGGTCAGCGGCGAGCCACGCAGCAGCGCTACGCGCTGGCTGCTCAGGGGCTGGTTCGCAGGTAACGGCGCGGCGTCCTGGCGCATCACCAGGACGCGCGGGCTGATCATGTACGGGCGGGTGTAGCGCAGACGCTGGGCGCGGTCGTTGCCATAGCCGATGGCGCCGATCATGTCGACCTTGCCCTGGGCGGTGGCCTCGACCATGTCCTCGAACGACTCGGACTCGACGATCTGGAAGTTCAGGCCGGTGCGCAGGCTGATACGCTGCAGCAGGTCCAGGGCGATGCCGCGTGGTTGCTGCTGGCTGTCGGTGAAGCTCAAGGGCGCCAGGGTCGTGTTGATCATCACCCGAATGGTCGGGTGGCTGGCGATCCAGCTGCGCTCCTCGGCGGTGAGCGCGTCCAGCCGGCGGTCGAGCAACAGGCTGGTGCTGCCGCTGGTCCAGCGCCGCAGGATGTTCAGCCGCTCGCTGTCGGCGACACGGCTGAGGGCCGTGTCCACCAGGCGTAGCAGGCGCGCGTTGTCGCGAGCCAGGGCAAAGGCGAAGGTGCTGACTGGTACTTTGACGAAGTGGTCGACCTTGACCATGCCCTGGAAACCCTTGGCAATCATGTAGTCGCTGCTGATCGCATCGCCCAGGTAGGCGTCGGCCTGGCCCAGTGCCACCGCGGCGATACCGGCCAGCGTTGAGCGATAGAGCGTGACGTGGGCGCGGGGATAGAGCTTTTTCACGGCCTGCAGGGGCAGGTAATGGTCGACCATGGCCAGCTTGCGCCCGGCCAGGGCATCGTCCTCGCCCAGGGCGGCGCGCTGGCGCGACACGATCACCGCCAGGTCGTCGGCGTAGGGCTGGCTGAGGGCGAGCTCGGCATCGTTGGCCTCGAAGGCATTGGAGGTGCCCAGCAAGTCGATCTCGCTGCTGCGCAATGCGGCGATGGCCTGCGCGCGATTGCTATAACGACGGATCTCGATGGGGACGCCCAACTGCTCGGCGATCAGGCCGGCGTAGTCGGCGCTCAGTCCTTCGTAGTCGGCTTGGCTGGTGTTGATGTCGAACGGTGGGTAGTCGGGGCGCGAACTGCCGAGCACCAGCGTCTTGCGCGCGGCGAGCCACTGGCGATCGTGCGCATCGAGCGCCAGTGGTTGTGCTGCGCTCAGGGCGCGTGCCAGCAAATGGCGGCTTTCGCTGGGGGATTGCGCCGCAGCGGACAACGACAGCAGTGCGGCCAGCAGCACGCACGGCAGGGTGCGCCCGATCATCGGTCAGGCCACGTTGTTGCGTTTGGCCAGGTCGACCATTTCCACCAGCGACTCGGCCTTGAGCTTTTCCAGAATCCGGCCGCGGTAGGTGCTGATGGTCTTGGCGCTGAGGTTCATCTGCTGGCCGATCAGCTTGTTGCTCTGCCCGGCGCAGAGGCGGCGCAGCACTTCCATTTCGCGGTTGGACAGACTGCCCAGGCGCTCTTTCTCGCTGTCCAGGGTGTTGCTGTTGACCGCCATCTGCGGGAAGGTCGAGTAGCCCTTGACCAGTGCCTTGAGGGCGAAGAGCAGGGCGTCGAGATCCTCGTCCTTGTTGACGAATGCACTGATGCCGGCATCCATGCAGCGGCGCACGTAGAGGTCGGCGGGTTGGCCGGTGAGGGCCATGATCCGGGGCGCGGGCACGAGCAGCTTAAGGCGCTTGATCACTTCCATGCCGTCGAGGTCGGGCAGGCCGATGTCGAGAATTACCACCTCGGCCTTCGTTTCCGCGGCCAGGCGCGCGGCTTCTTTGCCTTTGCCGGTTTCACCGACGATGGTGAATCGCTCTTTTTCAAGCAGCATGCGCACGGCCAGCCGGACAATGTGGTGGTCATCGACCAACAGCACGGATGTCATGGGGAACTCCTGTTGATGTGGACCCGCTTCCTGTTTCCGTTCGAAAGTCGTTTCGCGGGTCAGCTGTAGGCAGCGCGCACCTTACGGGGATTCAGGATCCTTGGTAATAGGCGAGTATAGGTGTGTTGATTATGCGCAGCTATTTTGTTGAAAAGTCCTACAAAAGGAGGCTGGGCACACCTCCGTTGAAGCTGTCTGGGAAGGGGGTCAGGCGCAGGCTGAGTGCTTTTTGATCACTCGCTGGGTGGAGGCAGGGTTGTTGTCCAGCGCCTTGCCGGTACGGGTCGGCCGCGAGACGAGCTGGCCACCGCAGTTGGGGCACTGGTGGTGGAAATGCCGATCATTGCACGCGCGGCAGAACGTGCATTCGAAGGAGCAGATCAGCGCGTCCGGGCTTTCGGCTGGCAGGTCACGGTCACAGCACTCACAGTTGGGGCGTAGTTCGAGCATGTTGGGGTTTCCAGTAGGCGTGAAAGCCCCAGTGTGCTACGACGTGAGGGGTGGCGGCAAATGGCTCATGGGCCGGGCCGGTAGAGGTGGGCGTGCCCGGCGCGGTAAAGGGCCGAATCGGCGAAGGGGGCATCCCCCAGTACATGGCCGACGAGGATCAGCGCTGTGCGCCGGAAGCCTTTGGCCGCTACGCGCTCGACGATATCCGCCAGAGTGCCCTTGGCCCAGTCCTGGTCCGGCCATGTGGCGCGGTGCACCACCGCGACAGGGCAGTCGGCGCCGTAGTGGGGCAACAGTTCGGTGACGATTCGGGCGAGGTGCTTGACCCCCAGATGGATGGCCAAGGTGCTGCGGTGCCGGGCCAGGTCGGCCAACTGCTCCCCGGGTGGCATCGGCGAGCTGTCGCCGTAGCGGGTGAGAATCACGGTTTGCGCCACGTCGGGCAGGGTCAGTTCGCACCCCAGCAGGGCGGCGCTGGCAGCGGTCGCGGTGACGCCCGGCACGATCTGGTAATCGATGGCCAGCTCGCGCAGGTGGCGAATCTGCTCGCCGATGGCGCCGTACAGGCTGGGGTCGCCGCTGTGCACCCGAGCCACATCGTGGCCAGCGGCGTGGGCCTGGCGCATGGCCTCGACGATCTGCTCCAGATGCAGTTCGGCGCTGTTGATCACGGTCTGGGCGGTGTGCCCTTCGAGCACGGCGGGAGGCACCAGGGAGCCGGCATAGATGATCACCGGGCACTGGCGGATCAGGCGCTGGCCCTTCACCGTGATCAGTTCCGGGTCGCCGGGGCCGGCGCCGATGAAGTAGACCGTCATGGGAATTCCTTGCAGGTGGGAGGGCGGATTATCCGCCGATGGCCAGGGCCAGGGTGGCGCCAGCCAGGGTCTGTTTCGGGATGTGCAGGCGTGGCGGCGTGAATGCCTGGCCGGCCAGGGCCAGTGCCGCGCTTTCGGCTACGCCCCAGCAGCCGGTCTGGGCGTAGGCGACGGCGGAGCGCTGGGTGAGCTGCGCTTCGAAACCGAGCAGATGTGGGGCATCGAAGCAGATGAACGGCAACCCCAGGCGCTCAGCCAGCGCCAGCAAGCCGGGCTCACGCGCCTTGGGCGTGATGCTGGCGATGCCGCGCAGGCAGGAAAGGGGCAAGGCGTGAAGGGTCAGGGTCTGGCGCAGCAGCACCGAGAGTGTCTCGACCGGGCAGCCGCGACGGCAGCCAAAGCCGGCGTACAACGCCGGCTGAGCGGGATGCAGGGACATCAAGCGTGGCTGGAGCGACGGTAGAGCCAGGCGCTGAGCAGGCCCAGCGCCAGCCAGAAGGCGGCGTTGGTCAGCCAGGAGGCGATCTTGAACTGCGCTTCGAGGGCTTCCGGCGCCAGGCTCTCATGCACGGGCGGTTGCGGCGCGCCGATGACATGGGGGATGACCAGCAGGGCGACGCCGATCACCTTGAGCAGCCAGTGACGGGCGAACACCAGCAATGCCAAACCTGCTGCGGTTGCAGCGGCGGTAGCGACCCACCAGGTCTGGCGTTGGCCAAGGTCGGCGGCGGCAGTGCCAGGTAGTTCGGGTGGCAGGCCCAGGGTCGGGGCCAGGCAGAACACGGCGAAACCGGCCAGGCCCCAGAGCGCGCCGGTGCTGACACGGCCAGGCTCGCGCAGGCTGTACAGCGCGGCAAGGATCAGGGCGAAGCCTACCGCCACTACCAGGTTGCCGCCGGTGGTGGACAGCACACGCTGCCAGCCATCCTCCGGCGCCCAGGCTTCGGCGCTGTGCTCATGTTCGTGGGGCGCGGCGGCCTCGCCATGCGCGTGGTGTTCGGCGGCGGGGGCGGCGTTCTCGTAGGTTTCCGCCTGGAGAATCAGCGGAGCGACCCAGAAGCTTTGCAGCAGGGTCAACAGCAGGGCGGCCAGCAGCCCGCTGAAGCCCGCGGTACGGGCGATGCGCGTGATCATGCGGGCGTACTCAGTGGCAGGGGAAGGCGGCGCTGTGGCGGGTATCATGAGCGGCGTTGTGCACCGCCTCGATGTGCGAGAAACCGGCGAAGTAGACCAGGCACAGGCCGAGCAGGCTGGCACCGATGGCGATGATCATGCGCTGGCTGAGGCTGACGGGGGTGGCGATGCTGTGTTTCGTGCTGGTGATGGGCATGACGCGTTCCTCTGCTGTTGCTTTTGTCGGGCATTGGGGCAACGGGCAAGCGCGGCGACCCCGGGCGAAGCTCGCCCAGGTATGCGACAGCGCCCGCCCACCGCGGGGTGTTCATGTGGCGTCAGGCCGGTCTCCGGGCTGGCGAGGTGGAGCGGGGCTCCGTTGTTGGCGTCACCTTCCCATGCCGTGTCGACGGGCACAGTGGTCAAGACGCTTCACTCGCTTACCGTTGCGGGGGCAGCACCGGCATTGTCCGGCCTCTTGCAAAGAGACGCGTGACGCACCGGTTTCCCGTTTCACCCCAAGGGGGCACCTGAACGCAGTGCGCTAGCAAATCATGGGGCGAACCTTGCGTCAATGGCGGCGGCGGTTGACCGCAAGGCAGGCTCTGCGTAGCCTTGCCGCTTCGAGGTTCTCCGGCGTTGGCCGGAGCTAAGACGGGAACGCGGTCGATGCCGCGGCTGCCCCCGCAACTGTAGGCACTGGAACGGATCGGCACAGCCACTGCGCACGCGCGGGAAGGCGCCATCCAGCTGGCATTCTTGTCGGCGCAGTGCGAGCCAGGAGACCTGCCTCGTGACGTTTTCGACTTTCAACCGGGCGGGGTGATCCGGTGGCGAACCAGCCAGGCCGGCACGGCCCGTGGCTATCGTCCTGCATGCCCGCGCCACAGCCGCCAAGGGCACCGCGACATGAAAACACTGGCCAAGCTCCCCGTCACCATCGTTACCGGCTTCCTCGGCTCGGGCAAGACCACCTTGCTCCGCCATATGCTCGACAACGCCCAGGGCCGCCGCATCGCGGTGATCGTCAACGAGTTCGGCGAGCTGGGCATCGATGGCGAAATTCTCAAACAGTGCAGCATCGGTTGCAGCGAAGAAGAGGCCAATGGCCGCGTCTATGAGCTGGCCAACGGTTGCCTGTGCTGCACGGTGCAGGAAGAGTTCTTCCCGGTGATGCGCGAACTGGTGGCCCGTCGCGGCGACCTGGACCACATCCTCATCGAAACCAGCGGCCTGGCGCTGCCCAAGCCTCTGGTCCAGGCCTTCCAGTGGCCGGAAATCCGCAACGCCTGCACCGTCGACGCGGTGATCACCGTGGTCGACAGCCCGGCCGTGGCAGCGGGCACCTTCGCCGCCTACCCGGACCAGGTCGACGCCCAGCGCAAGCTCGACCCCAACCTCGACCATGAGTCGCCCCTGCACGAACTGTTCGCCGACCAACTGGCCAGCGCCGACCTGGTGGTGTTGAACAAGGCCGACCTGATTGATTCAGAAGGCTTGGCCAAGGTCCGCGCCGAAGTGGCCGAAGAGCTGCCGCCGGCGGTCAAGGTGATCGAGGCCAGCAGCGGTCGCCTGCCGCTGGAGGTGTTGCTGGGCGTGGGTGCCGAGTCCGAGGCGCATATCGATGGCCGGCGCACCCACCACGATTCGCACCACGATGGCGATGACCATGACGACCATGACCACGACGCCTTCGACTCCATTTCCCTCGACCTGCCCGAAGCCGACGAAAGCCTGTTGCTCGACGCCCTCACGCAACTGGTCACCGAGTTCGGCATCCTGCGCGCCAAGGGCTTCGCCGCCATCCCCGGCAAGCCGATGCGCCTGCTGATCCAGGGCGTGGGCACCCGCTTCGACAAGCACTTCGACCGCGCCTGGCGCAACGAAGAGCCGCGCATCACCCGCCTGGTGCTGATCGGCCAGGACCTCGATGCCGCGCAACTGGAAGCGCGCCTGCGCCAGGCCCTGGGCGCCTGACCCATGCACCTGCTGCGGACCCAGCCCGGCGGCTTCGTGCCGGACGACAGCATCGCCGATCTCGGCCAGACTCCCGCCGAGTTGGTGATCCTCTGCAGCGGTGATTCGCACCTGGCACTGCTGGCCGAAACCGCCGAGCAGTTGCCGGAGGACTTTCCCAGCCTGCGCCTGGCCAACCCCATGCAGGTGCAGAACCATGCCTCGGTCGATCTCTATGTCGACGAGGTGCTGCGCCACGCCAAGGTGATTCTGGTCTCGCTGCACGGCGGCGTCGGCTACTGGCGCTATGGTGTCGAGCAACTGGTGGAACTGGCCAACCGAGGCGTGCAACTGATCTTGGTGCCGGGCGATGATCGCCCCGATCCGCAACTGACCGACCTGGGCACGGTGCGTGGCGAGCAGGCCGAGCGGCTCTGGCACTACCTGCGCCAGGGCGGCAAGGCCAACGCCGTCAACCTGTTCAACTGCCTGGCCAACCTGTGGCTCGGGCGTGACTATCCGTGGCAGGAGCCGCAACCGTTGCCGCGCACCGCGGTCTACCACCCGAACAAGGCCAGCGCGGTGCCCGAGGACTGGTACGCAGAATGGAACCCGACGTTCCCGGTGGCGCCGTTGCTGTTCTACCGCTCGCACCTGCAAGCGGCCAACACCGCGTTCATTGACGTGTTCTGCCAGCGTCTGCAGGCCTGCGGCCTGAATCCGCTGCCGATCGCCGTGGCCAGCCTCAAGGAGCGCGCTTGCCTCGATCAGGTTGAAGACTGGCTCGACGCGGTCGAGGCCGAAGTGGTGATCAACACCACCGGCTTCGCCCTGTCCAGCCCCGAACAGCCCAACCTGCGCCCGCTGCGCCGCGACGTGCCGGTGTTGCAGGCGATCTGCGCCCAGGACAACCAGCCTGCCTGGGAACAGAGCGAGCAGGGACTGGGTGCCCGCGACCTGGCCATGCACATCGCCTTGCCGGAACTGGACGGGCGCATCATCACCCGGCCGGTCAGCTTCAAGGACCTGGCCTGGCGCAGCGAGCGCAGCCAGGCCGACGTGGTCTGCTACCGGGCCCACCCTGAACGCATGGACTTCGTCGCCGAGCTGGCGCGGCGCTGGGTGGAGCTGGCGCGCCTGGACAACCAGGAGAAGCGCATCGCCCTGGTGCTGGCCAACTACCCGACCCGCGATGGGCGCATCGGCAATGGCGTCGGCCTGGACACGCCGGGCGCCGCCCTGAACATCCTCCAGGCCCTGCAGGCGAATGACTATCCGGTGGCGGGTCTGCCGGGCAGCGGTACCGAGCTGATCCACCAGTTGCTCGGTGGGGTGACCAACGACCTCGACCACCTGGACCACCGCCCCTGCGCCCAGAGCCTGAGCCTGGCGGACTACCAGAGTGCCTTCGCCGCTTTGCCCGAGGCGAACCAGCGCGCCGTGCTCGAGCGCTGGGGGCCGCCCGAGCAGGACCCGATGTTCCGCTCCGGGCGCATGATGGTCGCCGGGCTGCGCTACGGCCTGACCTTCGTTGGCATCCAGCCGGCCAGGGGCTACCAGGTCGACCACAGTGCGGTGTACCACGACCCGGACCTGGTCCCGCCCCACGGTTACCTGGCGTTCCACTTCTGGCTGCGCAACGGCTACGCCGCCGACGCGGTGATCCATGTCGGCAAGCACGGTAACCTGGAGTGGCTGCCGGGCAAGGGCGTGGGCCTATCCAATGAATGCTGGCCGGATGCGTTGCTCGGCCCGCTGCCGAACATCTACCCGTTCATCGTCAATGACCCGGGCGAGGGCGCCCAGGCCAAGCGGCGTACCCAGGCGGTGATCATCGACCACCTGATGCCGCCGCTGACCCGCGCCGAAACCTACGGCCCGCTGCGCCACTTGGAGCAACTGGCCGATGAGTACTACGAAGCCCAACTGCTCGATCCACGCCGCGCCCGCGAGCTGCAGCGCGACATCCTCGAACTGGTCAAGGCCAACCATATCGACCGCGAGTTGCAACTCGAAGGGCAACTGGACGACGCGGCGGTGTGGCTGCCGCGCCTGGACACCTACCTGTGCGACCTGAAGGAATCGCAGATCCGCGATGGCCTGCATGTGTTCGGTCAGTCGCCCCAGGGGCGCTTGCGCAGCGACACCTTGCTGGCGCTGCTGCGGGTCGAGCGGGGAGACGGCAAGGGCGGTAATGCCAGCCTGATCCGCGCCCTGGCCAAGGCGCTGGAGTTGGGCTTCGATCCGCTCGATTGCGACTTGGGCCAGGCCTGGGCAGGGCCACGTCCGGCATTGTTGCAGGCCTGTGACCCAGGGCTTTGGCGCACTCAGGGTGATACCCGCGAGCGCCTTGAGCTGCTGGCGATCAGCTTGATCGAGCAGGCACTGGTGGGCGACGTCTGCCTGCCAGACACACCCTGCTGGCAGCCTGTGCGCGAAGTGCTGCGCGCTTTGTGTCAAGAGGTCGCGCCCAACCTGGACGCGTGCGGCGGCGCCGAGCTCGATGGCTTGCTGGCCGCCCTGGCCGGGCGTTTCGTGCCCGCAGGCCCCAGTGGCGCGCCCAGCCGTGGGCGGCTTGACGTACTGCCGACCGGGCGCAACTTCTATACCGTCGATGTGCGCAACCTGCCAACCACCACGGCCTGGCGCCTGGGCTTCGCCTCGGCCAACCTGATCCTCGAACGCCACCTGCAGGATCACGGCGACCACTTGCGCCAGCTGGGGCTGTCGGTGTGGGGCACGGCGACCATGCGCACCGGCGGCGACGACATCGCCCAGGCGATGGCGCTGATGGGCGTGCGCCCGGTGTGGGCGACTGGCAGCCAGCGGGTGGACGACTTCGAGATCCTGCCGCTGAGCTTGCTCGACCGCCCGCGGGTCGACGTGACCTTGCGGGTTTCGGGCTTCTTCCGCGATGCCTTCGGCAACCTGATCCGCCTGTTCGACGCGGCGGTGCAGGCGGTGGCTGCGCTGGACGAGCCGGACGACCTCAACCCGCTGGCCGCCCGTGTGCGAACAGAACGAGAGAAATTGTTGGGTGACGGCATGGATGCCGAGCAGGCCGGCCGTCAGGCCGGCTGGCGGGTGTTCGGCGCCAAGCCCGGTGCCTACGGCGCAGGCGTGCAGAACGCCATTGACGGGCGCCTGTGGCATAGCCGCGACGACCTGGCCGAGGTCTACCTCAACCACGGTGGCTACGCCTATGGCGCCAGCGACGAGGGCACCCCGGCCCGCGCCCAGTTCGCCCAGCGCCTCAGCCAGGTGCAGGCGGTGCTGCAGAACCAGGACAACCACGAGCACGACCTGCTCGACTCCAACGACTACTACCAGTTCCAGGGCGGCATGCTGGCTGCCGCCGAAACCCTGGCGGGCAGCGCCCGGGCCAGTTACCACGGCGACCACAGCCAGGCCGACCGCCCACGCATCCGCACCTTGAAGGAAGAGCTGAACCGGGTGATCCGCGCCCGTGCCCTGAACCCCAAGTGGATCGACGGCGCCAAGCGTCATGGCTATAAAGGTGCGTTCGAGCTGGCCGCGACGGTGGACAACCTGTTCGCCTTCGATGCCACCACCCACCTGATCGACGACCATCATTACCAAGGCCTGGCCGACGCTTATGTGCTCGACCCGGCCACCCGTGATTTCATGCGCGAGCACAACCCCGAGGCGCTGCGTGACCTCACCGAACGCTTGCTGGAAGCCCAGCAGCGGGGGCTGTGGCAGGAACCGGGCAACTACCGCGACAGCCTCGAGCAGCAGTTGCTCGACGGCGAGGAAGACAGCTGAACATGAGCGAACCCGTGCAATTTCCCCTGGCGGCCGTGGTCGGCGCCGACGATCTCAAGCTGGCCCTGTGCCTGACGGCCATCGACCCGAAGATCGGCGGCGTGCTGATCGAAGGCCCGCGTGGCATGGCCAAGAGCACCCTGGCCCGTGGCCTGGCCGACTTGCTTGGTGATGGGCCGTTCGTGACCTTGCCGCTGGGCGCGACCGAGGAGCGCCTGGTCGGCACCCTCGACCTGGATGCCGCCCTGGGCCAAGGCCAGGCGCGCTTCTCGCCGGGGGTGCTGGCCCATGCCGACGGTGGCGTGCTGTACGTCGACGAGGTCAACCTGCTGCCCGACCCGCTGGTGGACCTACTGCTGGACGTGGCCGCCAGCGGCACCAACCGTGTCGAACGCGATGGCATCTCCCATCGCCATGCCGCCCGCTTCGTGCTGATCGGCACCATGAACCCGGAAGAAGGCGAGCTGCGCCCGCAACTGCTTGACCGTTTCGGCCTCAATGTCGCCCTCGAGGGCTTGCCGGCGCCAGAGGCGCGGCAGCAGATCATCCGCCGACGTCTGGCGTTCGACAGCGACCCTGAGGCGTTCTGCGCCGAGTGGGCGCAAGCGCAGGCGCAACTGCGTGAGCGCTGTCACCAGGCGCGCGGGCAACTGGCTTCGATTGCCCTGGACGACCAGGCCCTGGCCTGGATTACCGAACGCTGTTTTGCTGCTGGCGTCGATGGCCTGCGTGCCGACCTGGTTTGGCTGCGCGCCGCCCGGGCCCATGCCGCCTGGCGTGGCGGTGCGGCTATCGAGGAGGGTGATGTGGAGGCGGTGGCCGAGTTTGCCTTGCGCCACCGACGGCGCGCCGATGCGCAACAACCGGCGCCGGCCGGCGCGGCTGAGCCGTCGCCGGGGCGTGAGCGTGAGCAAGCGCAGGGCGACTGGGGGGCATTGCCGCCGCAGCCGGTGGCCGGGGGTGCGCGGCGCGAGGTGCCGAACTGGGCAAAAAAGCCCTGAGCATCCGCCCGCGCGACACCCAGGCGGCGGATGCCAGGCCCCGCGCAGGTCAGCTGAAGGGGGTATCCCGTGGCCGTCCGCGCGTGGCCGATGGCGGGCGAATTGCCTGGTTGCCCACGTTGCTCAAGGGCCGGCCTCGTCAGCGCCAAGATCTATGCTGGCAGCAACGTCAGGCCGACGGGCCTGCGTTGTGGCTGGTGGTCGTCGACGCGTCGGCCTCGACTCGCCGCCATCAGGCCCTGGCCCAGGCCAAAGGGCTGCTGGCCGAGCTGTTCGACCAGGCCTACCGACAACGGGCGCGCCTGGCGCTGCTCACCGCCAGCGGCAACCGGCCACACTGGCAGCGCCACGGGCTCAAGGCCTCGGCGGCGTTGCAACCTTGGTTGCAGGGGCTAGGGGCCGGTGGTGGCACACCATTGTTCGCCGCGCTGGAGGAGGCGCGCCACTGGTTACTGGCGCGGCGCAAACGCCTCCCTCAGGAAGTGCAACGCTGCCTGATACTGACCGACGGTCGGTTGCGTCAGTGGGCCACGCCACAGCCATTGCCGTGCGCCACTTTATTGGTGGACATGGAACTGGCGGCTGTACGCGTGGGGCGGGCACGACAACTTGCCGAACAACTACACGCCGAATATCGGCATATAGAGACGTTCACGCTAATCCATTAAGTGGATTGCATGCGACAACATGTCGCGCTCCAAAAAAGGTAGGCCGCGGTAAAAGCGGGAGTTACACAAGTGCGCGAACTGCGCGCACCTGTGTTTTACTTCGGCATCGACCAGGGTTGCAGGTCATAACCCTTCTGGCACAGTTCCGCGCGTACTTCCTCGATCAGGCAAGCCCATTGCGCCGGGTCGGAGTAGACCCGCGAGGAGACTTGCTTGGCACCGATACGGGTGCTGGTCCGGTCGATCACCGCCAGGCTCAGCTCGCCCGTGCCGTTGGGGGCATCCCAGGCGACGCACTGGAAGGGTTCGAAGGCGTGGTCGGCAATCAGCAGTGCTTCGTTGACACGGAGCGGGGCGTTCATGGTTCGGTCTCTCTATGGTCCCAAACAGCGAAATACAGGTTCCGCGGTGTTATGCCAAGCAAGGGTACAGCGCGGGGTTATTCGTACTGATGCTCCAGATCAGGGGTGGAGTCACACCGGGTTTGAAATTTTTTATTAACGTGTATTTGTCTGTCCCTGCGCATTGCCGCATGTGACGTCATTAATTAGCGATAACTTCAAGGTGTGGCGCAGCGCTACGCATGGGCTGACCAACGGTAGTGGGGGCTGTCAAGTTCGTTGCTACTGTTAAGTCGGGCGTCGCAAAGTACTGTTTCTTCGGAAAAAACCATTATGTGGCGCCAAGGAATGGTCATGCCTGAATCTGCATCCCAGCGCCGTCTGCTGATCGTCGACCCGTGCGACGAGTGTCACCAGTTGCTTCCGGGCCTGCGCGACATCGGCTGGGAGGTGCGCAGCAGTGTCCTGGACAGCGCTCTGGAGCACCCGTGCGATGTGGGCGTACTGCGCTTGCAGGCACAACACCTGCGCCACCCCGACGCAGTCAAGGACATGATCAAGCGTAGCAACACCGAGTGGATTGCCGTGCTCAGCGCCGAGGAACTGCGCATGCAGAACGTCGGCGATTTCGTCTGTGAATGGTTTTTCGACTTCCACACGTTGCCGTTCGACGTGTCGCGGGTCCAGGTCACCCTCGGGCGGGCCTTTGGCATGGCGCGTTTGCGCGGCAAGGGCGCCATGCACATCGACGAGCCCCAGCATGAGTTGCTGGGTGAAAGCCGGCCCATCCGCGAGTTGCGCAAATTGCTCGGCAAGCTCGCGCCGACCGAGTCCCCGGTATTGATCCGTGGCGAGAGCGGTACGGGCAAGGAGCTGGTGGCGCGCACCCTGCACCGGCAGTCGCAGCGCTGCGACCAGCCCTTCATCGCGATCAATTGCGGTGCGATCCCCGAGCACTTGATCCAGTCCGAGCTGTTCGGCCATGAGAAAGGTGCGTTCACCGGGGCCCACCAGCGCAAGGTGGGGCGCATCGAGGCGGCCAATGGCGGCACGCTGTTCCTCGACGAAATCGGCGACCTGCCCTTGGAGCTCCAGGCCAATTTGCTGCGCTTTCTGCAGGAGAAGCACATCGAGCGGGTGGGCTCGAACCAGCCGATCCCGGTGGATGTGCGGGTCCTGGCGGCGACCCATGTGGACCTGGAGAAAGCCATCGAGCAGGGGCGTTTTCGTGAAGACCTGTACTACCGGCTCAACGTCCTGCAGGTGGTGACCGCGCCGCTGCGTGACCGGCACGGCGACATGCCGATGCTCGCCAGCCATTTCGCGGACTTCTACAGCCTGGAAACCGGCCGGCGCCCGCGCTCGTTCAGTGACAGCGCGCTGGCCGCCATGGGTCGGCATGAGTGGCCGGGCAACGTGCGCGAGCTGGCCAATCGGGTGCGGCGTGGCCTGGTGCTGGCCGAGGGACGGCAGATCGAGGCGAAGGACCTGGGGTTGCATGAGGTGCGGGAGTTGGAGCAACCGTTGGGGACGCTGGAGGATTACAAGCAACGCGCGGAGCGCCAGGCATTGTGTGATGTGCTCAACCGCCACAGCAACAACCTGAGCGTGGCGGCCAGGGTGCTGGGGGTTTCCCGGCCGACCTTTTACCGGTTGCTGCACAAGCACCAGATTCGCTGACGAAGACGGGCGCTCACAGATTTGACGCGACCTCTATAGGGGCGGCTTTAGCCGCGATCACCCGCGAAGCGGGTGTTGGATATCGTGTTGCCTGCATCGCGGCTAAAGCCGCTCCTGCAAAGGACGACAGTGCAGCCCAGTATGCTCCATCGGTTCAACGCCACGGATACTTCAACTCCCACCGCCAGGCATGGGCCACGATCTGTTCCAGTGAACCAAACTGCGGGGCCCAACCGAGCACCTGGCGTGCCTTGCCGGCATCGGCCACCAGCCGGGGTGGGTCGCCAGGACGGCGGGGTGCATCGCTGCTGTCAATCGGCCGGCCCGTCACGTGACGCGCGGCATCTATCACCTGCTGCACCGAGAAACCCAAGCCATTGCCCAGGTTGAACGCCGTGCTCGCGCCACCCGCGATCAGGTAGTCCACTGCAAGGGCATGGGCTGATGCCAGGTCGGCAACATGCACATAGTCGCGAATGCAGGTGCCATCCGGGGTGTCGTAGTCACGGCCGTACACCGTGATGGCCGGGCGCCTGCCTGTGGCGGCCTGCAGAATCAGTGGGATCAGGTGGGTTTCGGGGTCGTGGCATTCCCCCAGTTGCCCCTCCGGGTCCGCGCCGGCGGCGTTGAAGTAGCGCAGGCACACCGACCTCAAGCCATAGGCACGGTCGAAATCCGCGAGCAGTTGCTCGACCATCCATTTGCTGCGCCCGTAGGGGTTGATCGGTGCCTTCGGGTGTTCTTCGTCGATCGGCGTTTCCAGCGGGTCGCCATAGACGGCCGCCGTCGAGGAAAACACCAGTTTGCTGATCCCCGCCCGCACCATGGCCTGCAACAGCGTCAGGGTCGCCGCGACATTGTTCTGATAGTACTTGCCGGGGTCGACGACGGACTCACCCACCTGGATGTACGAGGCAAAGTGGAACACGGCGTCGAAACGGTACTCGGCCAGCAGCGTGTCCAGTGCATGGACATTGGCGATGTCCAGTTGCACCCAGTTGATGCCTGGGCGCGTGGGGGCAGTGTCGGCCACCACCACCTGATGCTTGGCGCACAGCAGGTGCTTGACCATGTGCGAGCCGATATAGCCTGCACCCCCGACAACCAGAAAATTCATGCAAACCTCCTGGATTCCTTTGCCTGTGCAACCTTCCCTGACGCGCGGTGGGAGCGGTGGCTTGTCGGCAGGCCTGGTCGCAGGCTGCCAGAACAGGTCTTTTGTGACTCTAGATGGCTATTTGAGGAACAGCCAATTGGCCATCCATTGGCCGTCGAATCGCAGGATGTAGCGGCCATTCTTGTAGGTAACGGGGCGTTCGCTTTGCTTGCCGGAGGCGTCGCGGCTGTAGAGTTTCAGGCCTTGGGTGGCCTTGATCACCAGCGTGCCTTCAAGGGGTTCGACATAGAACGGCGTCTTGTCGTCCGCCCTGGGCTGCGCCCGGCTACCCAGCGAAATCAGCAGGCTGCGGGACTGGTCGAGCGGCTTGGCGTCCAGGCTTTGCACCACGACGCTGGCATAGGGGGTTTTCATCTGTACCTGGATACCCCCCAGGCTGACCGACTGGCCGCCGAGCCAGCCGGTGGCCGCCTGGGTCAAGGGCGTGTCGATGGTGTAGAGCCCTTGTTGCCAGTTGCGCTTGAGCTCGCCGGTGTCGGTGGTCGCCTCGGTGGCGTTGGCGTCGAGCAGTGACTGGTCGGGGTCATGCAGCACCTTGGCATCGGCAGGTATCGCGCTGGCTTGCAGCCATGGCAACACCGGTGTGGCGGGCATGGCAATCTGCAGCCTGCCCTGGGTCATGGCGGTGCGCAGCAACGCCGAGTTGGCGGGCGTTATCGCCTGGCCGAACAACATGCTCGACGGTGGCGCGAAGACATAACGGGTGCGTGCCGCTTGCACGTCACCTCGGCGATAGAGCAATGCCGCAGCGGGGAGGGTGGCGAGCAGCGCCGGGTCGTTGTAGGCGTGCCAGTTGTCTGCCGTGCGCCAGCCTTCGGTCAGCGCCTGCTGGCTGTAGGCGTACTGCATCAGCGCATCCCAGCCCTGGTGCCGGGCGGTTGCTGCCACATACAGTGGCAACGAGTGACGATCGGGCGTGGGGAAGGGCTCGGCGTTCCATTCGGTGACCGTCAGTGGCATGCCCACCACCTGGGCGGCGGCGATCCAGTTGATCATGCCGTCGCTGGTCAGCGGGTTGCGGTCGAGCTGGCCGGCACCGCCATAGCTGTGCGCATCGATCATGTCGCCGGCGGTCAGCGCCGGCAGGGCGCTCAGGCCATTGCCGCCCCAGGTGCTGGTGGTGACGATCGGCACCTTCACCCCCAGGCCGCGCAGGTGCTTGATCATGTCGACGTTGAAACGGTGCTCCAGGTCGTTGAGGAACAGTTTCGACGGACCGTGTTCCCAGGCCTGCCAGATAGTCTCCGTGGGCAACTGGTTGCGCAGCGCGAACACCTTGGCCGCGTCCATGTAGAGCTTGCTGTGCTGGGGGACGTTCTTGTCCTCGAGCAAGGCATTGCCGAAGTGCTGGGTGATGTCGTTCTCGTTGGTGATCAGCATCGCGGCGATCGCCGGGTCATCCTTGTAGGCGAGGCCGGTGTAGGTGTTCACGTGGGTCAGGTACTGTTCGGCGAAGCGTTTCATCGCCTGCTGAATAGTCGTGTTCACATAGGCGTAGCCTTTGAGGTCGATCGCCCGGTCGCCCCTGGCCACTTCGTCGAAGCCGTAGATCCGGTCGGCGGCGGCAAGGGGGCGCTGTACATGAAGGTCGAGCCAGACGTAGACCCCTTCCTCTTTCAGGCACTTGATCCACCAGTCGATCTTGCGCAGCGACTCGGCGCTCAGCGTCTGGGTGTCGCGCAGGGTGTTGACGTCTCCGAAAATGTTCGGGCTGACCCACGGCGAGTCGTGGTGGTGGATGCGCACGAGGTTGAAGCCCAGGGCCGAGAGGCGCTTGGCTTGTTGCCTGATCTCGTCGTCGGGTGTCTTGAAGATCGCGTAGGCCGACAGGTTGGTGCCCCAGAAGCGGGCCGGGGTATTGTCCGCGAAGAGCAACTGCTCGCCCGCCGCCTTGACGAAGCCGCGCTTTCCGGCCGGCTTTTGCGCCTCGTTGAGGAACGACAGGTCGACCGGCGAGGTGCGCCAGTCGAGCTGGTCATCCGGCCAGCGCGTGGGCTCGGCCAGGCCGAAGCGTTCAGTAGGTGTTGGCCCAAGGGTGATGTCGCCGCTGACTTCGAGCACGGCCTTGACCTGTTGCTTGCCGGGCAGGATCGGGTCCTGGTAGAAAAATGCCCGCACTTCGTTGGTGTTGCCGCGTTCGAAATACACCTTGGCCAGCGGTGGTTCGAAACGCATCTCGATACGCCGCGCCCGGCCATTGCCGCCCCAGGCCCAGCCGCGGTTGTCGGGCAGCAGCACCGGGGCGCCCATTTCCCCGTCGATCAGCGCCTGGTCGAACTGGAAGGTGATACCGCCGCCCATCACGTTCGCCTGCCGGCTGCGGGCGTTCAGGATGAAATTCCAGGCCAGGGTTTGCGGGGCGGTTTTGCGGATGTCGGCCGCGAGGTCGAAATCGAGCTCCTGGTTCTTACCCTGAAGGCGATAGTCATACGGGCCGTTGACCTTGAAGGCTGTGTAGAAGCCTGTCCAGCTCCACTTTGCCCCCCAGAAGTCGAACCTGGAGATCATGGTCGGGCCACCACCCCGGGTCAGGGTCGGCAGGCCATTGCGTTCGTCGACACTGACGTTCCAGGCTGCCGCCCAGCCCGCCAATGGCAGCAACACCAGGCCAGCGCATACCGATATCCCTATGAAGCGGCGCAGAAAACCTCGTGTCATGGCTTTTACCTGGGTTGAAGGCCTGCATTGGAAAGTTGGATGTCGTGGGCGTAGCGCTGCTGACGGACCATCTGGATATAGGCCACGGCCAGCCCACCCACCGACCAGTACACGGTGGGGATGACGGTAATGCTGCTGACGGTGAAGATGATCACCATGATCCCAATCAGCGTCGCCAGCAGCGCCCGCCCGAGCTGGCGTTGCGGGTCATCCTTGTCGGGGAAGGCGAGCATCGCTTTGCGGACCCCCACCAGGATGACCACGAAGAAGGCCACGAACAGCCCCAGGCCCACCAGGCCAACCCTGAGCGCCAGGTTCACGTAGGTGTTGACGATGTCGATGATGCCATCGCCCTGGATCATCGACTGCATTTCCGGGGTGTTGCGAAAATCGAACGAACCAAACAGCGGGTTGCGCTGGATGACGATCCACGAGTTGTCCAGCAGGCGTTCCCGGTAGGTGATGTTTTCTTTTTCGATATTGCCGATGAACGGTAGCAGGTCGAGCACTTTCTGCCCGCCGGGCACCACTGTGAGCAGCGGCAGGGCCAGCACGCCGGCCATGGCCAGCAGCATCAGGCGCTTGATGGCGTTCCTGCCGGTGGCGATGAAGACGACCAGGATGATTCCCGCGCCGATCCAGGGGCCGCGCGACAGAGGCGCGACCAGGCCGGCCGCCAGCAGCAGGGCACCCAGGGCGCGCTGGAGCCCGCTGCGCACGAACCCTTGCACGAACAGGTAGAGGCCGGCGGCCACGCTGATGACATAGCCCAGGGCAATGGCCTGGCCGGTGGTGGCGCTGGCCCGCAGCGAGCCGCCACGGCTGAGGTAGCTGGACATCTCCCAACGCACGCCCATGGCGTCGAGCAAGGCGTCGTAGAGCAGCCAGTGACGCAGGAACTCGGCCACCCCGATCAGCGCCAGGACGAACGAGGCAAGCACGAAGGCCAGCAAGGCGTCCTTGAAGTCCTGGAGGGTCTTGAGCGCGCGGCTGGCCACGTAGTACGGCAGGATCACGTCGACATACAGGTAGAACGCCTGGCGCAGGGTGTCGGTGAGGGTAGTGTCGCGCAGGTACAGCAAGGCCAGGAGCACGACGCCGGCCACCAGCAGCTTGTCTGGCCACAGCCGCCCCAGGCGCACGGTGTCGCCCTGGCGGCTGAGGCTCAGCGCCGCCGGCAGCAGGATGCACAGGCTCAGCAGGCGCAGGTGGTTGAGGTCGAGCAGGTAGTTGATCACGCCGAACCCGGGGATCTGCACCGAGGCGGGCGGAATGAGAAACAACAGCATGAAGAACAGCGCCATGGTGTTGCGTTCGCGCCGACCGGCCAGGTACATGACCAGTGCGGCAGCGGCGGCGTATACCCAGAAGCTGAACGAGAAGAATGCAACCAGCGTCAGAGCGAACCACAGGTTGCGCCGCCGCTTGAAATCGCTGTAGGGGATCAGGTCTGTCGCCGGGCGGCGGGCGAGCGTGAAAACGACGCCGGCGGCAAACAGAATGACGATCAACGCACGAATATGTTCAGGCATTGGCGGTGTTCACCTATCCGGTGGTGGACGACGGCTAGCATCATGGCTGATTGAAACTATAGTGACTTCTAGCCATCCAGTCAGGGATCGAACTCATGCCGTCAGTTGAAGCGTCTGCATCGGGGAGCCTTCGTCGGCGGGCGATAGGGGCCGGGGCCTGGAACGTGTTCTCCCTCGTCGCCTCACAGGTGATGCGCCTGGGTGGCAACCTGATCATGGCCCGGCTGCTGCTGCCGGAAATGTTCGGGATCATGGTCATCGCCACCACCGTCTCGGTGTTGTTGCACCTGCTTTCGGACGTGGGCTTGCGCCAGAACATCATCCAGAGCCCGCGTGGCGACGACCCGACGTTCCTCAACACGGCCTGGACGGTGCAGATCATCCGCGGCTTCATCCTGTTCGCCCTGACCTTGCTGCTGGCGCTGGGCGCCTGGCTATCCCAACTGGCCAACCTGTGGCCGGCGGGTTCCACCTACGCGGCGCCGGAGTTGCCCATGATCCTGGCGGTCACCGGCCTGTCGGCGATCATCTACGGGCTGCAGGCGACCAATATCGACGTCGCCTTGCGCACGTTCCAGCAGAAGCGCGTGGTGCTGGTGGAACTGGGCTCGCAGCTCGTCGGCTTGATCACGATGCTGGTCCTGGGCTACTTCACCCGATCCATCTGGTCGCTGGTGATCGCCGGCCTGGCCGGCGCCCTGGCGGGCACCTTGCTCGGGCACTTGGCGATCAAGGGACCGGTCCACCGCCTGCAATGGGACCGCGAGGCGCTGGCCGAGCTGGTGGTGTTCGGGCGCTGGATCCTGTTGTCGTCGATCGTCGGTGTGCTGGCGATGTATGGCGACCGTATGTGGTTCGGCGCCAGCATGACCACCGCGGAACTGGGTGTGTACTCCATCGCGGTGTTGATCCTCGGCTCGCTGCAGACCGGCTTGCTGAAAGTGGTCGGCACGGTGGCGCTGCCGGCCTTCAGCGAGGCCACCCGGTCGGGCGACAGTGAGCGCCTGAAGGCGTTGTACCACCGCTCGCGCCTGCTGGTGGACCTGGTCATGTTGTTCACCTGCGGCGTGTTCCTGACCGCGAGCCCCATGCTGATCGGCTGGTTGTACGACGAGCGCTATGCCGCTGCCGGGCCAATGCTGGCAATTCTGTCGTGGTCGTTCTTCACCTTGCGCTACACCCTGGCACATCAGGTCTGGATTGCCCTGGGGCATACCAAGTACCAGGCCATGGACAACATCATCCGCATGGTTGCGCTGTGGGTCGGGTTACCGCTGTTGCTGGCCATCGGTGGCGTGAAGTACGCGATCTGGGGCGTTGCCTT
Source organism: Pseudomonas entomophila (assembly GCF_023277925.1). Classification (NCBI taxonomy): domain Bacteria; kingdom Pseudomonadati; phylum Pseudomonadota; class Gammaproteobacteria; order Pseudomonadales; family Pseudomonadaceae; genus Pseudomonas; species Pseudomonas entomophila. The sequence continues at coordinate 1,154,915 of NZ_CP063832.1, forward strand.
GCACTCCTTCCCGACCCTGGCGCTGATCGTCTATGTCAATTGCAAGCTGGGCATGTTCAATCTCAAGCGCGAACTCGTGGTGCTGCCGATGATTGCGGTCGGCGCAGCCTGCGGCGCGTTGGCGACGAGCTTCTTCAACTGGCTCTGAGGCCATTTCGAGTGGTTTGGCGCAGGGTCGCCAGGGGGTAGTGCCGCGCAAACAGGGATCGAGGCGCGATTCGGGCACTGAAGTTCACGCAATCTATGACATGGGTCTTGGATCATGGGGAAGTTTCAGTTCTGTACGCTGTCTTCTGGTCGTAGGGGCTTTGTTCGTGGCTGTGTCTTGCTGGGCGCGGGGGTGGCGGTGTTCGGTACCGGGACAGTCGTCGAGCGCAGGCCCGCTGAAAAAGGTGGGTTTGTCATCATCAACGGCTGGGTGTTGCCTTCTCAGTATTTTCGGGACGGGCAGGCATGATCAGGGACTATCAGACCGAGAAGGCGCTGCGCGGCGCCTATGATTTCTGCATCGTCGGCGGCGGACCGGCCGGTATCACGCTGGCCTTGCGCCTGGCCAAGGCCGGGTGGAGCGTGGTGCTGCTGGAAGCCGGCGGGCAAACCTACGCGGACAGTTCGCAGACCTTCTACGACTGTTCATCGACGGGCCTTGAACTCTACCCCCATGACACGCGCCTGCGCTTTCTTGGCGGAACCTCCAACCACTGGGCGGGCCGCTGTCGCCCGTTCGATGCGACTGACTTCAGCACCCCACCCCAGGGGGGGCTGCCCGGCTGGCCTATCGCCTATGCCGAGGTCGAACGCTACCTGCCCGCTGCGATGGACATCGTCGACATCGGGCAAGGCGCGGACTTCCGGGCAGTGAATGCTGATCTCGGTGGCGGTGAGTTCAACGCCGACCGTTTCCTGCTCAGCCCGCCCACACGGTTTGCCCAGAAATACGACACCGAGCTCAAGGAGACTGCCGGGCTGGATGTCTTCATCAACTGCAACTGTGTCGACCTGCAGTTCGACAAGGCCTCCGGTGGCCTGGCTTCGGTGGTGGTGTCCGACTACGACCGGCACCGCGAACGGGTGTCGGCCAAGCATTATGTACTGGCGATGGGTGCCATCGAGAACGCCCGGCAACTGCTCAACAGCGGTTCGCTGTCGGCGGCCGGCGTCGTCAACAAGGATGGGATGGTCGGGCGCTGCCTGATGGACCATCTGAACATCGAGATCGGCACCTTCATCCTCAAGGAAGGGCAGGATACCGGCCTGCGTTCGTACTACACCACCGATGTCTTCGCCGACAAATACCGCTCAGGCAAGGGCAATGTGACCGCCGCGGTGATGTCCGAGGTCAGGACTTATGGCAGAACCGCCGAGGTCAAGGACTTCCTGGAAAACCTGGCCTGCGAATGGGGCGTGGCCGGCAAGATCGACTTCATCGCCAAGTTCAGCTGCCCGGGCGATGGCATCTTCGGCACCATGATCGAACAGTTCCCCAACCCGCAGAGCCGTATCACCCTGCGCGACGAGAAAGACGCCCTGGGGGTGGCCAAGGTCAATGTCAACTGGGCGTTGGCGCCCGAGGACCGGCACACCATCAAGTGCATCGGCACCGAGCTGGCCAAGCAGTTCGCCGATAGCGGCATGGGCTTCGTCAAGCTCAACGATTTCGTCTACGACACCAGCGTCCCGCTCAAGCTCGAGCCCCATGCCCACCACATGGGCACCACGCGCATGGCCGCCAGTGCCGAGCATGGTGTGGTCGACAGCAACTGCAAGGTGTTCGGGGTCAACAACCTGTACGTCGCCGGCAGCAGCATTTTCGCCCGCGGCGCCGCAGCCAACCCGACCATGCCCCTGCTGCAGTTCGCCGTGCGCCTGGCGGATCACCTGAATGAACGGATGAGGTCGATGAGCGGCGTGGTCGTCGCCAAGTGAGGGCAAGGGCGGGGCAGTAACCGTAACACCGTGGTTGAAACGGTTCGTGGGCGGGAAGGTCGACATCGGTAGTAACAGGCCCCATTCGCCTCAGGAACACTCCAGGATCGAAAGACGCGTGAGGTGCGCATTATGTTCGGATGGATACGCAGGGCGGTGGCCTACTACGCCAACAAGACCGGCCGGGCGGGCGGAACCTACAAGAAACTGTGCAACCCCAATGCCCAGGACTGGGGGGCGTACCAGACCCGCTGGGGCAAGTTCTATTCGGTGGGGCACAACGTCCATATCAACCCCGGTTGCAACGTCACCGACCCGACGCTGGTGCGCCTGGGCAGCAATGTCGGTTTGTCGGATTGCACGCTGATCGGCCACGACAGCGTCGTCGCGCTGATCGAGTACGCCCGCGGCAAGCACCTGGACTCGGTGGGCTACATCGACATCAAGGATAACTGCTACATCGGCCATGGCGCGATCATCATGCCCCGGGTCACCATCGGCCCCGACGCCATCGTGGCCGCAGGGTCCGTGGTCACCAAGGATGTGCCGCCCAATAGCGTGGTCGGTGGCAACCCGGCCAAGTTCATCTGCACCATGGACCAGTTGATCGAGCGGGTGGAGGCGCGTTGCGCCGCCTACCCCTGGATCCACCTGGTCAGCGAGCGCAAGGGCGGCTATGACCCGGAGCTGGAACCTCTGCTGGCGGCGGCCAGGCGCGAGTACTTCTTCGGGGAGGGCAGCAATGGATAGCAAGCCCGTCGATGTGATGGTGGTCAATTTCAACACCGCATCGCTGCTGCAACCGATGTTCGATGCGTTGCGCCAGGCCGGTGGCGAGACGCTGGCCAAGTACCTGGTAGTGGACAACGCCTCGGTGGACGACTCGGTGGAACGCATGAAGCGGGTCTGCCCCGAGGCGGTGTTGCTGAGCAATACGCAGAACGTCGGTTTCGGCCGGGCCAACAATCAATTGCTCGATCATCTGCAAGGTCGTTATGCGTTGTTGCTCAATACCGATGCTTTCGTGGCAGCCGACTCACTCGCGAAAACCCTCGAGTACATGGATGAGCATCCGGACTGCGGCGTACTGGGCGTGCGCCTGGTCGGGCGCGAGGGCGAGCTGCAACCGTGCTGCCGCTACTTTCCGACACCCTTGAATGTGTTCGTCGCGCGCACCGGGCTCGGGCGTTTTTTCCCCGGCCTGAAGATGGTCGACGAGATGGCCTGGGACCATGACGCGGTGCGCGAGTGCGACTGGTTGCCTGGCTGCTTCTACCTGGTGCGGCGGGAAGTGCTCGACCAAGTGGGGTTGTTCGACCCGCGCTATTTCCTCTACTACGAAGAAGTCGACCACTGCAAACGGGTCAAGGAAGCGGGCTGGAAGGTGGTGTTCTACCCATACACCACCGTCGTGCACATCGGCGGGGAAAGCTCCAAGTCGGTGGCCGAGCTGGAAGCGGCCAGTCGGCAGATCAGTGCCTACCAGATCGAGAGCGAGCTGCTGTACTTTCGCAAGCACCACGGTGTGTCGGGGCTGATCCTGCACATGGCGCTGGTGTGCCTGGGGGACCTGGTGCTGGCCCTCAAGGCCTTGCTCAAGGGGCGCGGCTGGGCCGCGATGCAGGCCTGCTGGCGGCACAACCAGGCCACCTGGTCGTTGTTGCGCAAGACCCGTTACGCCACTCAACCCACCCGCTAGGTGAAGCCATGTTCGAGAACATTCGCGCGGACTTGCGAGCATATGGGGGCGACTGGGGCGCCCAAGGGTTCTGGGTGATGCTGGTCTACCGCTTCGGGCGCTGGCGCTACGGCGTGCGCCCGGCGTTGCTGCGCAAGCTACTGTCGTTCGTCTACAAGGTGCTGTTCAAACTGGTGCAGATCCTCACCGGCATCGAGCTGCCGTGTGAAGTGGAGATTGGCCGCAACTTCGTCATCGACCATTTTGGTGGCATCGTCATCAGCGGCTACGCCCGTTTCGGCGACGACTGCCGGATTCGCAACGGCGTGGTGGTGGGCCTGAAGAATGTCGAGCGCCCCATCGCGCCGGTGTTCGGCAACAACGTCGACATCGGCACCGGGGCCAAGGTGCTGGGTGAAATCCGCATTGGTAACAACGTGGTGATCGGCGCCAACGCCGTGGTGCTGACCGATGTGCCGGACAACTCGATCGCCGTCGGTGTGCCAGCGACCATCAAGACGCGGGCGCGCCACGAAGCCGTGCAATGCCCGTGAGTGTGCCGACGGGGCGTGGTGATAAAGGGAATTTTCCATTCAAGGCAATTGAGTGAGGCCCAGGGTGACAGGCATTGGAGTGGTGGTGATCGGCCGCAACGAAGGCCCGCGTCTTGAACGCTGCCTGGCGTCGTTGCGCGAGGCGGCGGACCAGATCGTCTACGTCGATTCCGGCTCCACGGATGGCTCGGTGGCGATGGCTCGTCGGCAAGGGGTCGAAGTGCTGGCGCTGGACATGGCCACCCCCTTCACCGCGGCGCGTGCGCGCAACGAAGGCTTCACCCTGTTGCAACGCCTGTTGCCGGGCATGCGCCATGTGCAGTTTGTCGATGGCGACTGCGAGGTGGTGGCCGGCTGGCTGCCTGAAGCGCAACGTTTTCTCGATGCACACCCCCAGGTTGCGGTGGTGTGTGGCCGGCGTCGCGAGCGCTACCCGCAGCATTCGGTTTACAACCTGTTGTGCGACTTGGAGTGGGACACACCGCTGGGGGAGACCAAGGCTTGTGGTGGCGACGCACTGATGCGGGTGGACGCCTTCAGCGCGGTTCACGGCTATCGTCCGGCGCTGATCGCCGGCGAAGAGCCCGAATTGTGCATTCGCCTGCGTGCCCATGGCTGGAAGATCTGGCGGCTCGACCAGGAAATGACCCTGCACGATGCCGCCATGACCCGCTTTGGCCAGTGGTGGCGGCGCAGCTTGCGTGCAGGGTATGCATTCGCCGAGGGGGCCTCGCTGCATGGCGGGCCACCCGAGCGGCACTGGCGGCGCGAAGCGCGGCGTGCCTGGCTCTGGGGCCTGGGGCTGCCATTGGCGATCGGGGTGGCGAGCCTGGCGCTGGGGGGCTGGGGCCTGGTGTTGCTGCTGGCCTACCCGCTGCAAGCTGCGCGCCTGGCGCGCCGTGGTGGCAGGTCCGCGCGCGAGAACTGGTTGCAGGCCGTGTTCCTGGTGCTGGGGAAGTTTCCGGAGATGCTCGGGCAGGTCAAGTTCATGATGAACAGGTTCACTACCGGCAAGCCGGTACTGATCGAGTACAAGTGAGAGGCCTATGTACGTCAGAGCGATCGTGAAGAGTGTGCTCACCGTGCAACCTGGGTTTGCGCTGCGGGCGCTGAAGAACAAACTCAAGTTGCTGGTGCTGATGGTCAGGGAGTGGCCGGCCTTGCGCGCGTTCCTGCAGCGCATGTCCGGCGCCCTGGGGGCCGAGCGTTTCGCCAGGCTCGGCCTTGACTGCGTCGGTGTCGTGCAATGGCCCTACATCAGCAAGGACTGGAACGCCCAGGAGCGCTTCGACGCCCTGGCCTCGCACTATGAAGTGGTCACTCGGCACTTCCCCGCGCTGGTGCTGCTGGGGCGCGATGAGCGGCTGGCGCTGTGCGACCTGTCCCGCTATTCCCCGGCCTGCTCGTTGCTGCTGGACCGGGCGATCTGGTTCAAGCGCGAAGGGGAGCTGGTGCTGAACCTGTTCCAGGGCGACCTGCGCGTGGCCTCGCTGGCGTTCACCCTGCGCCGCACGGACAGCGTGTTGAACCTGTTCATCGGCGCGGTGCAGGGCATCCACAAGGGCATCGACAGCGAAACCTCGCTGAACATCTACCGCGACCTGACCAAGGACTTCGAGGGGCTGCGGCCGCGAAGCCTGCTGATCGAGGTCGTCAAGTGCATCGCCAGAGCCCTGGGCGCCACGCACATCTACGCCGTCGGCGACGCCCACCGGCATCATCGTCATGCTTATTTCGGTGCCGAGAAGGCCCAGGACCTGGCGGCCAACTACGACGTCATCTGGGAAGAGCATGGCGCGACACCCTCGGCGCGCGTGGACTTCTTCAGCATCCCGCTGGCCGCGGCGCAACGTTCGCCCGACGATATCCCGCCGAAGAAACGGGCGATGTATCGCCGGCGCCAGGCCTTGCTGGACGACATCTTCGTGCATGTGGAGGCAGCGCTTTCGGTGAACCGGATGGACCCGCACCGGCAGCGCCTGGGGCAGGCCCTGGCCGCGCAGGAGGAGGCGGCCGCGCCGCAGCCGGGGCCGCTCAGGGTGAGGTTGGCGGCACTGGCCCGGCAGTTTCGCACCGTGCCACGGCCTGACCAGCGATTGATCGCCTACCTGCGCAAGGCAGGGCTGATTCCCACCCTGAGAAAAGCCTGGCGCGAGCTGCTCAAGCAAGGCCCGGCCGTGTTGTGGAAACCGCCGGACGTCAAGCGCAACAACCTGGCGCTGGGCACGCCGCGGGTAGCGGCGCGTGAACTGTTTCCCCGAGAGGTGCTGCTGCTGGTCGAAGTCGAACCGGTGGCGCTCGCAAAGTCGCGGCCCGGGCAGATCCGGCAACTGCTCGAAGGGCTTGGTTACCGGTGCCGGGTGCTCGACTGGCGCAACCACGTGCATTGCCTGAATGCCCTGCAGACCTGTGGTGCGGTGATCCTCCATCGAGTGCCCGCCAGCCCGCAGGTGCTGCTGCTGCTCGATGAAGCACGGCGGCTCGAGGTGATGTCCTGCTGGGACAGTGACGAACTGATTTTCGACGCGCAGGCCTATCGACGGGCGCATGACATGGCCGGCCTGAGCGCGGAGGCCGTCGATCGGCTCATGGCGGCCGTGGCGCTGCACCGGCAAGCGCTGCTGTCCTGTGACCACGCGCTGGCCTCGACAGCGGCGCTTGCGTTGGCCATGAAAGAGGCGGGTGCCCGCCAGGTCACAGTGGTCGAGGCAGGTACCCGCGACCGGGAAACGGAGCAAGTCAGGCGCCTGTTCCCGATACCTGCGGCCGTGCCTGGCAGGCGCGTGCTGGCCGCCAATATCTTCTTCGCCCCCCGCAGTTTCGGCGGCGCCACCGTCGTCGCCGAACAGATGGTGCGGCTGATGGGCGAAATGTCCGCCTGGCAGTCGTTCATTTTCACCTCGTTGCCGGTGTCCGAGGTCGCGCCTTACGGGCTGCTCAGGTATGAGGCGCACGGGGCCCCGGTCATCGGTGTGGGGTTGCCCGAGATGCGCTCGGCCCACGAGGACTTCGAGAACCCCGGGACCGTCGCGGTGTTCGAGCAGGTGCTTGCCACCGTGGCGCCGGATATCGTCCACCTGCATTCCATCCAGGGGCTGGGCGCACTGCTGGCCGCCAGTTGCCGCAAGGCCGGCGTGCCGTTCGTGGTGACCCTGCATGACGCCTGGTGGATCTGCGGCCGCCAGTTCATGATCGACAATCACGGACAGTACTGCGGGCAGACCACCATCCAGGGCGAGGTATGTGCGCGCTGCGTCGACGACCCGCCCCTGAACGTCTACCGCCAACGCATGCTCGCCGATACGCTGAAAACGGCCACCCTGCTGTTGGCGCCGAGCACGTTCGCCAGGAACCTGTACATTGCCAATGGTTTCGATGCCGGGAAGATCCGCATCAACCGCAATGGCATCCTCGCGCCAGCGGCCGACTACCTGAAACATCCGGGGCAGACGTTGCGCTTCGGTTTTGTCGGCGGCAATTCCTCGATCAAGGGGATCAACCTGATCACCCGGGCATTTGCCTCGCTGGCACGGTCCGACTATGAATTGAAGGTGGTCGACAACCTGCTGCACCTGGGTTTTCGCTCGTTCAACCGGCACAGCGTGAAGATTCCGGGCACTGTCAGCATCATTCCCGGCTACACCCAGGCGGATATCGATGCGTTCTTTTCCGGCATCGATGTGCTGCTGTTCCCGACCCAGTGGAAAGAGACCTTCGGCCTGGCGGTACGCGAGGCGCTGGTGCGGGATGTCTGGGTGGTCAGCACCGACGCGGGGGGCACGGTGGAGGATATCGTCGATGGCGTGAACGGCACCATCATTCCCTTGAGTTCGGATGAACGCTACCTGCGCGAGGTGCTCGACGACATCCTCGACCACCCGCAGCGCTATGTGCAGCATCGCAACCGTTTCAAGGACGGCATCACCTTGTGCAGCGACCAGGCCCTGGAGCTCCAGGGTATCTACCAGGATGTCGTCCATGTGAGTGAACCGGCCGGCCAGCCATCGTCGGCCATCGACAGCCTGAAGTAGAAAAGGCCTGTCATTCCAGGACGCAGGGATCGTTTCGGGGGCTTATGCGCATCGCTTACTTCATCAACCAGTACCCCAAGGTCAGCCACAGTTTCATTCGCCGGGAAATCCTGGCGCTGGAGCGCCAGGGCTTCGAGATCCAGCGCATCGCGTTGCGCGGCTGGGACGCTGAACTGCAGGACGAAGAAGACCTGCTGGAGCGGGACAGGACCCGTTACATCCTGCAAGACGGCCTGCGCGGGTTGCTGGCACCGACATGGCAATTGCTGCGGGCGCAACCCCGGCGCTTTCTTGCAGCGCTGCGCCTGGCCTTGCGCACGGGGCGCCGGGCCGACCGGCCCTGGCCCTACCATCTGGTGTACCTGGCCGAGGCGTGCCGCCTGGTGCAGTGGCTGCAGGCCGCTGGCGCCGAGCATGTGCACGCGCATTTCGGCACCAATTCGGCCGAGGTGGTGATGCTGGCCAACGCCCTTGGTGGCCCGGGCTACAGCTTTACCGTGCATGGCCCGGAAGAGTTCGACAAGCCGCAGTTCCTGCACATGGGGGAAAAGGTCAGGCGCGCGGCCTTCGTCGCGGCGGTCAGCTCCTACGGGCGCAGCCAGCTGTATCGTTGGGTGGCCCATGAGCACTGGGCCAAGGTGAAAGTGGTGCACTGTGGCCTGGAGCGCAGTTTCCACGAGGTCGACGCCGTTGCCGTGCCTGTGGCCCCACGCCTGGTTTGCGTGGGGCGGTTGTGTGAGCAGAAAGGCCAGTTGCTATTGCTCGAAGCCGCCCGGATCCTGGCGGGCCAGGCGGTAGCGTTCGAGCTGGTACTGGCGGGCGACGGTGAGATGCGCGCCGAGATCGAAGCGCTGATTCTTCGCTACGGGCTGCAGGGCAAGGTGCGTATCACCGGCTGGATCAGCAGCGCCCAGGTTCGCGAAGAGATCCTCGCGGCCCGTGCCCTGGTGCTGCCGAGTTTCGCCGAGGGCCTGCCGGTGGTGATCATGGAGGCCATGGCCTTGCGCCGCCCGGTGCTGACCACCTATGTGGCGGGCATCCCCGAGCTGGTATGCCAAGGTGACAACGGCTGGTTGTTTCCCGCCGGCGCCGTGCAGGAGCTGGCCGTGGCCATGGCGGACTGCCTGGCGCAACCCGAGGCGGTGCTGCGGCGCATGGGCGAGGCAGCCTACCAGCGCGTGCTGCAACGCCACGATATCGACACCGAGGCGGCCAGGTTGGCCGGCCATTTCAGGGCGCCGGCATGATGACCTTGTTGGCGTGGTTGCTGGTGGTGGTCACGCTGGCACTGCTCGTGCCCGTGCTGGTGCTGCTCGCCCAGGTGCTGCTGGCCTGTTTGCCTGCACGCACGCTGCCGACGACGACCGGGGCACGCGGGCCGGTGGCCGTGTTGGTACCGGCCCACGACGAGTCGACGATCATCCGCTCGACCCTGGCGAGTATCCAGCCGCAATTGCAGGCGGGCGATCGGCTGTTGGTGGTGGCCGACAACTGCACCGACGATACCGCGCAACTGGCGCGCGCCGCCGGCGCGCAGGTGGTGGAGCGCCAGGACGCGCAGCGGCGTGGCAAGGGCTACGCGCTGGACTTCGGTGTCCGTCACCTGGCGCAGGATCCGCCTGGGGTGGTGATCGTCATCGACGCCGATTGCCAGGTGGGCCACGGCGCCATCGACCGGTTGGCTCGCTGCTGCCTGGCCAGCGCACGACCGGTGCAGGCCCTCTACCGGATGCGTGCGCCGGCCGGCGCGGGGCTCAAGGTGCAGATCGCCGCGTTCGCCTGGCGGGTGAAGAACCTGGTGCGCCCGCGTGGCTGGGCGCGGTTGGGGCTGCCCTGCCAGCTGATGGGCTCGGGCATGGCCTTCACCTGGCGGGATCTGGCCGCGATCGATCTCGCCAGCGGGCACCTCGTCGAGGACCTGAAGCTGGGCCTGGACCTGTGTCGCGCTGGCAAGCCGCCGCTGTTCTGCCAGGCGGCCGAGGTCGACAGCCAGTTCCCCGGCAGTGACGAAGGCCTGGCCAACCAGCGCAAGCGCTGGGAGCACGGTCACCTGGGCGTGCTGTTCGGCGAAGCTCCTGGATTGCTGGCCGGCGCGCTGGGGCAGCGCAATGTTGGTTTGCTGGCATTGGCCCTGGACCTGCTGGTGCCGCCGCTGGCGCTGCTGGTGCTGGTATTGATCGCCTGTTGCTGCCTCACCTGGCTGGTCTTCGCGTTGTCTGGCCTGTTGCTGCCCGCGCTGATCTGCAGTGGTGCCCTGGTATTGCTGGGCGTGGCGGTGCTGCTGGCCTGGGGGCGATTCGCCCGTGAGCTGATCGCGTTTTCGACGCTGATGTACGCGCCGTTCTATGCGTTGAGGAAAATTCCCCTGTACCTGGGTTTCCTGGTCAGGCGCCAGGTCGATTGGGTGCGTTCGAAACGGGATGACGGCTGATGGATGGACATGCGTGGCGCTGCCGCTGGAAGCGGCTCGTGGAAAAGTTGCATGTGGTCGGCGACCCGGCGGCCGAACAACAGCTGATCGAGCGGCTGTCCAGGCCCGACAAGACAACCGTGCTGGCGTTCGTCAATGCCCATGCCATGAACCTGGCGGCGCGCAACGCCGAGTTCGGCCAGGCGCTGACGATGGCCGACGTGGTGCTGCGCGACGGCTCCGGCATGGCGATCCTGCTTCGCCAGCTGGGCCTGGCACCCGGTCTGAACATGAATGGCACCGACTTCATCCCCAAGCTCCTGGCAGCTTATAAGGGGCGGCGGGTGGCCTTCTGGGGCACGCGTGAGCCCTACCTCGGGCAGGCGGTGAGCCGCAGTGTGGAATGCTTCGGCGTTCTGCCGGTATCGGTCCAGGATGGTTTTACTGATCTTGACGACTACCAGCGGCTCGCCCGTGAACACCAGCCAGAGCTGATCGTGCTGGGGATGGGCATGCCCAAGCAGGAGGCGCTGGCCGCCGCGTTGGCCGCCAATGGGCCACGGTGCGTGGTGGTGTGCGGCGGGGCGATTCTGGATTTTCTCGGTGGCAAGGTAGAGCGGGCGCCGCAATGGCTGCGAAAGCTGGGCGGGGAGTGGGTGTTCCGCCTGGCGAGGGAGCCCAGGCGCCTGTTCATGCGCTATGTGGTGGGCAACCCGTTGTTTTTGCTGCGTACCGTGTTGCTGCGCAAAGCCGTTGCAAAGGGCGCATGAAGGACCTCTGTAGGAGCGGCTTCAGCCGCGATCACCCGCGATGCGGATACCAGGCGTTGTCTGCATCGCGGCTAAAGCCGCTCTTACCGGGTTGTGGATGATGTCGGATGTGCTGCACCACACTGATGGCTTGGCGCTGCTACAGTGATATCAGTCCTGCACCCGTGAACCGTCAACATGCAATCGCGCACGCCGTCGTATCAGTCCTGTGGGGGGATGGGTACCTGAAGGCGCGTCGAAGGGGTTATGAACATCATGGGAACATCCCGCCGCCGCATGCTTGCGGCACATGTCATCGCACACCCTCGCTGCGCATTGCACAGGTCGCTGGCTGATCGCTCAGCGTGAAAGACAGGCATTTGCTCACTCACATTTCGATGAGGCCTGACCATGGTGTTCGAACCCCGCAGCAGTCGCTCCTTGCTCCAGCGCAGAAGCAGTGTGAGCAACGCCATCCAGGCCGGCCTGGATGGCATCGCCGTGACCGGCGTGGCCTGGTACCTGATCTACGATCAGTTCGGTTTCATCACGTCCGACTACGTGATCATGCTGCTGTTGCTGATTGGTGCATTGGCGGTCATCTACGATCACTACGGCATCTACCGCAGCAACGTCGGGCTGACGCGCAAGGCATTCAGGCTGTTCAAGGCGTGGTCGGCGACGTTCTGCTTTCTCGCGGTGATGGCGTTCCTCACCAAGCAGAGCGAGCAGTACTCGCGGATGCTGGTGGGGCAGCTGTTCGTCATCGGCTATGCGGTGCAGTTGTTCCTGCACATCGCCGTGCGCGAGGTGCAGAAGCGCTACATGGCGCATGCCTCCCGGCCGGAGAACGTGCTGATCATCGGTGTCGGCGACCTGGCCGATTTCCTCTATCTCAAGATCAGCAACAACCCTTGGCTGGGTGAACGGGTCGTCGGCTGCGTGCTGGTCGACGAGGTCAACCACGACGAGGCTTCGCAGGGCAAGTCGTGCCTGCCGGTGCTGGGGCATATCAGCGAACTCGACGGGATCGTCGCCCAGCACGCGATCAGGACGGTGTACCTGGTCACGCCGCTGGGCGGCTCCGATGTGATCAACGACGTGTACATGAAGCTGCTCGACAAGTGCATTGCCGTGAACTGGGTGCCGGATATCTTTTCCCTGCGCCTGATCAACCACAGCGTGCGCGAGATCGCTGGCATTCCCGTGCTGACCCTGTCGGAAACCCCGCTGACCGGGATGAGCCTGTTCCTGAAGAACCTCGAGGACCGGGTGCTGGCGGCGATGATCCTGCTCTGTGCCTCGCCGGTGCTGCTGACGCTGGCCGCGATCATCAAGTTCGACAGCCCGGGGCCGGTATTCTTCAGGCAGGAACGCACGGGCTGGACCGGGGAGTCGTTCCGCATCTGGAAGTTCAGGAGCATGCACGTGCACCAGCCGCAGGACGGCGTGGTCAAGCAGGCGCAGAAGAACGACCCGAGGCTGACTCGGATCGGGGCGTTCATCCGCCGCACCAGCCTGGACGAACTACCGCAGCTGTTCAACGTGCTGACCGGCGAGATGTCCCTGGTGGGGCCGCGTCCCCATGCACTGCAGCACGACACCCTGTATTCCCAGGACATCGTCGATTACTTCGCCCGCCACAACATCAAGCCCGGCATGACCGGCCTGGCCCAGGTGCGCGGTTATCGAGGTGAAACCAAGGATATCGCGCAGATGATCCAGCGCGTGGATTCGGACATCGAGTACATCAACAACTGGTCGCTGTGGCTCGATTTCGTGATCCTGGTGCGCACACTCAATGCCTTTACCGGCAAGCAGGCTTATTGAACGGTGGGCTTTTGATCGCGCGTCGGTGCTGGGCGATAGGCGTGCAGGGGCGGATTCATCCGCGATGCGCCGCCCGCACGGCGCTCGATCCCATGGGCATCACAACTATCCAATCGAACACCGTGAAGCTGGCGCCAATCAACACGGCGCCATGACCTCGGACAGCGGGTGCAGGGCCCGGAACCCCTGCGCTTCCTCGACCAGCCAATCATGCACTGCCCGCGCCCCCGGCTGGTTCAACCCACCCGGCTGGTACAGCAGCACATAGCGCTTGTGGTTGGCGATTGGCACCCCGAACGGCACGATCAGCGCGCCGCGCTCCAGTTCGTCGTTGAGCAGCGTGCGCCGTGCGATGGCCACGCCAACCCCGGCGATCGCGGCCTCGATGGTCAGGTGGTTGCGGTTGAAGGTATGCCCCCGGCGCACATCCAGCCCCTGTGCGCCAATCCCCTCCAGGTAGAACTCCCACTCGGCGTATTCCGAACTGCCGCGCCAGGCAGTGATGTCGTGCAACAGCGGATAGTGCACCAGGTCCGCTGGCCCATGCAGGGGCGGGCGGCCGCGCAGCAGGGCCGGTGAGCACACCGGGAATATCTGCTCGTCCAGCAAGGGGGTGGAGAGCATGCCCGGGTAGCTGCCGTCGTTGAGGTCGATGGCCAGGTCGAAATCTTCCGGGTGCAGGGCCTGGTTGCTGTCCTCGGCCACCAGGCGCAGCGCGATATCCGGGTAGCGTTGCTGGAAGCGTGGCAGGCGCGGGGTCAGCCACTTGGCCAGGAACGAGGGGATCGAACGCAGGCGCAACGTGCCGCGGATTTCGCCGGCATCCAGGCGCAGCAACTCTGCCTCGATGCCGCCGTAGGCCTCGGCCACGGTTTGCGCCAGGCGCTGGCCCTCGGCGGTCAGCTCGACACCACGGGCGCGGCGCAGGAACAGGCGAAAGCCCAGGCGCTCCTCGAGCAAGCGCATCTGCTGGCTGACCGCGCCGGGGGTGATGTGCAGCTCTTCGGCGCAGCGGGTGAACGACAGGTGTCGCGCCGCGCAGGAGAACACGTGCAGCCAGACGAATACCTGGCCATTGAGGGGTCCTTTCATCGTTTAGTACTGCTAAAGGCTTGTGTAGGAAGTTTCGTTGGTCATGGCGACCGGAGCACGGCAGTATCGCGCAAATTCGCAATACCGCTCAATTTTTCTAGACAGCCGTGATGCATCGTTCATTGTGATCACGGCCAGGCATTAGCATGGCTATCAGTGTTTTCGACCTCTTCAAGATTGGCATCGGCCCCTCCAGCTCTCACACCGTCGGCCCCATGCGCGCGGCGGCGACCTTCGCCCAGGCCCTGCGCGAGCGTGGCTGGCTGACCCGCGTGACGCGGGTCGAGGTGCGCCTGTACGGCTCGCTCTCAGCCACCGGTGTCGGCCACGCGACCGACCGGGCTTGCCTGCTGGGGCTGATGGGCCAGTGGCCGGACCGCATCGACCCGCACAGCATCACGTCGCGCATCGACCAGGTCATGAAGGAGCAGAACCTGATGCTCGACGGCAGCCACCCGGTCGAGTTCCAGTATGCCCGTGACATGCGCCTGCTCGACGAAGACCTGGCTTATCACCCCAACGCCATGACCCTCGAGTGCTTCGCGGGGCAGGCCAGCCTGTTCAGCCAGACCTACTTCTCCGTCGGCGGTGGCTTCATTGTCGAGCAAAGCGAGATCGACGCCCCTGAGGTGAACGTTGGCCAGGTGGAGTTGCCTTATGAGTTTTCCAGCGGCGCCGAGTTGCTGGCCCTGTGCAAGGCCCACAACCTGAGCGTCAGCCAGCTGATGATGGCCAACGAATGTGCCTGGCGCCCCGAGCATGAAGTGCGCCAGGGGCTGTTGAAGATCTGGGCCGCGATGCGCGAGTGCGTCGACAACGGCCTGCGCAACGAAGGCATCCTGCCCGGTGGGCTCAATGTCAAACGCCGCGCTGCGCGCCTGCATCGCAGCTTGCAGGAGCTGGGCAAGCCGAATGTGATCGGCTCGACCCTGAGCGCCATGGAGTGGGTCAACCTGTTCGCCCTGGCGGTCAACGAAGAAAACGCCGCCGGCGGGCGCATGGTCACCGCGCCCACCAATGGCGCGGCGGGGATCATCCCGGCAGTGCTGCACTACTACATGAAGTTCAACCCCGGCGCCTGCGACGACGATGTGGTGGCGTTCCTCCTGGCGGCGGCCTCGGTGGGCATCCTGTGCAAGAAGAACGCGTCGATTTCCGGGGCCGAGGTCGGTTGCCAGGGCGAGGTCGGTTCAGCTTGCTCCATGGCGGCGGCGGGCCTGGCCGAAGTGCTGGGGGCCACTGCGCCACAATTGGAGAACGCCGCCGAGATCGCCCTGGAGCATAACCTGGGGTTGACCTGCGACCCGGTGGGCGGGTTGGTCCAGATCCCTTGCATCGAGCGCAACGCCATTGCCGCGGTGAAGGCGATCAACGCCGTGCAGATGGCCCTGCGCGGCGATGGCGAGCACTTCATTTCCCTCGACCGGGTGATCCGCACCATGCGCGACACCGGTGCCGACATGCATGCCAACTACAAGGAAACCTCGCGCGGCGGCCTGGCGGTCGCCTTCGTCGAGTGCTGACCGCAATCCTGTAGGAGCGGCTTTAGCCGCGATCACCCAGGCACTGCGTTGCCTGCATCGCGGCTGAAGCCGCTCCTACATCCTCCAGCGCTGTCTTCAGCACCGCGGCCAGGTGCCGGCGCTGGCTCTTCTCATGCTCCAGCAACACCATCCGCCGGGTCAGTTGCGGCTCGCCGAAGGGCAGTACGGTGGCGGCGGGCAGGCGCTCCAGGTCCTCGTCGGCCATCGGGATGATCGCCACCCCGAGACCCATTGCCGCCATGCGTGCCAACGCTTCCTGGCTGTCCAGCTCCATCTGTTCGCTGACCTGCAAATGCTGGCGGCGCAGTTCTTGCTCGATCTGCCGGCCGGCCCAGGCGCGTTTGTCGAAGCGCAGGAAGGGTTGCCCGGCCAGCAGCTGCGTGACGCTCTGTCCCGCTAATTCCGGGCTGGCGATTGCCCAGAAGCGATCCTCGAACAGTGGGGTGTAACTCAGGCACTGGGGGTAGGGGCTGACCGGCTCGGTGGTGATCGCGGCATCCAGCTCGCCGTCCTCCACACGCCGCGCCAGTTCCGCCGACATGCCCGACACCACGCTGATGTGCAGGTGCGGGTGGTGGGCCTTGATCCACACCAGCGCCTTGGGCAGGCGCCGGGCCAGCACCGTGTGAATCGCACCGATGCGCAGGCGCCCGCGCAGGCCCGGGCCGCTGGCCAGGGTGTCGGCGAGTTCCTCATAGGCGGCCAGGATGGTTTCGGCGCGGGCCACGGCCAGTTGCCCGGCTTCGGTCAGCACGACTTGCCGGCGGCTGCGGTCGAACAGGGCGACCTGCAGTTCATCCTCGAGGGCCTTGATGTGCAGGCTCACCGCCGAGGGTGTCAGGCTCAGCAGGTCGGCGGCGCGGGCGAAGGTGCCATGGCGGGCGATGGTCACCAGGGTACGCAGGGCTTTGAGGGACACGCGGGGGAGGCTCCGGGCTGCGCTGGTCGTGGGCGATTGTCCGGTTCGCCCCCGTCGCTGGCAAGCCCGTTCGTGGCCTCAGCGCTTCGGGCGGCCATAGGCCTGGCTGATCCGGTCGATCACCATGGCCAGCGCGACGATGGCCAGCCCGGCCTCCATGCCCTGGCCGACATTGAGCGTCTGAATACCGGCCAGCACATTCTCGCCCAACCCCCGGGCGCCGATCATCGAGGCCACCACCACCATCGACAGGGCCATCATCACCGACTGGTTGAGCCCGGCCATGATGCTCGGCAGGGCCAGGGGCAGGGCGATGCGCCATAGTCGTTGCCAGCGACTGGCACCCAGGCCATGGGCGGCCTTCAGCAACGAGGGGTCGATCTGCGCCAGGCCCAGCTCGGTCAGGCGCACCAATGGCGGCAGGGCGTAGATCAGGGTGGCGAACACCGCCGGCACCTTGCCCAGGCCAAACAGCATCAGCACCGGGATCAGGTAGACGAAGGCCGGCAGGGTCTGCATCACGTCCAGCACCGGCAGCAGCAGGCGCCGGGCCAGCGGCCGGGTAGCCAGCAGGATGCCCAGGGGCACGCCGACCAGCACGCACAGGCTGGTGCTGACCAGCACCAGGGCGAGGGTCTGCAACAGCTTGTCCCACAGCCCCAGCACGCCGATCAGGGCCAGCAGCAGCGTCAGCGCCACGGCCCGCGCCAGGCTGCGGCTGGCGTGCCAGGCCAGCAGCCCCACCAGCAACAGCAACAGCCACCAGGGCAGCAGGCGCAGGAGGTTTTCCAGGCCGACCAGCAGTTGCAGCAGTTGCTCGGAGACACCACGCAGGTAATCGCCGTAGTGCAGCACCAGCCAGTCGACCAGGCGGTTGACCCAGGGGGCGAAGGAGAATTGCAGGGCTTCGGGAAAGCCACCGCTCACAGGGCGGCCTCGACCTTGGCGGCACTGTCGGCCGGCAGCCAGGCCTTCCACACTTCAGGGTGATCGTGCAGGAAGTTGACCGCCGCCTCGCGGGGCGGCTGGCGTGACTCGCTCATCCTTGCCAGTGCCTTGTTCAGCAGGTCGATGGGCAAATCGACCTGCTCGAACAAGGCGACCAGTTCAGGATGGGTGTCGTGGAACGCCTTCGACACGCCAATCGAGAGCTTGGCCGGCAACGAGCGGCTGCCCTTCGGGTTGGGATTGGCGGCATCGGTGAGGGTGGCCCAGGCGGCGGCGTCGAATGGCGGCTCTTCCAGGCGCACCAGATCAAATCGGCCCATCAGTGGGGTCGGGCTCCAGTAGTAGAACAGCACCGGCTTGCCAAGGCGGATCTGCGCTGCGATTTCGGCATCAAGGGCGGCGCCGGAGCCGCTGCGGAAATTGTTGTACAGGCCGTCAAGACCATAGGCCTTGAGTTTCTGGCTGTTGACGGTCTCGGAAGTCCAGCCGCTGGGGCTGTTGAGGAAGCGGCCCTTGTCGGGTACTTCGGGGTCCTTGAATACCTCCGGGTAACGCTTCAGATCCGCGACGCTGCGCAGGTCGGGCGCCAGTGCCTTGAGGTTGCGCGCGGCGTCGCCCTTGATCACATAGGCCGGCACCCACCAGCCTTCCTCGGCGTTCTTCACCGTGTCGCCCAGGGCGAACACCTGGCCGGCCTGTTCGGCCTTGACCCAGGCCGGGCTGCGGCCGGCCCATTCCTCGGCGATCACCTGCAGGTCGTTGCGGGCCAGGGCCACCTCCATGCTGACGGTGCTGCCAGGGAAGGTGTCGGTGGGGTAGCCGTAACCCTTTTCGACGATAAAACGCAGGATCTCGGTGGTCAGTGCGCCGCTTTCCCAAGTGATGTCACCGAAGTGGATCGGTGCAGGCTGTTCGGCGGTGGCAGCGGAGTCGGTGGTGGCCAGGCCCAGGGCGAGCAGCAGGCCGGCCAGCAGGGTGGGGATCTTCTTCATCGGGGCCTCGTAGATTGCCGTTCCATGGGTAGGGGCAAAGTGTAGACGACGAGGTTCGAACCCCGGGGGGGGCGTCTGTTCGCCGGCAAGGCCGGCACCTCCAGGCCGGTCGCCGGCCGTTATCCAGCGTACTGCAAGGCCCGGCTGCGCCCTTGCTGCTTGGCTTGGTACAGGGCGTGGTCGGCCATCGACAGCAGCCGAGAGAGCTCGCATTGCTGCGCGGGCTGGCTGGCAATGCCGATGCTCACGCCCAGCGCACCGGGCTCCAGCAGTGGCAAGGCGGCGAATGCCGCGCAGATTCGCCGTGCAACGTGCTCGGCCGCCGCTTCGTTGCCGCCAGGCAGCAGGCAGGCGAACTCTTCGCCGCCAATCCGGGCGAACAGGTCGCCCTCGCGCAGGTGACGACGGGTTTCCTCGGCGAACGCCAGCAACACCTGGTCGCCCTTGGGGTGACCGTACTGGTCGTTGATGCGCTTGAAGTGATCCAGGTCGCACAGCAGCAAGGCCACCGGTGCTCGCCGCGCCGCGCTTTCCTGCAACAAGCGGGTGCCGTGCTCCATGAACGCCCTGCGGTTGGCGATGCCTGTCAGCGGGTCACTGTAGGCGGCGTTGCGTAGCTGCACTTCGGCGCGCTCGCGGACCATGGCCAGGGTGACATAGGAGATGCCAATGGCGAACAGCATCGACTCGAACAGGATCAAGACGAAGAAGCCCGGGTGCCTGCCCTGGTCGACGATGGCCTGGTCCAGGGCGGCGCCGTCGTCGATCAGCAGGCGCGCGAAATACACCGCGCCATGCAGCCCGGTCAGGATCAGCGCCGGGGTATACGACACCGGCAGACGGACCCGTGGGCGGTACAGTTCGCGGATGCACAGCCCGGTGTAGAGCAGGGTCAGCAGCGAGTAGGCCTGCACCCGCAGGTCCAGCGCGGCGTAAAAGCCCGGCCACAGGCTGAACAGCCACCAGAGCAGCGCGCCGGCGAACACCAGCGGCCAATGCACGGTGCGCCCGCCGAACACGCGCATGGCGGTCCACCCCAACCCCGCGCCGACCAGCAGGACGATGTTGCCCAGCACCAGCGCCAGGTAATCCAGCCCTATGCCGCGCAACGCGTTGAGGCTGACCCCCAGTGTGCAGGCCAGCAGCATCGCCCCCAGGTAGCCCAGGCTCGGGTCGCCGGCGCAGCGGCGCCAGGCGTGCAGGGTCAGGCTGCCCATCAGGGCGAAGATGAACACGGCGACCAGCATCAGGGTCGGCAGGCTAAGCGGCACGGTGCAAGGCTCTCGGGGTAAACGGCGCATGCTAAGTCAGGCCTGTGGCTATTTGCCAGCGCGTTCAATGGATACTTGAAGCCAGTTCGAAGATCGGCATGTACATCAGGATCACGATCAGCCCGATCAGCAGGCCGATGAACGTCATCAGCAGCGGCTCGAACAGTTTGACGAACCACTCCACCCAGCGACCGATCTCCTGGTCGTGGAAGTCCGCGCAGCGTTCGAGCATCTCGCCCAGGTTGCCCGACTGCTCGCCCGCACGAAGCAGGCGCAAGGCAACCGGCGTCACCAGTTGCCCGGTTTCCAGTGCGTCGGACAGTGGCAGGCCTTCGCCAACGCGGCGGCTGGCGTGCTCCAGGCCGTCCGCCGCGGCGCTGCCCAGCAGCCCGCGGGCCATGCCCAGGGCGGTAAGAATCGGGATGCCGCCCTGCAGCAGGATCCCCAGCGACCGATAGAAACGCGCCAGCTCGTACATCACCAGGCGCCGGTGCAGGGCCGGGATCCGACGTGACTGGCGGCTGGCCCAGCGGCGCACGGCGGGATGGCGACGCAGGGCGACCAGCATCGCGATACCACCGAGGGCGCCGAGGCCCAGGGGCAGTTGCTGGGCGTGCAGGAACAAGCCGATCTGCATCAGCACCCGCGACAACCAGGGCAGTTCGGTGCCCATGCCCTCGAACACCAGGCTGAAACGCGGCACCACGTAGCCCAGCAGGAACAGCACCACGCCGCCGCCCACCAGCAACAGCAGCAGTGGGTACACCGAGGCGCCGACCAGTTTCTGCCGTACCAGGTCGAGGCGTTGGCGATAACCGATGTAGCGGGCCAGGGCATCCCCCAGCGCGCCGGTGCGCTCACTGGACTGCACCAGGGCCACGTAGAGGCTGGGGAACACTTGCGGTTGCCCGGCCAGGGCCTGGGACAGCGAACGGCCTTCGTAGAGTTGGCGCACCAGCAGCTCCAGTGTCTTGCGCGCGGTACCGGCGCTGGCCTTTTCAGCCAGGCTTTCCAGGGCGTCGATCAGGGGCAGGCCAGCGTTGAGCAGGGTCGCCAGTTCCTGGCTGAACAGCACCAGGTCGAAGGCCGCCGCGCGGCGCCAGGGCAGGGCGCGCAGGCCCAGCCCCTGGCCACGCACGCTGAGCACGCGCAAGCCCTGGTCCTGGGCCTGGCGTCGGGCCTGCTCGATGTCCTCGGCTTCCACGTGCAACTGCACCACGCCCTGGCTGCCCAGGGCCTTGAGTCGAAAGCGCATGGCTTGGGCCCTCACTGCCAACTGGTGATCTCGGCGTTTTCCCCGTCGCCGCCGGGCTGGCCGTCCTTGCCCATCGACAGCAGGTCGTATTCGCCGCCGTTCTCCCCCGGTTGCCGGTAGAGGTAGGCGCGGCCCCACGGGTCCTGGGGCACGGCTTTCTGCAGGTAGGGGCCCGACCAGCGCGCCTCGCCGCTGGGCGCGACCACCAGGGCCTGCAGGCCCTGTTCGCTGCTGGGGTAGTGGCCGACTTCCAGGCGATACAGGTCCAGGGCCTTGCCCAGGCCTTCGATCTGCGCTCGCGCCACCTTGGCTTCGGAGCGGCCGAGCTGGCTGAAGTACTTGGGCGCGACGATGCCGGCCAACAGGCCGAGCACCACCAGCACCACCAGCAGTTCGAGCAGGGTGAAACCACGTTGGGCGAAATGTCTGCGCTGCATGGGGGAACCCTCCGTTGCGTGTGCAGGGGGCTCATGCAACTGCCGTGCACGTCTGCGCCGGGCCCTTGCGCCATGCGGGGTGGCAAGCGGCACGGGGCTTGCGTCGTCATTGCAGGCCTCGGGTTTTCCGGGGCATTTCCCCCACATCGGGGGCCACGGTGGGAGGCGACCGACATGCGTGGACTGATTCTCGGGTTGACCGGGCTGCTGGCGTTGGGCGCCCAGGCCGATGTGTATGTCTCCAGCGATGGCAAGGGCGGTTACGTGCTGTCCAACGTGCATCGGCCGGGGCGGCACTATGAGCGGGTGATCAGCGAAGCGGGCAGCGGGCCGGTCGATGCACAGCTGGTCACCGGGCGCCCGTATGCCGACCTGGTGGCCGCCGCCGCGCTGGCCAACGATGTGCCGCAGGCCTTGTTGCATGCGCTGATCAAGGCCGAGTCCGGCTACAACCCCAAAGCGCGCTCGGCCAAGGGCGCGGGTGGGTTGATGCAGTTGATGCCGGACACCGCCAGGGAACTGGGGGTGAAGGATGTGCTGGACCCGCAAGCCAACCTGCAGGGGGGCGCTCGCTACTTGAAGCGCATGCTGACCCTGTTCGACAACGACATCACGTTGGCGGTGGCCGCTTACAACGCCGGGCCGGAAGCGGTGCTCAGCCGTGGCAAGGTGGTACCCCCGTTTGCCGAGACGCGCCGCTATGTGCCGACGGTGCTGCGTGATTACCGATTATTGCGAGGGTTGGCGGAAGACGCGCCCTTGTAGGCGCTGGCTTTGCCGGCGATCACCGGTGTAGCCGGTGCCAACCACCGCGTCGTCTGGTTCGCCGGCAAAGCCGGTATCTACAGGGGTTCATCAGAGCATCGCCAGGTGCTGCTTGCGCGTCGGTGGCGCGAACGCTTGGTCGATCGCCAGCAGGTCCGCGTCGTCCAATACCAGCGACCCGGCTGCGGCGTTCAAGCGCACATGCTCGGGCTTCACCGCCTTGGGGATGGCGATCACCCCATCCTCACGCGTCACCCACGCCAGGCTCACCTGTGCCGGTGTCGCCCCATGGCGCTCGGCGATCTCCCCCAACACTGGGTGACGCAGCAAGCGCCCGGCCTGGGCCAGTGGGCAATAAGCCATGGTCGGCAGCTGTCGTTGCCGGCTCCACGGCAGCAGGTCGAATTCGATACCGCGCTCGGCCGGGTTGTACAGCACCTGGTTGGTGGCACAGGCCGGGCTATCCAGTTCGCGCAGGTCATCGAGGTCGAAGTTGGAGACGCCCCAGCGGCGGATCTTGCCCTGCTCGACCAGGCGTTCGAAGGCCTCCACCGTCTCTTCCAGCGGGCACTGCCCACGCCAGTGCAGCAGGTACAGGTCGATGCAGTCGGTGCCCAGGCGTTTGAGGCTGCGTGCACAGGCCTCGGGCACGCCGCGCCGGCTGGCGTTGTGCGGATACACCTTGCTGACCAGGAACACCTGGTCGCGACGCCCGGCGATGGCCTGGCCGACCACCTGCTCGGCGCCGCCCTCGGCGTACATCTCGGCGGTGTCGATCAGGGTCAGGCCCAGCTCGATCCCCTGTTGCAGCGCCGCTACCTCGGCGGCTTTGTGGCCTGGATCCTCGCCCATGTACCAGGTGCCCTGGCCTATGGCCGGCACGCGGGAGCCCGCCAGATTCACGTAACGCATGTCACCTCCTGTGGAAGGGTATGGGTCAGCAGTACATCGAGCAGGGCCTCGGCCGCTTTTGACAGCTTGTGGTCGCTCAGGGCGATCACGCCGATGCGCCGCTCAATGGTGGGTTCGACCAGCGCCACGCAGCGCGCGCCGAGCTCCTGCATCTGCTCGATGCACAGCGCCGGCACGGCGCTTACGCCCAGGCCGCTGGCGACCATGCGGCCGACGGTCGACAGCTGGTGGCTTTCGAAGGCCACCGCCAGCTTGCCATGGTTGGCGGCCAGGTGCTGCTCCAGCAACAGGCGCACGGCGGAGGGCCGCTGCAGGGCGATGAAATCCTGGGCCAGCAGTTCCTGCCAGCGCACCTGTGGCTGGCGGGCGAGGGGCGAGTCGGCGGGCACCACGGCCACGAAGCGGTCCATGTACAACGGGTGGAAACGCAACGCCTCGCTGCGCTCGGGCTCGAAGCCGATGCCCAGCTCGACCCGGCGATGGCGCACCAGTTCCAGCACCTGCTCGTTGATCACGTCGTGCACGGTGACGTTGACCTTGGGGTAGCGCTGGCGGAACACCTTCAGCGACTGCGGCAGCAGGTTGCCAGCGAAGGCCGGCATGGCCGCCACCGACACCCGGCCCAGTTGCAGGGTGAAGCGCTGGCGCAGCAGCTCTTCGGTGTCGTCCCAGTCGGCCAGCAGGCGCCGGGCCAGGGGCAGCAGTACCTCACCCTCGGGGGTCAGGCTGACGCTGCGGGTGGTACGGGTGAGCAGGGCGCCGCCGAGGTTGTCCTCCAGCGCCTTGATGGTCAGGCTCAGGGCCGGTTGCGAGACGTGCAGGTGTTCGCCGGCCTGGGCGAAGCTCTGGTACTTGGCCACGGTGACGAAAGCACGCAGTTGCTTGACGTTCATGACAGGCTTGCCCTTTGTTTTGCAAAAGTTATCAATCGATGACGAAAACAAAATTAACAAATCAGTCGTCTACAGTGAAGATGACCGCACGGTTCCAACAACGACAAAAGGCGACTGAGCATGGCCGGACTGGACAAGCGTGTAGCAACTTATGAAGAGGCCCTGGCAGGCCTGACCGACGACATGACGGTACTGGCCGGCGGCTTTGGCCTGTGCGGCATCCCCGAGAACCTCATCGCCGAGATCAAGCGCCGTGGCGTCAAGGGCTTGACCGTGGTCTCGAACAACTGCGGCGTCGACGGTTTCGGTCTGGGCGTACTGCTCGAAGAGCGGCAGATCCGCAAGATGGTCGCCTCGTACGTGGGCGAGAACGCCGAGTTCGAGCGCCAACTGCTCAGCGGCGAGCTGGAAGTGGAGCTGACCCCCCAAGGCACCCTGGCCGAGAAAATGCGCGCCGGTGGTGCCGGCATCCCGGCCTTCTACACCGCCACCGGCTACGGCACCCCGGTCGCCGAAGGCAAGGAAGTGCGCGAGTTCAAGGGCCGCAAGTACATCCTCGAAGAGTCGATCACCGGCGACTTCGCCATCGTCAAGGGCTGGAAGGCCGACCACTACGGCAACGTGGTGTACCGCAACACCGCGCAGAACTTCAACCCGCTGGCCGCCACCGCCGGCAAGATCACCGTGGTAGAGGTCGAGGAAATCGTCGAGCCCGGCGTGCTGCTGCCCAGCGAGATCCACACCCCGGGCATCTACGTCGACCGGATCATCGTCGGCACCTTCGAGAAGCGCATCGAGAAGCGCACCGTCAAGGCCTGAGCGCCGTCCTCAAGAACAACAAAGAGATCCTGACCATGGCATTGACTCGCGAACAAATGGCGCAACGCGTCGCCCGTGAACTGAAGGACGGCTACTACGTCAACCTCGGTATCGGCATCCCCACCCTGGTGGCCAACTACGTCCCCGCCGACATGGATGTGATGCTGCAATCGGAAAACGGCCTGCTGGGCATGGGCGAGTTCCCCACCGAAAGCACGATCGACGCCGACATGATCAACGCTGGCAAGCAGACCGTCACCGCCCGCCGTGGCGCGTCGATCTTCGACTCGGCGCAGTCCTTCGCGATGATCCGTGGCGGCCACGTCGACCTCACCGTGCTGGGGGCCTTCGAGGTGGACGTGGAGGGCAACATCGCCTCGTGGATGATCCCCGGCAAGCTGGTCAAGGGCATGGGCGGCGCCATGGACCTGGTGGCCGGCGCCGACAACATCATCGTCACCATGACCCACGCCTCGAAGGATGGCGAGTCCAAGCTGCTGCCGCGCTGCAGCCTACCGCTGACCGGTGCCGGTTGCATTCGCAAGGTGCTTACCGACCTGGCCTACCTGGAGATCGAGAACGGTGCGTTCATCCTGCGCGAGACCGCGCCGGGGGTGAGTGTCGAGGAGATCATCGAGAAGACCGCCGGCAAGTTGATCGTGCCGGACGATGTGAAGGAAATGACGTTCTGATCCTTAAGGTGTCGTGAGAACCCCGTGGCCACGTCACGGGGTTTTTTATTGCGAGACGCAAGCCGGCAGCTTTGCAGCGTTCTCAAGACCGAGCGCCGCCCGCGCGGCGCTCGATCTCATGCGCGTTGCAAAGCCATCGCCGCCCCCCCTCAACGCCGGGCATTGATCAGCGCATCCGCACGCTGGTAGTCGTAGGGCAACCCAATGTCGATAAACCGCCCCGACGCCTCGAACCCCAGCACATTCAAGCCACTGTCCAGCCACTGCGGCAGCAGCTGCTCTTCCAACGACGCTGCCTGCCCGGCCCGATGGGCGAGGTACTCCAGGCACGCCCGGCGCATCCAGTAGACCCCGCCATTGACCCATGCCGCCGCATCGGCGCGGGTATGGGCGAAGGCCAGGACATGACCGCTGTCATCGAGGGTGATGCCTGTGTAACGCCGGGGTTCCCCGTTGCGAAACAGCGCCAGGCAGCAGTCGGCGTGGTGCTGCTCGGCGTACTGCTGGAGCGTGGCCAGGTCCAGGGTGAACCAGGTGTCGCCATTGAGCAGCAGGAAGTTCTCGTCGGCCTCCGTCAGGTGTTCGAGCGCCATCAGTAGCCCGCCGCCTGTGCCCAGGGGCCGCGGCTCCCGCGCATAGTGCAGCGTGGCGCCCCGGTAGCCGTCACCGAAGTGCTCGACGATCGCTTCATGGCGATACCCGACCGAGAGCACGAAGCGCTCGATGCCCTGGTCGATCCAGTAGTCGAACAGATACTCCAGGAACGGTCGCCCGGCGATGGGCGCCATCGGCTTGGGTAGGTCGCTGACCACGCTGCGCAAGCGTGTGCCCAGGCCTCCGGCCAGAACCACAGCGGTACGTATGGACATGTCTTGGGCTCCTGTATCAGAAGGCGCTGGGCTGGTAGCGCATCAACTGGCTGCCGGACTGCTCGAACCGGAAAGGCACATGCACCAGGTCGCGCAGGCTTTCGCGGACCTGGGCCTGCAACTCAGGCTTGACGAACAGCAGCATGAAACCGCCACCGCCAGCCCCCAGCAGCTTGCCGCCAATGGCGCCAGAAGAGCGGGCGATGGTGTAGAGGTGGTCGATGTCGTGGTTGCTGACCTGGTTCGACAGGTTTTTCTTGAGCAGCCAGCTGCAATGCAGCAACTCACCGAAGGCCTCCAGCGGCCCTGGGCCCTGGAGGATGGCGAGTGCCTCGTCGACCATGGCATGGAGGCGGGTCAGCTCAGCGAGACGGTTGCCCAGGTTGTCGATCTTCGATTGGGCAACCTTGGCCGCGATCCTGGAAAAACCGGTGAAAAACAGCATCAGGTGGGCTTGCAGTGCCTCGAGACGAGGCCTTGGCACAGCGGCCGGGGTGACGGTGAAACCGCCTTCGCCGCGCAGGAAGTCGATACGGTTGAAGCCGCCGACCGCGGCAGCGATCTGGTCCTGGGAGCCGACGCTTTCGCCGATAACCTGCTGCTCCACATGCTGGGCCAGCCTGGCCAGCGCTTCACGGGCGATGACGTGGCCGTGCAGGGCCTTCAATGCGTGCAGCAGGCCGACGGTGAAGGAGGAACTGGAGCCCATGCCCGAGCGGGCAGGCAGGTCGCCGTCGACATGGATCTCGAGGCCGTCCTCGCAGCCCAGGTACTGCAACACGGCGCGCACCGCAGGGTGTTCGATCTCGCGGGGGTGCATCACGTTCTCGATCCGTGAATAGGCTATCCGGAACCGGTGTTCGAAGAACGGCGGCAGGTGGCGGCAACTGATATAGCAATACTTGTCGATGGCGGTAGACAGTACCGCACCGCCATGGGCTTTGTACCAGGCGGGATAATCCGTGCCGCCGCCAAAGAACGAAATACGATAAGGCGTGCGGGTAATGATCACAGGCGAGCGACTCCCAATATACAACGGTGTATGTGGGGCGTGATTCATTGTGCGGGCGACTCACAATGCAAG
The DNA here is from genome assembly GCF_023277925.1 of Pseudomonas entomophila. Classification (NCBI taxonomy): domain Bacteria; kingdom Pseudomonadati; phylum Pseudomonadota; class Gammaproteobacteria; order Pseudomonadales; family Pseudomonadaceae; genus Pseudomonas; species Pseudomonas entomophila. The sequence continues at coordinate 1,182,585 of NZ_CP063832.1, forward strand.
CGCCATCCATTGCTGTTTTTGCTAGGCGAGTTCCTTGCCTAAGTTATGGCTTTGTCGGCGGGTGTTATATAAAAAGCAATAGTCATATTGTGGGTCTGAGAAGAAGTTTATTTGCAAGTTGGTGGCGCACTGAATGCCCAGCTTAGCAGTGCTGCAAGCCCTTTCTGGCGCCGTTTGTCGGCGGTTTTTTTGCTGCTTTTGCATGGGTTTGGCAAATATTGCGCTGCTGAAAACCAGTGCTATCGTAGAACTTCACCACGCGCCTGGCAGGCAGAACGTTATCGGGTTCGGGGTTAGGGAAGAGTCAAATTATTGGTCCCACGGATATGCAGGGAAGTAGGGGCGTACGGCCATGACTGATAGTATTCAGTTTATTCAGCTTAAAAGTGCCTGTCGTGATCCGGTGACCCATGCCGAATTACCGCGTGCTATTTACGTCGAGTTGACGGACCGCTGTAACCTGGTGTGCCCGATGTGTCGGTGCAGCCCGGTCAAAGGCAATATCCTGCCGCTGCCGATGTTCAAGGAAATAGCGGCCGCGCTGTTTCCCACCGCCGAATTCGTCGACCTGCGTGGTTGGGGCGAGAGCACCATCGTGCCAGGCTTTCTCGACTACCTGGACGTGGCGCTGGGTTATCCGGTCAAGCTCAAGCTGATCACCAACGCGGTGGTGCGCAAACCGCAGCTGTGGCAGCGCCTGGGGCATGAGGGCATCACCGTGGGCGTCTCGTTCGATGCCGCCACGGCGCCGCTGTTTCGCGAACTGCGTGGTGGCGCCGAACTTCGGCAGGTGCTGGGCAACCTGTGCCTGCTCACCGAGGCCCAGCGCGAGGCCGGGTATGACCCGGCGGAAAAACTCTACCTGTGCGTGACCGTCAGCGGGCGCAACCTCGACGAACTGGAAACCATCATCACCCTGGGTATGGAACTGGGCGTACGCCGGTTCAAGTTCGAACCGCTGTGGGCGCCCGACGAAGACCCCAATCGCCTGGAGTTCCACGCCGAAAAGGTCGCCACGGTAATGGCCCGACTTGGTCAGTTGCAACGTCGGCACCACCTGCAACTCGAGCTGTCGGCGGCACTTTCCGCGGCCAGCATCCAGCACCACGCCGTGAACAAGGTCTGCATCCACCCCTGGCAATACCTCTACATCAACAGCCGTGGGCGCCTGGGCTTCTGCGACCACCTCAACGGCCGCGACGAGTTCACCTTTGGTGACTGGCAGCAGGGCGGTTTCGCGGCCTTCTGGAATGGCCCCGAAATGCGCCAGTTGCGCGCCGAGCATCACCAGCGCCTGGGCGGGCCGGCCATCAAGCAGTGCGCCGATTGCAACTGGTGCTACGAGCGCCGCTACATGGACCTGGAAGACTGGCTGGAGCCTGAGTGGGCCAACTATAGGGTGACCCTGTGAACCTTCGTGACATGACCCTCGACCCACCCTGGCTGGCGAACTTCTACGACCCGGCCTTGTTCGATGCCAGCGCCGGGGACGCCGACTCCGCGAACACCATCGCCTGGTACCGCGAGCAGTTGCGCGGGCCGGCGCGCCAGGTGCTGGACATCGGTTGCGGTACCGGGCGCCTGGCTCTGCCGCTGCTGGAGGATGGCCACAGGGTGCATGGGCTGGACATCAGCGAGGCGATGCTGGGCTACCTGGCCACCAAGGCCGGTGCCCTCGCGCCACAGGTTCGGGCCCGTTTGAGCTGGGCCCACGGCAGTGTGCTCGACGAATCACCGCGCGAGACCTTCGATGCCTTGGTCGCCGCCGATGACTTCGTGACCCATTTCGACCTCGACCAGTTGCGGCGCTTCATGGCCATCGCCCATGCCGCGCTGCGCCCCGGTGGCCAGTTGCTGACCGATATGCGTGAACGCTCGGCAGCCCGCCTGGCTGCCGCCGCGGCGCCATTCCCCAAGCCCCTGCAGAGTCATGGCCTGGCGGGTGGCATCGCCAGTGAACAGGGGCCACTGCATGTGGCGATGATGGGGTGGGAGGAGTACGACCCCGAGAGCCGTTGGCTGGTCAGCCACCAGTTGTACAGTTTCATCGATAACCAAGGGCGCGAAGCGCGGCGCGACTGGAAGACCATCCGCCAGCGTAACCACAGCAATGCCGAACTGGTCGAAGCCGCGCAACGAGCGGGCTTCGTGGTCGAGCGTATCAGCGGGCGCGACCTTGCTGGCGCGCCCGGTGAACAGGGTGGGTTCTTTCAGCTGGTGCGCCCATGAAGCCTGCGCTGGAACTGATCTGGGTGGTGCCCTCGCTGGCAGGCCTGGGTGGCAGTGAGTACGCCGCCGTGACCTTTGCCCGGCTGGTGGCTGGCGACGGTCATCGGGTGCGCTTGCTCACCGGGCCTGAAGTGCACCCGGCGTGGCAGGCACTGTTACAGGTCGATGGCCTGAGTGTGGTTCAGGACCCGGATGGCAGCGCGATGGTCATGGCCGACACGCTGGCGTGCCTGCTGGCGGCACGGCCCGCCGACCTGATCCAGTTCATGCCCATCGAAGCCCATTGCCTGGCGTGGCTGGACCGGTGCTCGGCGGTGCCTGTCATCGGTTGGGAGCCCACCGACCTGAGCCCCCGATGCTGGTGGTTGCCGAGCGCGTTGAAACAACGCCTGCGCGAGCTCGACGGGCTGTTGGTGCTCAACCCCGACGCAGCCCTTCACGCTTGGGAGCATTACACCTTTCGAGGGGATGTCACCATCCTGGCCAACACCTTGGTCAGTGTGCCGGCCACGGTAACGGCGCGTCAGCATGATGGGCTGGTGGTGGGGTGTATTTCGCGCTTGTCGGCGGAAAAGGGCCTGGAGTTCCTGCTGGCGGCCTTCGCCTTGTTGCTTGAGCGCTGCCCACGCGCCACCTTGCGCCTCTGGGGCGAAGGCGAGGATCAGCAGCGCCTGGATAATCTGGCGCGGATGCTGGGCATCGAGGCATCGGTGGATTTTGCCGGCGGCTTCGAACCTTTCGGTGGCATCGATGAAGTGGCCGCGAGCGCCGATGTGTTCGTGCTGAGCTCACTGTTCGAAGGCGCGCCGGTCGCACTCCTGGAACTGGCGGCCAGGGGCCGGCCGCTGGTGGCCTCGGCGACCAGCGGTGCGCGTTGGGTGTGTGGGCAGGCGTACCCATGGCTGACGGCGGTCGGCGACACCCGCGCCATGGCTGATGCCTTGGCGGAAGCACTGAATGGCCAGGGCCGCAAGCTACTGGGCGAGCAGTTGCGCGAACGTTTCGAGCAGCAGTTCGCCCCGGCCCGGGCGCTGGCCACCCTGAACGCGGCCTATGCCCGTGTGCTGGCGGCAGGTCCGCGGCCGTGAGCAGTCGAGGCGAGGCCTGGTTGCTGTCGCCCCACTGCGACGACATCGCCTATTCGTTGGCGGGGCGCTTGCTCAGCGGGGCGGAGCACGGGCAGGGCGTGCGCCTGTTGACGGTCTTTTCCCAGAGCCGTTTCGCCCCTTACGCGCCGGCGCTGAACACCCAGGCGCAGATTTCCAGCTGGCGCCAGGCTGAAGAAGCACGTTTCTGCGCCGCGCTGCACTTGGCCCACGAGTGCCTGCACCTGGCCGAAGCCCCGCTGCGTGGCTATCCCGATGTCGATTCGCTGTTCATCGCCGACGGCGCCACGCCTGACGATCCGGTGCTCGAACGCCTGGAGCGCTGGTTGCGCCAGCGCTTGCAGCAGGGCCGGCCGGCCAGGGTCTATGCGCCGCTGGGGATAGGTGGGCACGTCGACCACCTGCTCACGCGTCGGGCGGCGCAACGGGTGTTCGCCGATGTCTGCCCGCTGCTGTTCTATGAAGACTTGCCCTATGCCGGCGAGTTGTCGGCAGGCGCCCTGGCGCAGCAGTTGGCGCGCACCGCCCAGGGCTTGCGGCCATTGCTCACGCCGTTGGCCGACTGGCTGCCGGAAAAGCTCAGGCACCTGGCCGGCTATGCCTCTCAGGTGGCGGCAAAAGACCTGGCCTCGGTGGCAACCCATGCTCATTTGATTGGAGGTGAACGTGTCTGGACCCTTGGCTGACATCTGTATCCTGACCTTCGCCGTAGATCGCCCACAGGCGTTGGCGCGTTGTATCGCCAGCGTCGCCGCGCAGCAGGGCGGCCTGCGTGTCGAGCATCGCATCCTGTCCGAACGGGCCATGGCCCTGCGGACGCATCCGGCGTTGGTGGGGTGGCGGGAGTGGGTGGTGTGGCAGCCGCTCGAAGGGCAGCCGTTCCAAGGCGCTTCCTCACAGCGTATGGCTCGCCTGCGGGCCGCGGCGCTGGCGCAGGTGGAGCAGCCGCTGGTGGCGTTCCTCGATGATGACAACGCACTCGAACCTGAGCACCTGCAGACCCTCTGCCAGTGCCTGGAGGATCCACAGCTGCAGGCGGCCCATGCCTGGCGCCAGGTGCTCAACCCGGACGGCACGCCGTTCCCGTTCACCCATTACCCCTGGCATGACGACCCGGTGGTGGCCGACAGGATGTACCGCTGGGGCCTGGCCCACGGTGTTTTCAGCCCCGGCAGCCCAGTGATGCGTGACGGTGTGCGCGGCCCCGAGGAGCCCGACAGCTGCGCCACCGTGGACATGAACGAATGGCTGTTCCGCACCGAGTGCCTGCGCAACCTGGGCTTCGACGAGCGCTTCAGCCAGCGTGAGGTGGACCTGCGGGTCGGGGAAGACGACAAGCTGTTCCAGCGGGTGCGCGAGCAAGGGGTGAAGTTCGCCTGCTCGCAGCGCGCCACCGTGCGCTACTACCTGGGCGGCGTGTCCAACCTGCGCCAGACCAGCGGGCCGACCCAGGCCAGCGCCGGAGCCCACCCATGAGCGGCCTGGCATTGTTCGGTGGCACTCCGGTGCACAGCCAGGCCTGGCCACAATGGCCGCAGTCCACGGTGAAAAGCGAACGCGCCCTGCTCACGGTGATGCGCAGCGGGCGTTGGTCGGTCAGTGGCCTGGAGACCGACGGCAACCCGACCTGGGACCAGCGTTTTGCCGAGGCCTTCGCCCATTACAACGGCGTGCGCCACTGCGTGCCCACGGCCAACGGCACCAGCGCCTTGATGGCGGCCATGCAGGCGCTGGGCATCGGCGCCGGGGACGAGGTGATCGTTCCCGGGCTGACGTGGGTGGCCTGCGCCAGCGCGGTGCTGGCGATCAACGCGGTGCCGGTCATCGTCGATATCGATCCCCACTCGCTGTGCCTGGCCCCCCATGCGGTGGAGGCGGCGATCGGCCCACGCACCCGGGCGATCATGGTGGTGCACCTGTACAACGCCATCGCCGACCTGGACGCGCTGCTGCCGATGGCTCGCCGCCATGGCCTGCACCTGATCGAGGATTGCGCCCAGGCCCATGGCGCCCAGTGGCGGGGGCGGCATGTGGGGACGCTTGGCGCGGTCGGCACCTTCAGCATGCAGAACGGCAAGGTACTGACCAGCGGCGAGGGCGGTGCTTGCATCTGTGACGACCCCGACCTGGCCGCGCGCATCTTCCGCCTGCGCGCGGACGGTCGGCAACGGGTCACCGAGGCGGTGCCGGCGGGCTACATGACGCTGGAGGAGGGCGGCCAGGGCTTTGCCCAGAACGCCTGCCTCAGTGAACTCCAGGCGGCGATCCTGCTCAGCCGCCTGGAAGACCTGGACCACGAGAATGCCCAGCGCGCCCGCCAGGCCCAGCGCTTGCGCCTGTTCCTGCAGGAGATTGGCGGGTTCGCCTTCCAGCAGAGCGCCGCAGGCACCGAGCGGACCACCTTGTACCACTTTCCGGTGCGCCTGGAAGCCCCGGAGTTCGACGGCGTGCCAATAGAGCAAGTGTGCCGGGCACTGTCCGCCGAACTGGGCTGCTGGGTGCACCCGCCTTATCCGCCGATGGACGCGTTCGCGGTACTCGCGCCCGGCCATTCCCAGCGCCTGTTGACGGCCCCGCGCGTGCCGCAACCGCTGCGATGCGCCCAAGCCGCGCATCGCCGGCATGTGATGCTGGCCCATTGGTTGTTCCTCGCCGACGACCAGGCCATGGTCCATGTCGGGCAGGCGTTCGCCAAGGTCAAGGAGCACGCGCACGAACTGCGTGCGGGTCAAGGAGAGGGGCTATGAACTCGCTTTTGCAGAACCCACCGGCACGGCGGTCGACCCAGGAGCAGCCGGTACGGACCCTGGATTTCCGCTTTGCTGAGCAGCGCATGGAGATGCTGTTGGGTTACCGCTTCACCGCACAGATTGCCCAGCGGGTCAGCGAGCAGGCCGCGCATATCCTGCTGGTGGCCGATCGACAGGTCTACGAACTGTGGGGCGCGCCGCTGCTCGATGCCCTGCAACGCCACTTGCCGGTAACCTGCCTGCTGGTGGACGCGATTGAGGCGGCCAAGACCCTCGGCGTGCTGCAGGGCTTGCTCGACCAGGCCGTGGCCGGTGGCGCGACCCGGCGCTCCGTGGTGGTGGCGTTCGGCGGCGGCCTGACCGGCAACCTGGCCGGCATGTTGGCTGGCCTGCTGTATCGCGGCATTCGCCTGGTGCACATTCCGACCACGCTGCTGGCGATGTCCGACTCGGTGCTGTCGCAGAAGCAGGCGGTAAACGGCGCCGCTGCGAAGAACATGTACGGCCTGTATCACCCGGCGAGCCTGTGCTGCGTTGATGTGCAGTACCTGCAAAGCCTGCCGGCACCGGCGTTCTCCGCCGGCGTGGTGGAACTGTGCAAGAACGGCCTGGCCTTCGATGCCGCGACCGTGCCGGCGCTCGAACGCCTGGTGGCGGATACGTCGCCGGCCGGCTGGATCGAGCTGGTCGAGCTGGGGATCCAGGCCAAGCAGCAACTGCTGCTGGACGACCCGCTGGAGCATGAGCTGGGCGTGGTGCTGGAGTACGGGCACACCGTCGGTCACGCCCTGGAGCTGGAGACCGGCACCCTGACCCACGGCCATGCCGTCGGCCTGGGGATGCTGGTGGCCGCCGCCATCGCCCGGGAACGTGGCTGGCTCAGCGCACAGGAAGAACACCTGCATGCTCAATTGTTGCTGCGCTGCGGCGCGCCGCTGGGCCTGGAACGCTCGCCGTCGTTCGACCAGGTCATGGCGCGTGTCCGCCAGGACAACAAGCGCGGGCGCATTCGCCTGAACGCTGGGCACTACCCCTTCGTGCTGCTGCGCGGCATCGGCCAGCCCGCCATGAGCCAGGGGCAGCCGCTGGTCGGGGTGGATGAAGGTGAGATCCGTCGGGCCTATGCCAAGTTGCAAGCGGGCTACTACACCGCGCTGCACCTTGCCGAGTGACCCATCCTGACCACCGCTCGCGATAAGGACCATCGTGATGCCCGAACCGAATTTCAACCTGGCCTGGGTGGATGAAGCCCGCTTGGCCAATGCCATCGACCAGGCCAACCGCGAGCAGCGGCCGCTATACCTGATCGTGCTCGCCACCAAGCCGTGCTACATCAAACTGGCCAGTCTCGTGTTGGCCTGCGACGCGTTGCAGTTGCCGTTCCTGTTGGTCGACACCGGCCAGCACTATGACCCGGTGCTGACCCAGGCCAGGGACGAGCTGGGTTACCAGCACCTGCTGGCGGTGAGCTTCGGCATCCGTGGGACCTTGCTGGGCCGCACGGCGCAGTTGGCGCTGGCCATCGAGTGCCTCGACACCCGGCTCAAGGCCGGCGGCCTGCGCCAGAGCGCGGTGCCGCTGGTGTCCGGGGACACCGCCACGGCGGCGATGTTCGCCCAGTTCTGGTACCTGGCCCATGGCGCGCGCAGCGTGCACATCGAGGCGGGGCTGCGCAGCTACGGGCCGGATCGTGGCGTCTGGGCGAACCTGCAGGACCTGGCCGAGCAACGCCAGCTGCGTTGGCAGCGGTTTTGCGAGGAGCCGTTCCCCGAGGGGGTCTGCACCACCCTGGCCAGCGTGGTTGGCGACCTGCTGCTGGCCCCGGTGGAGCGCAATGTCGAACACCTGCTGCGCGAGGGCTACCGGCTGCCACAACTGCGCCAGGTCGGCTCCCTGAGCAGTGACGCGGTGCGCCTGGCCCTGCCGCGGGCGGCCCGCAGCCCGTTGTTCAGCCTGTACCCGGCGCTGGCTCAGGGGCGCTGGCTACGGGTGGACCTGCACCGGCGCGAGAACATGACCACCCAGGCCTTGCAGGCGGTGTTGCAGGGGCTGGGGCGACTGGCCATCGACGGTGTCCAGGTGGTGCTGGTGCGCACCAACGCGCTGGACGGTGCGCTGGCCCAGCACTCACTGGCTGGGCTGCTCGACGAAGTTCAGCGCCAGGGCGTGGTGGTGCAACCGATGTGGCCGCACTACACCGATGTCATCCACTTCCTCACTTCCGGCCATTGCCTTGCGCTGTACACCGACAGTGGCGGCCTGCAAGAGGAAGCCACGGTGCTGGGTGTGCCCTGCCTGACCTGCCGCCTGAGCAGCGACCGCCCGGAAACCGTGCTCGACGCGCAGAGCAACCTGCTGTTGCCGCCACTGTCGGCGGCGTTCGTCCATCGGCACCTGCGCGACATTCTGGCTCGCCCGCTGGCCGAGGCCTGGCCGGGCTTGCAGCGCGGCCGCACGCTCTATGGCCAGGCCGTGGGGCAGGGCATCGCCGAGCTGCTCAAGGTGTACGAGGCACCTGCCGTGCTGGCGGGCGCCCAGGCGCGGTACCTGCCTCGGGAGCCAGCATGAACCGCCCGGCGCAGGTCACCACCGCCCAGTTGGCATCTTCGCGTCTGTGCGGTGGGCTCGACGGTGGTGCGGGCGACCTGCGGCCCTGGCTGGCGCCGATGTGCCAGGCCCTGGGGCTCGACAGCGAGCACCTGCCGTCGCTCCAGCACAGCCATACCCTGTGCTGCGGCGAGCTGCTCAACCGCGCCCAGATGCAGGGTTGGCTGGGCCTGGCGGGGCAGCCCCATACCGATGGCGAGCTGCTGACCCGGGCGTTCCTGGCCTGGGGCGAGGTGACGACCCTGAACCGGATCAGCGGCAAGTTCGCCCTGGCGCACTGGAACGCCGAGCGGCAGCGGCTGGTCCTGGCGTGCGACCGTACCACGCAGTTCACGGTGTTCTACGGTCGCCTCGCCGGGCATTGGTTGTTCAGCAGCGACTTCGGTGCGTTCCGGCCGTTGCACCGGCAGCTGGAAGTCGACCGGCAGACGTTGGCGCTGTTCGTGCGCTATGGCTTCGTCCCAGCGCCCCATAGCTTCTACCGGCAGGTGCGCAAGCTGCGGCCCGGTCACTGGGTGGCGCTATCGGTACATGATTGCGGCGAAGTGGAGCAACAACCCTACGCACCTTCGTCCTGGGCATACCTGCCCACCACCCAGCGCAAACCCATCGAGACAGGGCTCGCCACGGCAACCTTCGAGCACCATCTGCTGGCGGCCATCGAGGCCCGCCTGGATGGCTCCACGGCAGGCGCTTTCATGTCTAGCGGGTTCGACTCGACCCTGGGCGCGGCACTGCTGCAGAAAGCCCTGGGCAAGCCCATCCACACTTTCACGGCGGGCTTCCAAGGCATGCATTGCAACGAGGCCCCGGACGCCGCTGCCATCGCTCGGCACCTGGGAACCTTGCACCACGAGATCCGTCTCGATGACGCGGCGCTTGCAGGCGTGGTGCCTGACATCCCCAACGCCTATGGCGAACCCCTGGCCGACTCGTCGCAACTGCCCTCGATGCTGCTGGCCCGCGCCGCAAGCGAGTACGTCGACACGGTGTTCGCCGGCGATGGCGCTGATTGTGTGCTGGGCGAGTACGCCCAACGCCTGGAGATGTACCGCAGCGTGCTGCGGACGCGCAGCCTTCCAGCCTGGACTCGAACGGCGCTGGGCCGTGGCCTGGTGCTGGCCGGGCGCTGTTCGACGCCGTTGGGCACAGGCCTGGCGCGTTGGATCGGGCGGCGCCTGGCGCTGGACGACCCTGGGCGTGATGCCGTCGAGGATGTTCGCGGGGTGCTGGCGGCCGGCGGACTGGGGCAGGTGGAGCGCGTGCTGGGCGCAAGGGTGCTGGACCCCGCGCGGCTGGTACCAGGCGGGCCCTGGCAGGATGTTCCCTGGCCAGGGAGCGGCGCCGAGCCGCCGCGCTTGTCGGTGCTGCTCGACCAACTGGTACAGGTGCAGGGGGAAATCCTCATCGCACCGGTGACGCACAAGACCCTCGGTGCCTGCGACCACGCCGGCCTGCGGGTGGCCATGCCGTTTCTCGACGGGGCGCTGCTGGATTTCGCCCGAGGTCTGCCGCATCGCCTCAAGCACCGCCGGGACACCTCCAAATGGCTGCTGCGCCAGGTGGCCTACCAATACATCCCCAGGGCTCTGCTGGAGCGCAAGAAGCTGGGCTTCAGCATCTGGGTGAGCCCATTGTTGCGCGACTACATGCGCGACTGGGCCGAGCACCTGCTGGCGCCCGGGCGCCTGCGTGACGAAGGCTTCTTCGACGTGGCCCAGGTGCGTTGGGAGTGGACGCGGTTGCTGTACCACGGTGAGCACTTCAGGGAAGAGCGGCTGTGGTCGGTGCTGATGTTTCAACAATGGCTCGACACCAGCCGGGCCTACAGTGTGCGGGGGAACACATGAGCGCGATAAGAACGGCCTTGATCGGCTGCGGCACGGTGTGCGACTGGCACCTGGAAGAGCTGGACAAGCTCAGGGACCTGTTCGACGTGCGCTGCCTGTGCGACAACGTGCCGGGCAAGGCCCAGGCGCTGGCGCAGAAGTGGCGGGTAGCGGGTTGGAGCGAGGACTTCCAGCAGGTGCTGGATGACCCGCTGATCGAGTGCGTGTGGATCCTGACCCCGCCGTTCAACCACGCCGAACTTGCCATCGCCGCGCTGCGGGCCAACAAACACGTGTTCTGCGAAAAGCCCCTGGCCAAGACCGCGGCGCAATGCCAGGAGCTGGTGCGGGTGGCCGAGGACAGCCAGCGGGTGTTCCTGCTGGGCTACCCGATGCGCTTTTCCGCCGATGCGGGCAACCTGCGCAAGGTCGTGCAAAGCGGCGTGCTGGGGCGCCCGGTGGTGCTGCGCGATGTCTGGGCGGTGTGCAAGGGCGCCGACAGCCCGGCCATCCACGATGCCGAGCAGGGCGGCGGGGTGGTGTTCGAGCACACCCACTGGCTGGACTTCGTGACCTGGATGTTCGGCCCGGCGCGCAAGGTCTACGCCTCCACCCGCAAGCTCAAGCTCGGGCCGACCAGCGCCCACGACACCGTGGTCGCGGTGATCGATTTCGTCTCCGGCGACCAGGCGCTGTGGTCCGAGTCCTGGGCCGCCAGCGGCCTGGGCTGGGAGCCCTTGTGCGTGGGGCGCGCCGGGATCCGCCCGACCTTCGATGTGGTCGGCGAGCAGGGCGTGCTGCAGTTTCCCAACGCCCAGGGCGAGAAGGTTCTGAGCTTCTACCGCTATGACCGGCCCGAGCAACCGGTCAGCACCTGGACCTGGCAGCACGACTGGGGCACCAACGACGACGCCTTCCCCAACGAACACCGCCACCTGTACGCCTGCATTCGCCATGGCACGCCGCCGGTGTGCCAGGCCCGCGACGGCCTGCGCGCTGTGCAGTTGGCCGAAGCCATTCTCGAATCCAGCCGCAGCGGCCAGCCGGTGTATCTGCAGCCATAGCCGATCAACAGGGAGGGGATAGCGTGCAGCAGTTCAATCAGATCGTATCGGTCAATTTCCAGGGCGTGGTGGTGGTGTTCGCCCGCGAAGTGGCGGGCAAGCAGGCCATCTACTTCGATGTGCTCGGCCAGGACGTCGACAGCGACGACGATGACCTCGACTGGTCGGGCTTCACCGCGGTGACCTTCACCGAGCAGGTGCGCCAGGTGGGCATGAGCATCATCGCCGTGGACTGTGACACCTCGACCCTGGTGCCGTCGCTGGCGCCGTTTCGGGTGGTGACCGACCAGAAGTACATCTCGGTCATCCAGCAGTCCATGAACGGCACCCTGTACGTGAACCGTTTTCGCCTGCTGAAGACCAAGTCGGGCACTGACCAGAAGACCACCGACTATGACCTGTCACCGGCGTGGGAAGTCCGCTACGCCCGCAGCCACAAGGAAGACGTGCCCGCCGACAAGTCCGACAAGCAGGACTTCCTCGACCCCGACGGCCAACCCTTCCTGGAGCCTTCCCTCGAGCTGTCGATGATCACCGGTGTCACCGATGGTCATTTCGACGCGCTGCTGCTGCCGATCGCCGGCAGTGAACGTTTCGCCTGGCAGTTCCTCGCGCTGGATGCCGGCGCCACGTCGGTGAAGCTGTTCAACTTTCCGGCCACCGACAATGGCCTGTTCGACGTGGCAGGCAAGCCCGTGGGCAGCGACCTGCGCATCCAGCCGGACAGTGTCTTCAGCGTGGCCAAGGCCGGTACCGACACCGCGCTGGCGATCACCTCGGCGCCCCGCGCGGTGACCTACGTCAAGCATGAGAAGGTGGTGCAGCCCGACGGTTCGAGCATCGGCGTGCGCCGCGCCACCCGGGTGATGATCACCCTGACTGTCGCCGACGGCACCGTCACCCTGGACTCGGCCATTGGCGTGAACGGTACGATGGCCAATCTATCGGGGGTGATCGTCACCTCCAACATCGTCCCGGCCGAATTCGACCTGCGCTTCGACGGCGTGTCCAGCCTCAACCTGCTGCCGCCCGCCAGTGGCGCCAACCCGCTGGCCATCAAGGGGCCGTTCGAGATCGGCCTGATGCTGGCGCCGGGGGTCAAGGGCGACGGGATGAAGGTGCTGGGCGGGGCGCCCCAGGCCGAGGAGAAGACCCTCGCGCCTTATGTCTCGATCGTCGATGGCGACAAGCTCGAAGTGGGTTTTGGCAATGGCAGCGCGCGGGTCAGTTGCCGCACCTTGCACCCGGTGCTGTTCAACGACGTGTGGAGCGACCTGCACATCCGCTACGCGGGCAAGGGCGACAACCCCTTCACCCTGATGGTGAACGACGCGCCAGTGCCGCTCACACCCTGCAGTACCACGGCCGAGCCCTGCGGCACGGCCATGGCGCTGGTGGCGGCGGGCAGCAACGGCTTTGTCGGTGCGTTGAAGCGCCTCGCTGTCACGGTGGCGGGCACCGCCGTGGTGCAACTGGACTGCAACAGCGTCAACTACAGCGACAACCCGCCGACCACGCTCAACCAGGCCGCCTCGGGCGTGAAAGTAACGGTGCAGGGCGCGCGCCTGGAGCCGTCGGCTTCGCCGGTCAACAGCGACATGAGCGGGGCGTTCTACATCGACGCCATGGGCCTGACCTACTACGCCGGCCTGGCCGGGTTCATCCGCCCGAACGCGGCCACCTGCCTGATCGACGGCTCCGACGGCCTGCTGCACCTGTACTACCCCGGCGACGGTAACCTGCTGACGGTGGCGCAGTTCTCCACCCAGTCGGCGCGCGCCACTTTCACCGTCGACTGGACCACGCAATGGGGCAGCAGCGGGGCCAGGGCGGCGGCGTTGGAGCTGCCCGCGACTTCGGTGGCGCTGTACCGTGGCGTGAGTTGCGAGCACTGGGCGCCGGTGGCCGCGCGGCTGTTGGTGGCCCCGGACACCACCCAGAGTGGCTTCGTCAACTTCGTCGCCCACCGGGTGGGCACCTACATGAACAGTACGCGGATCACGGTCGCGGCCTCCAGCGTGTCCGAGCTGCTCTGCGACATCCACGTAGAGGCCGCGCAAAGCGTCGGCACGGAGACCTGGCGGGGCCTGCCACGGGATATCGCGCAACTGACACAGGTCTGGAACGGCGCCGCTTCCAACAACCCGGACGACCCCCAGGTGCTCGACCAGTCCAAGCCCTATTTCGACTATGCGGGCAGCGCGCCGGCAGTGCTGGTGCCGACCCGCGCGGGCGGCAACGGCAGCTTCTTCCTGCTGACCTCGGTGCCGCAGTTGCCGGTCACGCTGACCTCGGTGGCGGTCGCTGCCGGGGCCACCGATGAGTTCGTGGTGGTCGACATCACGATGGCGGCGCCACCGCGCTGGCCGGCCAGTGCCACCCTCAACCAGCACTGGCCCGCCGTGCCGGCGACACCGCGCACCCTGCTCGACGTGTTCGCCGGCAAGGCGCCGCACTACGACTACAGCGCCGTGACCACCGCTGGCAGCCGCGCCTACGGGCTGCCCCTGAGCCTGGCGCGTTCCGACGAGCAGGTCAGCCATGTGCTGGTGTTCGTGCGCGACGAGCAGAAGGACTTCACGGTGACGGTCAGTGCCGCCACGCAGCCGCTGCTGTGCAACGTGGTCATTTGCGGCGTCAGCCTGCCCGATGTGCCCCGCGAGCAGGCCGGGTTCGTCAAGGTGCTCAATGGCGACGCGGCCGGTTATGCCTACCCCAGCGGTTACCAGGCCGGCCTGGCGACGTTGATCTATGCCCTGGGCAACGGCTTGAGCGCTGATGTGGTCGACACCCCGGCACCCGCGCCCGAAGGTGGCGCGTTCGCCTATGCCGGGTTGCTGCGCGTGCTGTTCCAGGGGGCAAGCTACGATGCCCCCGGCATGGCCACCCAGGCCTTGACCCACGCGGCGGTGATCCAGGGCGCGCGGTTGGCGTTCAATGGCCGGGACGATGCCATTCGCGGCTCGATGCTGTTCGGTGCGCTGGTCGACGCACCGCCCACCGACGGTGGGGTAGGGCGCCTGACCAACACCTCGGTGCACCCGGGCGGCATCGCCCCGGTGCTGACGCCCGGGGTCAACGGTGGCTGGATGCCGTTGCCACCGAGCTTCAGCCTCGACCTGAACCCGCCGAGCAAGAGCAACTACGTGGCGTTCAATGTCGACAAGGCGTTCTCGCCCTCGGACCAGTTGGCGATCACCGACGACCTGACCGTGGAGGCCTGGCTGGCCCTGAGCGATAGCCGTATCAACCCGTCGTCGCGGGCGCTTTCCTACAACGTCATGGGCAACCGCAAGCACCCGGACCTGCCGGTGCAATACATGATCGGCGCCCGGCAAGGGCCGGGGCTGGAGATGAGCGACAGCACCTACGTGACCCGTGCCTTCAACTTCAAGCCGCCAGCGCTGTCCTTGCAGGTCTATGTCTACTTGCCGCAGAGCGGCCTGAGCGGCACGCTGCTGTCGGTCTCGCAGGTGCGTGGCAGCGACCAGTACGTGCAGTTGGCGGTGAACGAATACGGCAAGGCGGTGTTCACCTTCCTCGAAAACGCGGGCGAAGTGCAGACGGCCCAGCCGCTGCCGGTGGGAGCCTGGACCTGCCTCACGGCGGTGGTGGAACTCGCCGGGCAGGGGCAGGTGACCCTGAAGTTGTCGGTCAACGCCGGAGCGCCGGTCAAGGCCACGGCCAGCAACAGCTTCAGCGGCGACCTCGGCGCGCTGATGCTGGGCAGCAACCAGGGCGGCAGCCTGCCGGCCCGGGTCAATGGCGTGGCGTTCTGGCAACGGGCGCTGAGCGACAGCCAGATGCAGAACAGCTTCAGCCAAGGCTTCGCCGACACCGACTCGATGCTGGGTATCCGCTGGAACCTGGCCGAAGGCACCGGCATCGTGATCACCAACTCGGCCGCCACCGGTATCGAGTACGACGCCACGCTGATCAACCCTGCCAGCCCCGCCTGGAGCGCGCAGGGGGCGTTCCAGGTGCCCTATGCCGGGCGCAACGAACTGGTGCTGACCTCCAACCGCATCCTCAAGGGCTGGACCCATGTCGCGCTGGCCTCGCGCCAGGGGCATGGGCTGAGGCTGCTGGCCAGCAACTACGGCAAGGTCAGCGACGGCGATGCCTTCAACCCCTCCAGCACCTTCGCCCTGGAAGCCTGGATCGCGCCTTCGGCGTTGAACCGCAAGCAGATCCTGCTGGAGAAGAACGGCAGCTACTCGCTGTACATCAACACCCTCGGCCAGGTGTGCCTGACCGTGCAACTGCAGATGGACCCGCCCAAGTACGACGACCCACCCGTCAACTTCACCCACGAAGTGAAGTTCGCCATCACGGCGGGGGTGACCACCTACGTGGCCCTGAACTTCAGTACCGGCACCGTGGCCAACGACAACGGCAGCAAGGAGTATGTGGCACAGAAGTACTACGTGCGGGCCGGGCTGTACCTCAACGGCGTCCAGGTGGCCGAGCAGATGCGCAACGACCTGGCGCGCCCGGCCACGGTGCGCACGCAGACCTCGTCCTTCTACCTGGGGGTCAACGACGACCTCACGTTCAACTACGAGGGCCTGATCTCCCACGTGCGGGTGTGGAACCGCACCCTGGCCACCGACCAGATCGCCCAGACCTACGACCTGCGCCTCACACCCGCCTCCACCGATGGCCTGGTGGCCGCCTGGGACTTCGACGAGATGGCCGGCACCAACGCCAAGGACCTCACCGGCAACAACACCCTGATACTGAGCAGCAACCAGCTGTGGACGATCTGGCAGGACGTGGCCCAGGCCAGCCTGGTGGTCAATGGCCGTGGCAGCCTGCCGCTGCGCCTGACGGTGGCCGATGTCGGTGGCTACCAGGACAGCCAGTTCACCTTCGGCGGCGCCCGCCAGGGGACGACGCTGACGCTGCCGTACAGCGGCCGCATCGACGACGTGCGGCTGTTCTCCACGCGCCTGACCGAGCAGCAGATCCGCGAGAGCATGAACAAGGCGCTGACCGGTGGCGAGGAGCACCTGGCCGCCTACTGGCGCATCGAGGCCGGCTCCGGCCCGACGCTGTTCGACTTCACCGGCTACGGCAACAACGGCACCCTGACCCCGGCCGGCAGCCCGCCGCAGTGGAGCAGCGCCGCGGCGCCGATCCAGAACGAGGCGCAGTACGTGGTCAACACCCTGGGCGGCACGCCGGACTACTACGTCGCGCGGATCCAGGGCCAGCCCTCGGTGATCGAGTACGCCAGTGCCGAGAAGGACGCCTACGGCAAAATCTTCAGCGTGATGAAGCGCGGCTACTTCTACCAGAGCAGCGACGGCGTGACGGCGTTGGAGGTGGGCTACAAGGTCGGCGACCTGGACACCCTGTTCGTCGGCCAGGTGCAGAGCAAGCCGACCATCATCGGCTTCATCGAAGGTGGCCCACCGCTGCCCAGCGAGAACCAGACCCTGGCCTACTGGGTCGGCGACATGGGCGGCCCGGCGTCGGACTACGCCACGGCCTGCTCGGTCACCTACCAGGAGAGCGAGAGCAAGAGCTGGACCTTCACCGGCAACAAGACCTCGACCTTCAACGGCGAATTCAACCTCAAGGGCGGCCTGTACCAGAAGAGCAAGAGCGATGTGTCGGTGGGCCTGGGCGCCGAGGCCGAGACCATGGTGCTGGAAACCACCATCACCGGCGGCGCCAAGATGGTGCTGTCGGGCAACCTGGGCGAAGGCCTGGAGGTGTCGCAGAACCATTCCAGCAGCGTGAGCCTGGCCACATCGATGACCCCCGCCGGCAACTGGGAGGCGGCCAACGCGGTGCTCAACCTGACGGTGGGGCGGCGCTACATCCAGAACAACGTCGGCATAGCCCTGGTCAAGTCGTCCACCGCCGACCTCTACATGCAGGCGCTCAAGGGCACCCAGACCCCCGTGGGCTATGTGCTGGCGCCGAACACCACGATCCCGGTGGACACCAACATCATCGACTTCCCGATCAACCCGCGCTACGTGAAGAACGGCACCCTGGACGGCAAGGTCGGCCTGGTCAACGACCCGGACTACCCCGAAGCCAACGATGAGCGCGGCAGCTATTTCAAGCCGCTCGAGGCCTACGACACCAAACGCAGGATCGAGAAGCAGGAGCAGCAGCTCAAGGCCTACTACGACCAGTTCGACGTCAAGAAGTACCGTACGGTGGCCGCCATGGACAACCTGCGCGACAAGCTCAGGTCCAACCAGTTCTACGACTTCGCCAACCAGCGCAACCTGCGTAGCCTCTACAACAACTACGTCTGGACGGCGGCGGGGGGGCTGCACAAGGAGGAGCACAGCTTCGCCAACAGCTACAGCGAGACCTACACCGGCACCAGCAGCCTGACCTTCGCCGCGGGCCTGGAGTTCAAGGCCGACATCGGCACGCCGTTCGGCGGCTACTACATCGAGGCCGACACCCTGCTGGGCAACACCTGGACCATGACCGCGACCAAGGTCGAGGCGCTGTCCAACGGCTTTGCCCTGAGCTGCAGCGTAAGCCCGACCAACTTCCTGCCCGCGCCAATCCTCACCCAGGAGGGCGGCAACCTGAAGTTCAGCGGCTACGGCGCCAACGCCGCGCCAGGCAAGGTCGACGCTTACCGCTACATGTCGTTCCTGCTGGCACCGGCCGCCGACAACTTCAGCGTGCTGGCGAAGGTGGTGGACCAGAACTGGCTGAACAACGCCACCAGCGCCTCGGCCGCCGCCATGCGCGAGGCCATGAACAACCCGAGCGAGCCCTGGCGGGTGATGTACCGCACCACCTATGTCAGCCGGGTGCCCGCTGCGTTCCAGCCGGTCAAGGCCGACACCAACGCGCCGAACATCACGCCACCGGCCAACCTGCCGTCCAATCACTGGCTGGTGAGCGTGATCGACAAGCAACTGGACAAGGCCGACCCGACTCGCCTGGAGATCGGGATGGCGATCGACACGGTGCTGGGGAGCCCCAGCGCCGGCCCAGGCTTGCTCAAGGACCTGATCCCCTGGTGGGCCGCCTTCTACACGGCGGCCAAGGTCTACGGGAGTGACGAATTCCTCGAACTGGCCGAACTGCGGGTCGACTTGTTGAACTACATGGCCAGCAAGTACGAAGCAGAGCACTACCGCACCAACTGACCCACAACCCACGTAAAGGAGCTACGAACATGGCAGATACAAGCTTTGCAGTGACCGGCATCTTCTCCGGCCTGCAGATCGTCTCGACCGGCGTCGGCGGCCTGGTCAACGTCGCCTCGAGCGTCTCGGCGCAAACCGGCTACGCCATCGCCCGCCAGCAGACCTCCGACGGCACGCCGTACACTTTGCTCACCGCGGCGAACACACAGGTGGTGAAAGACCCGGCCAGCCTGGTGGTCAGTGCCCAGTACGCGCAGATCGTCACCTTCGCCGAACTGGACCTGGAGGTGCGCTACACCGACATCCCGGCCGATTCCCAGGTTTCGGTGGATGCCACCAACCCCAAGCTGGCGGTCTCGCGCCAGGATATCGCCGGCACCAGCCTGCTGGGCAAGCAGAGCAAGAAGCAGGAAGCCTTCGAGATGGACCTGAGCCTCAACCTGTGGGTGGCCAAGCCCGAGCAGCTCAAGGCCACGTCGTCGATCACCCTGAGCCTGTCTAGCATCGATGGCAGCTCGGGTGGGCCAGTGAAGAAGACCCTGCTGCAGAAGGTGCAGATCAACCTGTCGAAATAACCCCTGCAAGGAGCACGCAACATGGCTACTGAAACCTGGAGCGGCATCGTCGTGCGCGCGACCCTGGCGGAGAGCGGCACGGTACCGCGCAGCGCCTCGTCGTCCTCGCCTGACATCATTCTCGCCGGCAAGGAACCGCTGGCCGTCCCCTCGGTACTCACCGACCCGGCCAACTACAACAACGGCTACGACAACAAGCTGTACATCGGCTTGCCCAACTACCTGTACGTGCGCGGCAAGAACTACACCGCCGGTGACCTGGCGGGTTACTGGAACCTGTTCTGGGCCACCCCCAACATCCTGCTGTACCCGTACCTGTGGGAGGGTAACCAGCTGAAGACCTCGGGGGGCGACAAGAACCCGCCGTTCGCCATCAAGGCCGGGGCCATCGGCGCGTCCCTCGACTGCTTCACCTGGGTGCCGCCAGACACCTCCGACCACTACTGCATGATCGCGGTGGCCAGCACCCCGGAGCATCCCAACCCGCTGAAGGGCGTGACCAACATCACCGACCTGGCGGACGTGCTTTCGAAGAACGCCAACATCGCCCAGCGCAACGTGCAGATGGTCCGTGGCGACCTGCCGCAAGTGGTCAGCACCGCGGGCTACAACCAGGGGGACGAGGGGGCGCTGGTGGACCTGGCGGTGGTGTTCGAGAACATCCCCAAAGGCACCAAGTACACCATTTCCTCGGGCACGCCGCTCAATGGCAAGACCCTCAGCCACTCCGACAACAACACCCTGGACAACGACTTCAAGTACGCCTGGGTCGGCCAGGATATTCCCGCCAACTGGCAGACGCTGTTTACCTTCACCCTGTCGTTCGGCAGTGACTGGTCGGGGATCCCTCCCGGCAAGAAGCCCAAGGTGACCATCCGCGGCGAGCTGGTGCAGGGCTCTGCGGACCGGCTGTACAACAACCCGGCGGCGTACTTTGCCGACCCGCATCCACACACCCGCGCGGTGCGCCTGGATGCGACAGGGGGGCCGGTGAAGCTCATCGTGGCGGGCAGTGTCACCACGCTTTACACCGACATCGGGCCTAAATAGCCGTTGTAGCGTCCATGAAATCGAGCGCCGCTCTCGCGGCGCATCGCGGATGAATCCGCTCCTACACACAGGCAGGGTCACGTGTAGGAGCGGATTTATCCGCGATGCGCCGCGCGGGCGGCGCCCGACCGCAACACATTCCTTGCGCCAGGCTAATACTTTAGTCGTACAACCCTCGGTCCAAAGAGGCCCCCAACCGCGCTCCCCCTATAGACTCGCCCGGTAATCCGACAATCCAACAAGAAAAGGACATTACCGTGGCCGCTGAAATCCAAGACAGCCGCTCCGCCCGCTTTGCCCTGCGTTGCTCTAACTGGGCCGAACGCTGGTTCCCCGACTCCTGGGTGTTCGCCGCCCTGGCCGTGATGCTGGTGTGCCTCGGTGCCCTGGCCATGGGCGGCAAGCCCACCGACACCGCCAAGGCCTTTGGCGACGGCTTCTGGAGCCTCATCCCCTTCACCATGCAGATGGCCTTCGTGGTCATCGGCGGCTATGTGGTGGCCAGCTCGCCACCTGCCGCGCGGCTGATCGACCGCCTGGCGCGGCTACCCGGCAACGGTCGCTCGGCGGTGTGCTGGGTAGCGCTGATCTCGATGCTCGCCTCGCTGCTCAACTGGGGCCTGTCGCTGGTGTTCGGCGGCCTGCTGGTACGCGCCCTGGCCCGGCGCACCGACCTGAAGATGGACTACCGCGCCGCCGGTGCCGCCGCCTACCTGGGCCTGGGCGCGGTGTGGGCACTGGGCCTGTCGTCGTCGGCCGCGCAATTGCAGGCCAACCCCGCCAGCCTGCCGCCGTCGATCCTCGCCATCACCGGGGTGATCCCGTTCACCGAGACCATCTTCCTCTGGCAGTCCGGGGTGATGCTGGCGGCGCTGGTGATCGTCTCGCTGATCGTCGCCTACGCCACCGCCCCCGGCCCGAACAGCGCCCGCAGTGCCCAGGACTGCGGCGTCGACCCCAGCTTCAGCGCGCCGCCCTCGCCACAGCGCACCCGCCCGGGCGAGTGGCTGGAGTACAGCCCGATCCTGATCCTGCTGCTGGTGGCCCTGGCTGCTGGCTGGTTGTACCAGGAGTTCGCCACCAAGCCTGCGATCACCGCGATCTCCGGGCTGAACACCTACAACCTGTTGTTCATCATGCTCGGTGCCTTGCTGCACTGGCGCCCGCGCAGCTTCCTCGACGCCGTGGCCCGCGCCGTGCCGACCACCACCGGGGTGCTGATCCAGTTCCCGTTGTATGGCTCGATCGCCGCCATCCTCACCCAGGTCAAAGGCGTCGATGAGCAAACGTTGGCCCATCACATCTCGCTGTTCTTCACCCAGATCGCCACCCATGACACCTACGCGCTGCTGATGGGGGTGTATTCGGCGGTGCTGGGCTTCTTCATCCCCTCCGGTGGCGGCAAGTGGATCATCGAGGCGCCATACGTGATGCTGGTGGCCAACGACCTGCAGTACCACCTGGGCTGGGCGGTGCAGATCTACAACGCCGCCGAGGCGCTGCCGAACCTGATCAACCCGTTCTACATGCTGCCGCTGCTGGGGGTGCTGGGCTTGAAGGCGCGCGACTTGATCGGTTTCTCGTTCGTGCAGTTGCTGGTGCATGTGCCGTTGGTGCTGGTGTTGCTGTGGGCGCTGGGCACCACCTTGCAGTACGTGCCGCCTGTGATGCCGTGACAACGGCTTTCGCCAGCAAGGCTGGCTCCTACGGCAGGCGCATCCCCTCGTAGGAGCCAGCGTTGCTGGCGAAAGCGCCCGTAAGACCACTGCAAGCCTTTCTTCTTGTTACTTTTCGATAATGATTCACAACCGCGAATCGTTCTCCTATGACTGTCGCTCACCGACAGCCAAGGACACCCCCTCGAATCGAACAAGGAGACAGGCAGCGATGTTCGCGCCCATCAGCCGTTCCATGACCCTCACCCTGGGTCTGTGCGCCACCGTCATCGGCCCATTCGCCCAGGCCGAAGAGACCGACCCCAGGCCCACCGACGGCGTGCTGGAGCTCGGCTCCACCGAAATCCTCGCCCAGGGTCTGGGCAGCACCACGGAACACACCCGCTCCTACACCACCGGCAGCATGAGTGCGGCCACGCGCTTGAACCTGTCGATCAAGGACACCCCGCAATCGGTATCGGTGCTGACCCGTCAGCAGCTCGACGACTTCCAGCTGAACTCGCTGTCCGAGGCCATGGCCCACGTCACTGGCGTCACCGTGCAGCGCAACGACTCCGAGCGGCCGACCTATTTCTCCCGTGGCTACGCGATCAACAACTTCCAGATCGACGGGATGCTCAACACCTTTTCCGGGCTCAAGTCCGACTCCGACACCATCATCTTCGACCGCATCGAAGTGGTGCGCGGCGCCACCGGCCTGACCACCGGGGCAGGGGACCCGTCCGGGACCATCGCCATGGTGCGCAAGCGCCCGACCGCCAAGCTGGCGGTGCGCACGGGCCTGAGCGCCGGCAGCTATGACAACTACCGCGGCTATGTCGACGTCGGCGGGCCGCTGGGCTGGGAAGGGCGCCTGCGTGGGCGCACGGTGCTGGCCTATCGCGACAGCCAGTCGTACATGGACAAGTACGCCAGCCAGCGCGAAGTGGCCTACGGCATTCTCGAAGCCGACCTCACCGACAGTACCGTGCTCGCCGTGGGCTACGACTACCAGAACAAGCACGTGCAGGGCGCCTCCTGGGGCACCGTGCCGTACTGGAACGCGGACGGCGGCAAAGCACACATGGCGCGCTCGACCAACCTGGCCGCGCCCTGGTCGTCCTGGCCCTTGAAGGACCAGACCGTGTTCGCCACCCTCGACCAGCACCTGGGTGACGATTGGCTGCTCAAGGCCGCTTATACCCACCGCCAAAGCGACAGCGACGGCAAGGTGTACTACGGCGGCAACGGCTTCCCCGCGGCCGACCGCAGCGGCATGAACGCCTGGAGTTCGCACTTCGCCGGGGTGGAGAAGATGGACGCCCTCGATCTGAACCTGGCAGGGCCTTATCAGTTGCTGGGGCGCAGCCACGACTTCATGGTCGGTTATGGCGTATCGGAGTTGCGCAGCACGGCGCCGGCGTTTGTTGGCCGCGTCGACCCCAAGGATTACGCCAAGATCGCGGATTGGAAGTACATGGGCGGCATCCCCAAGTTCAGCGACCGCGACAGCGGCCTGGATTCGTCGCGCTCCTACACCCGGCAGAAGGCCGGCTATATCGCCACCCGCCTGAACCCCACCGACCGCCTGCATTTCGTGCTGGGCAGCCGCTACGGCAGTTGGGAGAGCGAGAGCAAGAGCTGGAGCTACGACGCCAACCTTGCAGTGACCCGCTCCAGCGTCAGCAAGCAGACCCAGAACGACCAGTGGACTCCTTACGCTGGCGTGCTCTACGACCTCACCGAGCAGTACACCGTGTACGCCAGCTACACCGACATCTTCAACCCGCAGACGCGCAAGGACGTCAGCGACAAGTTCCTCGAACCCATCGTCGGCAAGGTCTATGAAATCGGTTTGAAGGGCAGCCTGTTCGACGACCGCGCCAACCTCAGCACGGCCGTGTACCGCAGCAAGCAGGACAACGTGCCGGAGATCGACGACTCGGTGCCGCTTGGGCCCAATGGCCAGCAGTACTACAAGTCCGGCGGCAAGGGCGTGGTGGTCGAGGGCTTCGAGGCGGAGCTGGCCGGGGAGGTGATGCCGGGCTGGCAGATGAGCCTGGGCTATAGCTACAGCCATGCGGCCAATGGCGACAAGACCCGCAAGAACACCGAACAGCCGATGAACCTGGTGCGATTCTCCAGCACCTACCAGTTGCTGCCGCAGTTGACGGTGGGTGGCACGCTCGATTGGCAGAGCGACATCTATGGCAACGGCAGGCGCCCGATCGGGCGTGATGGCAGCGGCAACATTGTCACAACGCCGGATCGCATGACCCAGGATGCCTATGCCCTGGTCGGGCTGATGGGGCGCTACCAGTTCGACGAGCACCTGTCGGCGTCGGTCAACGTGAAGAACCTGTTCGACCAGCACTATTACAACAATGTCGGGTTCTACAACGGTGTGTACATGGGGGAGCCGCGGACGGTGATGGTCAGCCTTGATTGGAAGCTGTAACCGTAGTCGACAAGTAGAGGGAGGGCACCCGTTCAACCAGCCAGACACCATTGTCCGCCTGATAGAACTCGAATCCCGCCTCGCGCATGCGTTGGGTGTCGATACCGAGCAACACCGGTTGCCCATAGCGCTTACCCACCGCGAGCGCAGTTTGTGGGTCTTCACTCAGGTGCACATGGTGGCGGCTGCCGGGGATCAGGCCTTGCGCCTCGATGGAGGCCATGAAGCGGCTGGCGGTACCGTGGTAGAGCAGGGCAGGTGGTGTCTTGGCGAGATGGTTCACCTGCACCTGGGCCGTGCTGTGGCCCTGGGCGGCGCGGATGCGCAGGCCATCGTCGGAGAGGGTGAAGCGTTTCTTGTCGTTGGTCTCGACCACTTCACGCAGCATCGGCAGGTCGACGTCGTGGCCTTGGGCGCGGGCACCCTGGATGAGTGCCTGGGTATCGGCCCAGCCGTCGTGGTCGAGGGTCAGGCCGATGGATTCGGGGGCGTGGCGCAGGATGTAGCTGAGGAACTTGCTGAGGGTGTCGCGTTGTTTCTGGTTCATGGGAAAGGTCCTTTTCCGTTGGTTTCGGGTCTTTGTCTTTGGGGCGGCATTTTCCCCATCTGCCAGCAGGACTACAAGGTTGCCTTTCGAGGTGTTTGACGGGAGTAGTGCGGTGTCTATGGGATCGAGCGCCGCCCGCGCGGCGCATCGCGGATGAATCCGCTCCTACATCGGTTGCAACGTGCCACACCTGTCAGGCCATGGTTGCCAGCCTTGGCGCAAGGCTTGAGATTGGTGGGGCGGCGACAGCGCCAACCAATAAACCGCGTCGTGCCACCAAGGCGGACAACCATGGCCTATCAGGCATAGGCACGTTGCAACGAATGTAATCGGATGGACTCGCCCCCGCCGAGGCATCACAGTGCCACGGTGGCGTTCTAAAAAGCCAACGGCAGCGAGGGCGAGACCATGAGCAAGCATAGGACGAAGCGCAATTCCCTGTCTTCCAACGATGTAACGCTTTGCCAACATCTGTCAGTCGACCTGGCCAAGCAAGTCTTTCAGGTGGCCGGAGATGACGGTTCCGGGCGCGTCATCTACGAAGATCGAATCAAATCCCGTGAAGCCTTTCATGCGTTCCTGACCAGGCTGCCACCCACCGTGACGGTCCTGATGGAAAGTGGCCCCGGCGCTCAAGCATGGGGGCGTTTGCTACAGGCGCAGGGAACGCCAGTCCGCATCCTGCCCGCGCAGCGAGTGGCGGAGCACCGCAGTGGTGCCAAGAACGATCGTAACGACGCCCATGCCATCTTGCGCGCAGGCCGGGATACCAGCATTGCTGCGGTGCCGATCAAGAGCACTGCCGCTTTGGCGATTCAAGCCTTACACCGCGCCCGCAGAGGCTATGTCAGGCGCCACACCGCGCTAGGCAACCAGATCCGCGGCCTGTTACTGGAACAGGGCGTCGCCCTGGCGCAAGGCGATTTAGCCGTCAGCCACGGTGTACCGCGCATTCTTGAAGATACGACTCAACCATTGCCAGATCTGCTGCGTGAATTGCTCGATGAACTGCTCGCCGAATGGCGCTATCTGAGTGAGCGTATCGCCATCCTGACAGGACGGCTCGAAACAGCGGCGCAGGCCGACAAGGTCGCATGCCGCCTGATGACGATACGCGGTGTCGGCCCGATCATCGCCACAGCGATGCTGGCCAAGCAGCCTGAACCCTCGCGTTTCCCCAATGCTCGACAGTTTGCCGCTTACTTTGGCCTGGTGCCCGACCAGCACAGCAGTGGAAAGAAGGTCAGGCTAGGCAAGATGAGCAAGCGAGGTGACGGCTACCTGCGCAGCATGATGATCCAGGGTGCGCACGCGGTTCTTAGCCATTTGAAGCCTGATTCCGATCAGCCAGACGATCGCCGCCTCTTGCGATGGTTAACTCGACTTGGTCGCAAGGAGGCGGCGATCAGACTGGCTAATCGAAATCTGCGCATCATCTGGGTGCTGCTACAAGGTGAGCAGGTCTACCAACGCCAACCGAACGATCGTCAGGAGCCCGCCATGAGCCACTGACTTACGGTGTTACGCCACCGGGGTGCCGAGCGCCCCAGCCCCTGCTAGTGAACATCGACCCTAGGTAAGACCGTCGCGGATTAATGCCTACGCTCCTACCGGCCCAAGAGGCCTAAATGTAATGGGCATGCTGCGAGCTCACCCCGATGTTGGCCAGAAGCACCAAGCTTCCTCGAATAGGCCTGATACATAGATGCAACCGGGTAACCTTGTTCGAAAAGCAGGTAGACAATGTAGGCGAGTCCATACATAGGAGCGGATTCATCCGCGATGCGCCGCGCGGGCGGCGCTCGATCTTCAGAACGCTGCAAGACGACCGGCTTGCACCTGGCCGCCATCACGCGATATCTGTAACAAGCCTTTCGTAGTTTCCTGGCTCTGAACGCCGATATCGCGCCAACGAGTCGGAATTTCCCTATTCCATGTAGTCTATTTCCGAAGCATGCTTTTGCCGCCCTCCAGCCCTTGCCCCAGGCCAACCCGGTCACTAGTCTCGGCCAGCCGCTGCCAATTCAGCGGCCGGTTTTGACAGACCGTCGATTGTTGTCCACGTGTGCATTCGCTCAATGGCGGCTGTACGTGCGGGCACCTTGTGTGCGCCGAGTGCCAACAATCTCGGTCTGTCAACCCGCGTACAGCTGCCACCCGACTGTTTGACAGCAGCTCAGCTGACAGCTCAATCCTCAACCATTGTTGGAGTACGAGCATGCTGAAGATTGTCCCCGATCCACCTTCCCCCCAAGACCACGCCCACTTCCTCGAAGACACCCTGGTGCGCGCCCTCGAGTACGCCTTTTGCGCACTCACGGTCGCCAACCAGGCCGTGCAGCTGAAACCCAGGTCGCCCGGTGCGATTCTGATGCTGGCCGCTGCCCACGAAATGGAGGCGGTGCGCACGTTGCTGGAGTCCGCCCTGGCCCAGGTGCAGCATTCGGCCCATGCGCAGGCCGAACCACCCACGCTGCACTGAGGGAGATCGAGCATGACCACAGATAATGGCAATACCCCCGTCACCCCCGGCAAGACCCGCTTCTACCAGGGCGAGGGCAAGAACGCCCAACCGCTGTTCTGCATCGAGCCCGGCATTCCCTGCCAGCATGCCCGCGAGCAGGCGTCCGAACTGATGGACTACGTGCGCCACCTGACCCTGGTCGGGGTGATGGACGAAGACCCGCGGATGGTCTGGGCCGCGCACTACCTCAGTGCCCTGGCCAAAGCGCTGATGGATGATGCGGAACTGGGCATGGCGCACTGACGCCCAGTGGGGCGGTTGACCCCGCCCCACTGGCTAAACCGCTTCGTAGGCGCCGGCTTGCCGGCGATGGGCCGCACAGCGGCCCTGGCATTTCTGCCAGTTTCGCGCTCTCCCCAAGTCGTCTACCGTCCTCCCAAGCGCATCTGGGAGGACGCCCATGCAGGCCATGGCAATGGATCTACACGCGAACACACCCACGGTGACGGTCTTCAGCAACCGCAGTCAGGTGGTTCGCGAGGTTGCCTTTCACCGGCATCCCGGCACCCCGACCGTTACCGACACGCGCATCACCCGCCACCACTACGACCCGCGCGGTTTCCTGAACCGAAGTCAGGATCCCCGATTGTTCGCTGCCGATCTTACGAACTTCACCTGGCTGAACGACCTCGCCGGCACGGTGGTCCGCACCCAAGGTGTCGACCCCGGCATCTCGCTCGACCTCAACGACATCGCAGGCCGCCTGTTACTGACTGTCAGCCAGATCGCCCCGGGCCTGGACGGCGATGACTACAGCCAGGCGGTCACCCGTACCTGGCGCCACGAGCCGCCGACCTTGCCCGGGCGCCTGCTGGCCATCACGGAACAGGCCAGCGGCGAGCCTGTTCGCCAAGCCGAGCGCTTCGTCTATGCCGGCGCCGACCAGACGGCCAGGCAGCGCAACCTGGCCGGCCGCTGCAGCCACCACTACGACACGGCGGGGCTGCTGCGCACCGACAGCCTGGCCCTGACCGGCCCGGCATTAGCCAGCATGCGACGGCTACTCAAGGTGGCCGACGATGTTGCGGTGATGAGCGACTGGCAAGGCGAGGACGCATTGGTGTGGGAGACGCAGTTGGTGCCGGAGGGCGAAGGCCACCGCACCGTGGGCACCCTGGACGCCACCGGCACGCGGCTGACCAGCATTGATGCCGCCGGCCATGGGCAGCGTGTGGTCTATGACGTGGCCGGGCAGCTGCGAGGCAGTTGGCTCGCGGTGAAGGGCACGGCGGAGCAGGTGATCGTCACGTCGTTGAGCTATACCGCCACCGGCGAAAAGCGGGAGGAGGTGCATGGCAACGGGGTGGTGACCCACTACACCCGCGAACCCCGCACGCAGCGCCTGGCTGGTATCAGGACCGAGGGCCCGGGAGCCAAGGTGCTGCAGGAGCTGCATTACACCTACGACCCAGTGGGCAATGTGCTGGGCCGAGTGGACGAGGCGCTGGCGATCACGTACTGGCGCAACCAGAAGGTCGAGCCGCGCAACACCTATGACTACGACAGTCTGTACCAGCTGGTCAGTGCCAAGGGGCGCGAGATGGCCGGCGGCGGCAAGCTGGGCTCGGCCCGGTTGCCCTTTCAGGCATTCGATTACGCGACGTACACCAACTACACCCGGCTCTACACCTACGATACGGCCGGCAACCTGACGCGGATCGAGCATCAAGCCGATGCCAGCGGCAACAGCCACACGACCGACATCACCGTCAGCGACCGTAGCAACCGAGCGGTGACCAGCGAGCTGGCGAGCGGCGCGGTGGACGTGGAAGCACTGTTCACGGCGGGCGGCCAGCAGAAACAGCTGTTCCCGGGCCAGCACCTGGCCTGGAGCCCGCGTGCGGAACTGCTGCAGGTGAAACCGGTGAGCCGCGAAGGCGAACCAGGCGATCACGAGGGTTACCGTTATGCGGGTGACAGCCAACGCTTGCTCAAGGTCAGCGCGCAGAAGACCTCAGGCGGTGAGCGAACGCAGCGGGTGGTATACCTGCCAGGGTTGGAACTGCGCCGCACGGCAACGACGGGGAGCGCGCCGGAGGACTTGCAGGTGATTTGCGTGGGGCAGGCGGGGCGGGCGCAGGTTCGCGTCTTGCACTGGGTGACCGGTAAACCGCCAGAGATCAGCAACAACCAGTTGCGCTTCAGCGTTGACGACTTGCTCGGCAGCAGTGCGCTGGAGCTCGATGGCCAAGGCGAGGTCATCAGCCAGGAAGAGTATTTCCCGTTTGGTGGCACGGCGGTGTTCAGTGCGCGCAGCGAGGCCGAAGGTCGTTACAAGGTGCTGCGTTACTCGGGCAAGGAGCGCGATGCCACGGGGTTGTATTACTACGGCTATCGCTACTATCAGCCGTGGGTGGGGCGCTGGCTGAGCACGGACCCAATGGAAACGGTAGATGGGCTCAATCTGTTCAGGATGGTGCGTAACAGTCCGGTTTCTTTCAGGGATGAAAACGGACTTGTGACAGTTGCTGAACTGAGGCAAAAACACCAGCAAGAGATCGACGCGAATAGACAAGGGGCCGGAACGCAACCGCCTCGAGTCGCGGCGCCCCGACCCAGTGTAAGTCGTCCGGAGCCCGGTGCTGCTGTGATAAATAAAAGAGAGATTCATACAGTAAGGCCAAGTGGGGTGAAGGCGCCCGGAGTAGAGAAACAGGAGCCCCCCCAATCGACCTCTGAAAAAAGGCCGGCGACGGCAGCGGTACAGGCTAATGCTGGAGCGGAAGCGGTCAAAAAGTCCTACACATTCTATAGAGTTGATGGGCGTGATTTTGAAACGCTGAAAAAGAATTCCCCGGAAGGCTTCAGGGCTTGGCAACCTCTTGATACATCAGCCTCAAGAAAGCTTGTAAACGTATTTTTAGGGGGGAAGGATATCAGTGGCCTTCCAAAGAACCTATCGGAGGAAATTAAAAGAATGGGCGCCTCACCCAGTCTGCAGGACCTTTCAAGGTATATAAAAGTTACAAAGGATAGGTCAACGACGACATGGGTTTCGGCTGCAGTAAATACCAATGGTGGAGGGCAGAGCGGCGGTAGTCCAGTGTACGAGATTTCCATGGAATTGTACGAGTTTGTGGTGGTCAAGAAAAAACTTGCTCCCCACCTGGGCGGGGCGGCAGGTGTTATGAAACCGACTATTTTTATGGATGCGATTGAGCCAGATAAAGCAACGATAGTTGCATTGGGTCATGGTCCTGACGATGACCGGGAAGTGTCGTTTCTAAGTTTGATTCCTATGAAAAACATCAAACCGCACAATAGAAAAGCTTAACGACCTTGTGCAGGGTCTGTCGCTCGGCAGGGTGACTGCAGCAACAGGTAGTTGCCCTCACTGCAGGTTCCGGTACCCACCCCGGCGAAACCACACGCATCATAGAACGCCAGCGCGGCGACATTGCACATCAGGCACTTGAGCCGGTAGCAAGTGCCGGGCCAGCCGGGCAGGGCGGCCAGCAGGGCGCGGCCGATTCCCTGGCGGGCGTGGCTGTCGGCGATGTACAGGTGATGGATGAAGTGGTCTGAGGCCCAGACTGAGATAAAGCCGACACAAAGACCGTCGATTTCGGCCAGCAGTATCTGCTCGCCTTCGGTCTGGGTATCGAAGTCCATCAACTGGAATTGCTCGCTTTGCTGCCAGCTAAAAGTTACCTGGCGACTGCGCAGGAACAGCTCGCGCAAGGCGGCTCGGTCTTTTGGCGTGGCACGCCGGATACAGGGGGAAGCGGCTTCGCACGCGGCGGGATTGGGTTTACGCGACATGGGCGGCGCGAGAGGTACAGCTCACCCCCTGTAGGAGCCGCACGGTATTAACCGTGCGGCGCAGGTTCTTTCCCCGTCGTGCCCGCATACTGGACCTTCAGATGCCCCTGGTCGTCCAGCAGATACGCATCCATCACCTCGCGCACCACCGGCCCGGCCACCCGGCCACCGGCCTCACCGTTCTCGATCATCACCGCCACCACCATGGCCGGGTGTTCGGCCGGCGCGAAGCCGACGAACAGGGCGTTGTCGCGGTGACGTTCGAGGGTCTTGTCGCGGTTGTAGCGTTCCCCCTGCTTGATCGCCACTACCTGCGCCGTGCCGCTCTTGCCGGCGATGCGGTACTGGGCGCCGGCGGCGGCGGCGCGGGCGATGCCGCGCGGGTCGTGCATGACCATCTGCATGCCTTGGCTGACCTGGTCCCAGGCACGCCGGTCATGCAGCACGATGTCCGGCATCGGGTTGGGGTCGATGGGCGCCTGGCCGCCAACGCTCATTGCCAGGTGCGGGCGGTGCCACGCGCCCTTGCTCGCCAGCAGGCTGGTGGCCTGGGCCAGCTGCAACGGCGTGACCTGCATGTAGCCCTGGCCGATCCCGAGAATCAGCGTCTCGCCGGGGAACCACGCCTGGCGCCGGGTGGCGCGCTTCCAGGCTTGTGACGGCATCAGCCCGGGCGCTTCCTCGAACATGTCCAGCGAGACCTTCTGGCCCAGGCCGAACTCGGCCATGTAGTCGTGCAGGCGGTCGATGCCCAGCTTGTGCGCCAGGTCGTAGAAGTAGGTGTCGTTGGAACGCATGATCGCGGTGTACATGTCCACCCAGCCATCGCCGGTGCGGTTCCAGTTGCGGTACTTGTGGTCGTAGTTGGGCAGCTCGTAGTAGCCGGGGTCGAACACCCGGTTGCCCGGGGTGATCACGCCGCTGTCCAGGCCGGCGATGGCCACCTCCGGCTTGACCGTTGAACCGGGAGCGTAGAGGCCGCGCAGCACGCGGTTGAACAGCGGCCGGTCGATGGAGTCGCGCAGAGCCGAGTACTGCTTGTAGCTGATGCCCTTGACGAACAGGTTGGGGTCGAAGCTGGGGTTGCTGACCATGGCCAGCACGTCGCCGTTGGCCGGGTCCAGCACCACCACCGCGCCACGGCGGTCACCCAGGGCTTTTTCGGCGGCCTGCTGCAGGTGGGCGTCGAGGCTCAGCACGATATCCTTGCCCGGCACCGGGTCGTGGTGGCGCAGCACGCGCATCACCCGGCCCTGGGCATTGGTCTCGACTTCCTCGTAGCCCACCTGGCCATGCAGTTCGTTCTCGTAGAAGCGCTCGACGCCGGTCTTGCCGATCGACTGGGTACCGCGGTAAGCGGTGCTGTCGAGGGTCTTGGCTTCTTTCTCGTTGATCCGCCCGACGTAGCCCACCGAATGGGCGAAGTGCTCGGCCAGGGGGTACTCGCGGATGAACTGCGGCGCCACGTCCAGGCCGGGCAGGCGGAACTGGTTGACGGCGATCAGGGCGATCTGT
This sequence comes from Pseudomonas entomophila, assembly GCF_023277925.1. Lineage (NCBI taxonomy): Bacteria > Pseudomonadati > Pseudomonadota > Gammaproteobacteria > Pseudomonadales > Pseudomonadaceae > Pseudomonas > Pseudomonas entomophila. Next base: position 1,215,392 of record NZ_CP063832.1, read on the forward strand.
TCCTCGCTCAGGCCGACCATCAGGGTCACCGGCTCGAACGGCTTGCGGCCACGGCGCAGGTCCTTGTCGAACTGGTGGCGGTCGTCCTCGCCCAAGCCGAGGACCTGGGTGAGGGTGTCCAGCACCTTGGTCGAGTCGCCGGCGCGTTCGCGGGTCATGGTCAGGTCGAAACTGGGCTTGTTGGTCGCCAGCACCACGCCGTTGCGGTCGTAGATCAAGCCGCGCTCGGGCGGGATGGGCAGCACATGCACGCGGTTGTTTTCCGACACCGCCGACTGCTGGTCGTGCTGCAGCACCTGGAGCACGTACAGCCGGCCCACCAGCACCGCCACCAGGCTCATCACCAGGACGGCGCAGGCCAGCAGCCGGCGGTTGACCAGGCTCTTTTCCTTCTCGTGGTCCTTGAGGGGGATGGGTTGCGGCATGGGGCTCGGTTTGGATCGCCAAAGGCACAGGTAATGATGGCGCCGCAACGAGAAACACGCGGGTCCTCGGTGCGGCACAGGGGCGGGGGATGCTACGCAAGGTGAACGGCCGGCTCAAGGCAGGCGCCGTACCTGCCGATGTGCCGGGCGGCGTCTGCGCCCCGCGTACAGGGCGCCTGCACCGAACATGAAGATTCCTTCACGTGACCGGTGGCCGCTGTGCCTTGCCACCCTGCATCACGGTCGCCATTGCCCAGGAACGCTGTCGGTCCTGCTGAACCAGACTTCTATCACGCCCCTGGCGCCATTGAGCGCGGGGGAGAGGGGCTCAAGTGTCCAGTCAGCGCCTGGCACGGTGGCTTGCACTGTGCTGACGATGTTGCGGGCGCACTCATATCCCGTTGCGTCGTGATAGCGCACCGTTGTCCTGGACACCTCCTTGGGCGCGGGACGTGCCGCACGGAACGCGGTCGCGACGACATCTTCGATCGGTGGCACGCTGGCCTGCCACTTGTCGTGCCACCAGCTCCTGAACACCCGAACCTGGTTGCGCATCTCCGGGCCATAGATCTGCATGTAGATCGTGTTGCCCTTGCACAGCGTACTTGCGGCTATTTGAGCCGCAGACGATCGCTCAGGGCTGGTGGCAGTGGCGTCAGGCTCGGCGGACGCCTCTGCTGGAGGCGGTGCGGGCATGGCCATCTCGGTGCCATCGGTCGGGGGCACAGCCATCGCGGCCATTGCGTGGCACCCCACCCGGACACCCGCCAGTTCTTCCGGTGAGCGGGTGTCGCTGACATCGATCTGGTAGGTCTCCTTGAAATCGCTGTACTGCTCGACCAGCGCGCTTCGTTGCGTGGAGCAGGGGTGCAAGGTCTTCCAGTTGCCGCCTTCGCTGTAGTCGTACCCCCAGTAGACGGTCGGCGATGGCGGCGCGGTCCTCACCAGGCACGACCCCGCATCCAGTGATTTCAGCCCGGACCTGGCTTCGACCATCGCCTGGCAGGCAGGCCCCATGCTGCCCTTCAGGGACGCGCAGGCGAGCACGCCATCGGCGATCACGCGCCTGCCGAACTCGGATTTCATGAGCCAGCCGGCGTCACCCTTCATGCAATAGGTGTCGCCCGCGCGCAGCAGGGCGACCGCCAGCCGATTCGCGGCGCCCGCGAGATCACTCGAGGACGTTGCCGGCGGCAACTGTTCCCACAGTTTCGAGATCTCCACCAACGCCGCGCGCTCGTCCGCCATTCTGGTCTTCTGGGCGGTTCGATACGCATCGATGGATTGCCAGGCGGCAACGGCCAGCGAGAGCACCACGCCCGCGCCTACGGTCGCGCCGACCGGGCCGACCTGGCGCCCCCAGACACTTCTCGAGGCGCGGTCAGTGGTCGGTTTGGCGGATGCGGCGGCACTTGCTGATGCCGGCAAGGAGGGGGTGTTGTCGGCATCCAGGTCGAACAGCACGTCCAGGTTCGCCCTTGTCTGGTCGATCAGGCGGCGGCTCAGGTATCCGCCCAGCTCGCTGCCCAGCGCGAAATAGGACTCCCACTGGCTCTCGCTGAAGAACTGATCGCCAGTGGGCTCCTGGGGGAACAGCGGGCACTGGCGCTTGTAGTTCGCCACGTCCATCGACACCGACCTGCAGATGTTGGGCTTGACCACGATGAGAATCGCCTGTGGCGCATCCGGATAGGTGATGGTGGCGAGTGCCAGGCAGCTTTCGTTGTCGTCCTTGGCCAGGTCCTGCAGGGTGCCGAAGTAGCCGATGCTGTCGCACCACTCACACGCCGGATCGTCGGCGGTGGCCGGCGAGGACAGCCATGGGTTGCGTGGCTGGCGGAAGGTGATGGTGATGTTCATGTCGATGCGCGCCTTGCGCACCAGGTTCTCGACATCCTCGAACGAGTAGCCGGGGTCTGCGCCACAGTCGGCCAGCACGATCACGCTGGCCCGCTCCAGCAGCAGCGAATACACACCGGTATTCTCGAAGTGCCCGCCGTCGGTGACGAACCAGTCGTGCTCCGGGCCTGCGCCGAAGCTTGCGGACAGCTCATGGCGCAGCGCCTTCGATTTGGCGGCCATGCCTGCAAGTCGACGGCGGGTCGAGGCGCGAGCGGTGCCCGTCGGCCCACCCCGTTCATCCCGGGAGAGCCAGTAACCCAACCGCACACCGGCCAAGGTCAATAGCGCCGCCAACCCGCGTTGCGTGCGGGCGCCAAGCCCCGGCGCGGCCGCCGCGCCGGAAATCGCCATCCAGCCGCCCAGGCTGAGCTTACCGATGCCGGGGAACTCGCTACGCCAGCCTTCCTGGTTGAATCGCGAGGCGCCGCCAGCCCGCACGCTGAGGATCAACCCTTTGCGATCACGATTGAACAGCCTGCCCTTGGGGTCGGCTGTTTGATTCACGCACGTGCTGATGATGTGCACGGGGCCACCAGCCAGATGCGGCTGGTAGGCTGCAAGGGAGACATCGTCGCCTGGCGCGACCTTGCCGACATTGCTGACCTCGTTGGTGGTGAGCTCGTTCGGTTCGATCCGGGCAAGGGCCGAGGCCGCGCCACTGCCACTGAAACGTGCCGGGTTGGTTGCCCCCAGGTAGCTGCGCACCAGCCGCGCCTTGTAGAACGTATGCAGGGACGACAGGTTGAGAAAGCCCAGGTTCGATCCGGTGGCCGCGACATACAGTGCCGGTGGGACCACGATGCACAACAGCGTCAGCCATCCCGCGCCGAACTGCGGCTGGATGACCTCGGCCGGGGCGCCATCCGACTTCACGAAATCCGGAAAAACGGGGGTGAAACCCACTTTCAGGACCAGGGACACCCACCAGACGAAGAGCGCGGCGGCAAGCAGGTAGCCGGCCAGTTGCAACAGCAACGGCATGAGACGGCTGGGAGGTGTGGCCTGCCGTTGTTGGCGGCCTTTGCTTGCACGCAAGCTGAGCATCAGTGCCTGGGCCGCACCCGAGATGACCGCCAGTGCGATGCCGAGGTCGAGGGTCTCGAACACCCGGGTCTGGAACGCCACCAACCAGGCCAGCCGCTCGGCGATGCCCAGCGCCAGGATCAGCAGGGCGATGGCAAGGCATGCCCTTAGTTGCAGGGTCAGGCGATTGCGCATTTCCGACAGGGCATCTTTTTCGGCGGTGTCCCGAGCCGCCTGCTGGCCTTGCGCGGGCCGCAGGCGGAGCCAGCTGACCCGGGCGTGGGTTGCGGATGTGGCCAGAAGCAGGACGACCAGCAGCGCAATACTGGGCAGGAGGCGGGCCAGGCCCGCCGATTCCTGGTCGGCGGCGGAAGCCTGCGCCATTTCTCTCACCAACACCGCCGCGGCGATCAACACAAAGGACATCACGAGCTTGGCGAAACAGTACCAGGCAAAGTGCTTGGCGACCCATTGCGAATCCCAGTAGGTCAGCACCAGATGCAGCGCGATCGGCACCACCAGCACAAGCAGGAGCCAGGCCGTCGGCAGCCAGGGCTTGAGGACCATCAGCCCATTGAATAGCGAGGGTGTATCCCACTGGTACCCCATGGCCGCCAGACCTTGCCACACACCCAGGTCGAGGGCTGCCAGCAGGCTGCCTGCCAGCACCGCCAGCAAGCCGAACTCGAAGTGCAAGGCCAACAGGTTACGCAGGTAGAGGGTGATGGCGAACAGCCGGTCCGCAAAACCAGCGGGGGCCAGGTAGCGGCCGTTGGCGCGCAGCCACCAGCCGAACCATCGGCCCTGGGCATCGGCCATGGCGGCCTGCACCTGGTCGGCGGCGGCCGGAGGTGGCGTGCCATTCGATACGCCGGTCGCAGAGGGTGCTTCACCGTCTGGCCGGATTCGATCGTAGAGCCGGCCAAGCATGCTGCCGACATAGCTGCCGCCGGAAACGGTCGACAACAGGTCGAAGCGGCTGAGCAGCCCCTGCCTGGCGAGCCCGCGCAACAGGCCCAGGCTGAACGTCGCGCTGCGGATGCCACCGCCGGAGAGCGCCAGGCCCCATACGTCGCTGCCGTCCCTGGGGAGCTGCCCACTTGTGGCCAGCTCGGCCCCGTCCTCGAAGAGGCGCTCTCGTCGTTTGGCGATGAGGTCGCTCGATAGATTCGAAGGCGCGCCAGCGGGCGTTTGTGGTTGTGGAGCGTTGTTGGTAGAGCATTCTTCGTTCATGGCTCATTCCCTTGAAGGTATATCCGGGCGTCCAGATTCTGTGAGCAGGTACCTGTACGCCGGGTCATCGCGCGCTCCGCTCGTGGTCTTGGGCAGGTGGCAGGGGGATCTCTGCAAAGGGCTTGGGCAGGTATACCTGAGCCGCAGGAACCTGTTTCGCCGCCAGCTGTTGCACGTGCCGCTGCATCTGCTCGACAGCCTTGGTGCTCAGGGGGCGGGGATGGTCCGGCTCGTACCCGAAGAAGTTTTCCCAGTGGCCTAGCACCACCACTCTTGGTGTGTACGCCTTCAGCAGCCGATCAGGGTAGCCCGCTGCCTTGCGCCACGAACCCACGCTGAGCAGCTCGACATCGACTGCCTCGCCATCGGGCCGAACAGGCAGGATGCCGCAGGGCGCGGAGGCGGCGCTGTCCTGGAAGTGGATCCGGTGCTTGAGTTTGCCTGTTTCATCCAGCAGGTCGATCAACCAGGCCATGGACTGGCCCTGTTTCCATCCGGACACGGTGGTCGGGACTTCGCTCAGGTCCTGGGTGTAGTTCCCGTGACCGACGGTGTACCCCAGCACATGCGGCGCATGCATGCTCTGGATTGGCATGGCCCTGATATGCCCGCCTCGCGAGGTGATCCAGTAGCCGGGCCTGGCGGGCCCGCGTTGGCCATCGCACCCTGGGACCGTCGCCATGTAGCCCCTGGCGCTCTTCACTCGCTCCGGGTCCACCCATGTCCAGTGCGCGTCCTCTTGCCGGGTGGGGTCTTTCATGGCGCGGAGCATATGCACGACGGTGTCCGAGCCATAGACGATGGCTTTGGGCGTGTACCTGCGCATGATCCAGGGCACGTCCAGCAAGTGGTCATAGTGCCCGTGGCCGACCAGCAGCAGGGTGACGTCCTGCGCCTTGAGCCGTTGCATGTACTGGTCGATGCGGGCCTTGTCGGCTTCGACCCGCAGGGGAGGGAGCCCCTTGGACAGCCCCGAAGGGTTGCTGAAAGAGGGCGCGAGCATCACACCTTCGCCCCGCCAGCGGATGAGCCAGCCGCCTACACCCAGGAACTGGATCTTCGGCTCGGGCAGGCCGCGCGCATTCCAGTACTTCGGATAATCGTCCTCGGCGCCCTGTGCGCAGGTGCTGAAGACCAGCCACAGGACCAGCCACACGGTTGTACGCATGGACGTCACCTCGTCAGGCGATGATCGGTACTGCTCTGAGGAAAGCGTAGGGTACGAAATGGCGGGTGACAAAGTCGGCGCGCCTCAGGCGCGCCGTGGGGGTAGAGCTTCAGAAGTCCACGGTGGCGGACAGTTCATAGGTGCGCGGTGCCCCCAGCCCCAGGCTGGCGGTCAGCGGCACGCCCCAGTAGTCCTTGTCGGTCAGGTTGGAGATGTTGGCGCGGAAGGTCACCGGCTTGCTGGCGATCTGCATGGCATAGCGGGCGCCCACGTCGAAGATCGTGTAGCCGGGGATCGATAGGCTGTTGTCGGCGCTGATGTACTGCTTGGACAGCGACGTCACGTTACCCGTCAAGGTCAGCCCTTCCACCGCCGGGGTGTCCCACTCCATGCCCAGCTTGCCCTGCAGCTTGGGGAAGGCGGTGGCGGTCTTGCCTTCGTTGACACCGCCCGCGGTCTTGGTCACCTCGGGGTCGACATAGGCCACGCCGCCCATCAGGCGCACGTCCGGCAGCGGGGCACCGAAGAAGGTCCACTCGACGCCGCGGTTGCGTTGCTCGCCGCCGAACGAATAGACATTGGTGGCCGGGTCGGTGTAGCTGTTCGGGCGCTTGATCTCGTACAGCGCCAGGGTGTGGCTGAAGGTACCCAAGTCCAGCTTCAGGCCGACTTCCTTCTGCTTGGACTTGAACGGCGCGAACACCTGGCCGGCGTTGGCGGCGGTCACCGGGGCGATGGTGCCCTTGCTCAGGCCTTCGATGTAGTTGGCGTAGAGCGACAGCTCGTCGGTCACCTTGAACAGGATCGCGCCGGCCGGGGTGGTGGCGTGGGTGTCGTAGCCGGGCTTGTTGCGTGCGCCGGTGGCGACGTTGTAGGTGTCGGTGACCACTTCCTGGCGGCGCACACCGGCGGTCAGTTGCAGGCGGCCGTCGAACACCGACATCGTGTCGGCGATGCCGTAGCTCTTCAGGTCGTTCTCGGTGTGGGTGATCTGCGGGAAGGCCTGTGGCGCCTTCGGCCCCCATACCGGGTGGTAGATGTTGGTCACCCAGTTGCCGCCCGGTACCGAACGGCGGCCGTAGTCCTTCTGCTTGTCGCTGTACTCGGTGGCGTTCACCGACCATTGGTGGTTGATGCCGAAGGTGTCGAAGTGGCCGCGCAGGCCCACCTCGGCGGAGGTCTTCTCGATCTCCATCTTCAGCTGGCCCATGGAGGTGCTGAGGTCGCCGGCGTTGTTGATCACCGTGGCGACCATGGCGCCGCTGTACTTGTAGTCGGTCTTGCTGGTGCCGATGGCGCCGTAGGCCAGTAACTGGTCGGTCAGCTCGTACTCGCCACGCAGGATCACGCCCTTGTCCTTGGTCTCGACATAGGCCCAGTCGGGGTTGAGCAGGGTGTCGGACTTCGGTGGCTTGGGCACCGCCACGCCGGGTGCCAGGCCCAGGCCGCGGTTCTGGCCGCGGATATGGTCGTCGGCGTCGAACAGGTCGACCGACAGCTTGGCGCGTTCGCCCCGCCAGTCCAGGGCCAGGGACGACAGCACGTTGCGCTTGGACTGGTCTTCGGTGCTGGTGTCGCCGTCGCGGTACACGCCGTTGAAGCGCACGCCGAACTGGTTGCCCTCGCCGAAGCGCCGGCCGACGTCGACATGACCGCCGAACTGGGCGTCGGACTCGTAGGTGGCGGTCAGGCGGGTCAGGGGTGTATCGCCGGCGCGCTTGGGGATCAGGTTGACGATACCGCCTACCGAGCCGCCGGGCGGCATGCCATTGAGCAGCGCCGACGGGCCCTTGAGCACCTCGATGCGTTCGTACATCTCGGGCGAGGCGCGGTAGTAGGGCGCCATGCCGAACAGGCCGTCGACGGTCATGTCGCTGACGCTGGTCTGGAAGCCGCGGATCGAGTAGTTCTCGCTGAAGGTGCCCTTCAGACCGTTGCTGAACACCGACGGGTCGGTGGCAGCGATCACGTCGGTGATGTCCTTGGCCTGGCGGTCCTGGATATAGGTGTCGGTGTAGCTGACGGTGCTGAACGGGGTCTCCATGAAATCCTTGTTGCCCAGCAGGCCGACACGCCCGCCCGTGGCGACCTGGCCGCCAGCATAGGGCGGTGGCAGGTTGTCGGGGCTGTCGGTGCTGCTTTCGATGCGGGTTTCGTCCAGCTCCAGGCTGGCCGGCTTGCCGGCCTCGGCCGCCGTCACTGCCAGCGGGGCGCCACCCAGGCCCAGCAACAGGGCCATGTGCACGGCGACGCAGGTGCGGTTCAGGGAGAACTGTGGCGCGACAGGGGTGAGGTGTCGTGAAGTACAACGTTCCGACATGCTGGCTTCCTTTCGATTCGGAGGGTAGTGAAGGCATTCACTAGGGTTTCCGAACCAGATCGCCAATACCTCAATGATAATCATTGTTATTTGTTGCGCGTGCTTCGTGTAGGAGCCGGCTTGCCGGCGAACACCCGCATGGCCGGTGCCATGCATCGCGTTGCCCGGCTCGCCGGCAAGGCCGGCTCCTACAGGGTTACCTCAGCCTTGGTAGCCTTGCATTACTTCGTCCGCCATGCGGTCCAGGCAGGTCACGCTGGCGGTGCACAGGTACCAGGTCTGCGCATCGACGAAGACCACCCGGCCGTTGTTCCAGGCCTTGGTCTTGCGCAGCAGGGGGTTGTCCAGGGTCTTCAGGTCGAGCGCAGGCCGACGTTCCATTACCGCGGTGCGGTCGATGACATAGAGGATGTCGGGGTCGGCCTGCTGGATGAATTCGTTGGAGATCGGCTGGCCGTGAAGACCGGCCTCGATATCGCTGCTGGCTGGTTTCACCCCCAGGGTGTCGAAGACGAAACCGTAGCGCGACTTCACGCCATACGAGGTGAAGGCGCCATTGTTATGCAGCACGATCAGGGCTTTCTCAGGCCGCCCTTCAGTCACCTTGCGGGTCTGCTCGACCTTGGCCTGCATCTGCGCCACCTTCTGCTGGGCCAGCGCCTCCTTGCCGAAAATGCGCCCCAGGGTGGTGAGGTGCTGCTTGGCCGCGTCGATGAAGTTGCCGTGCGTGTTGTTGAGGTCGACATCGTCGTACACGGTCGGCGCGATCTGGCTCAGCTCGGCGTAGTTCTGCGCCTGCAATGGCGAGATCAGGATCAGGTCGGGCTTGAGCGCGTGCAGGCGTTCGAGGTTGGGCTGGATGGTGGTGCCGACGTCGGCCACGGCCGGGTCGTCGCGGTACTTGCTCAGGAAGCTGGCCACGTAGTCCTTGGCGATGCCCGCCACCGGCGCACCGAGCTGGTCGAGGCTGTCCAGCTCGCTCATGTCGAACGCCACCACGCGCTGGGGCAGCTTGTCGATCACCGTGGTGCCCAACGGGTGCTCGATGCTCACGGGCTGGTAGGGCACCGCCGAGGCTTGCGCCTGCGCGGGTGCTTGCGCCGTGGGTTTGTCGCAACCCTGCAGCGCCGTGGCGATGGCGAAGGCGAGCAGGGTGGCGGTGATCCGTTTTCCGCGGGCAGAGGTCATGTCAGTTCCCTTGATGGCGATGGATTGAAGTAGTTGCAGACGAAACCCCGCTCGCTGCGCAGGATCTCGAAGTCCAGGTCGAACAGCTCGCCCAGGCGCCGCTCGTTGACCACTTCGGCCACCGGGCCCTGGCAGTGCACGGCGCCGCGTTTCATGGCGACGATATGGTCGGAGTAGTTGGCGGCGAAATTGATGTCGTGGACCACCAGGATCACCGTGCGCCCCTGCTCGTCGCACAGCCGGCGCAGGGCGCGCATGATCAGCACGGCATGCTTCATGTCGAGGTTGTTCAGCGGCTCGTCGAGCAGCAGGTAGTCGGTCTGCTGGGCGATGGTCATGGCCAGGAACGCCATCTGCCGTTGGCCGCCACTGAGCTCGTCTATATAGGAGCGGCGCAGGTCCTCCAGCGACAGGAAGGCGATGGCCTCGTCGATGGCCTGGTGGTCTTCCGTGGTGAGGTTGCCGCGGCTGTAGGGGAAGCGGCCGAAGGCCACCAGCTCTTCGACGGTCAGGCGCAGGTTGAAGTCCGGGGCCTGTCGCAGGGTGGCCACGCGCTTGGCGTAGTCGCGGATGGCGATCGACGCGATATCGCGCCCGCCGATGCTCAGCTCACCGCGGGTGGCGGTCTGCAAGCGTGCGATCAGCATCAGCAGGGTGGTCTTGCCGGCGCCGTTGGGGCCGATCAACGAGGTCACCTTGCCCTGGGGAAACCGCACGCTGACATCGCGCAGTATCGGCTTGTCGCCGTAGGACTTGTGTACATGGCTGAGGGAGATCATGCGGTGCCTCGTGTGCGAACCATCAGCGCGAGGAAGTACACGCCACAGACCAGGTTGATCAGGATGCTGACGGAGGTGTTGTAGTTGAACAGTTGCTCGACCAGGTACTGGGCGACGATGAACAGGGCAATGGCGATGGCGCTTGCCATGGGCAGCGTGACCCGGTGGCGGTGGGTGCGGGCCAGGGTGTAGGTGATGTTGGCGACGAAAACCCCCATGAACGCGGTCGGCCCGACCAGGCTGGTGGACAGCGCCACCAGGAGTGCGATCAACGCCAGTTGCAGGCGCACGCTGCGCTGATGGTCGACCCCGAGGGAGATCGCCTGGTCACGCCCCAGCGCCAGCACATCGAGCACCGGCAGGCTGCGCCAGGCAACCAGGCCCACGGCCGCCACCAGCGCGGCCGCCGCCAGCACCTGCGCCGGTTGGGCTTTGTTGAACGAGGCGTAGTTGAAGCCCTGGAAGATGGAAAACTCGCCGGGGCTGATCTTCAGCTGGATGAATTGGGTGAAGGTGGTGATCACCATGCTCAGCACCAACCCCAGCAACAGCAGCAGGTAGACGTTGTTGCGCCCGTCGCGGAACAGCCAGCGGTGGATCAGCCAGGAGTACAGCAGCATCAGCAGGATCGACAGTGTCATGTTGCCGCCGCGCCCCACCAGCAGCAGGCTCTGGGTACCGAGGAACAGGATCAGCAGCGCCTGGAACAGCAGGTAGATGGCTTCATAGCCCATCACGGCGGGGGTGAGGATGCGGTTGCCGGTGAGGGTCTGGAACACCACCGAGGCATACGCCACGCAGACCCCGGCCACGCCCATGGCCGCCAGGCGGGTGAGGCGCCTGGGGATCACCCAGGCAAAGTCGAAACCGGAACCCAGCAGCAGGAAGCCCAGTGCCAGCGCCAGCACCAGCAGCCACAGGCCGCGGCGGATCAGCGTGTCGCTCATGGCTTGCTCCTCATCAGCAGCACCAGGAACAACACGCCGCCCACGCTGCCGGCGGTCATGCCGATGGGCACCTCGAAGGGGTAGATCAGCAAGCGCCCGACGATATCGCAGGCCAGCAGCAGCGAGGCGCCGCACAGGGCGACGATGGGCAGGGTGCGTTGCAGGTTTTCGCCGTAATAGATCGCCACCAGGTTGGGGATCACCAGCCCGACAAAGGGGATGGCGCCCACGGTGATCACCGTGGCGGACACCGTCAGCGCCACCAGTAGCAGGCCCAGCGCGGTGTTGGCGGCGTAGTTCAGGCCCAGGCTGCTGGCCATGCCTTCACCCATGCCCAGCACGGTGAAGCGCTGGGCGAACAGGTAGGCCAGCGCCACGATGGGCAGGATCAGGTAGATGATTTCGTAGTTGCCCTGGACGATCTTGGAAAAATCCCCCAGCAGCCAACCCTGCATGCTCTGCAGGACGTTGTGCTGGAACGCATAGAACTCGGCGATGGCGCTGAGCACGCTGCCGTACATCAGGCCGATCACCGGCACCAGCACGGTGTTCTTGAAGCGGATGCGGCGGATGATCGCGACGTACAGCAGGCTGCAGGCGAAGCAGAACACCAAGGCGACGCTCATCTTGATGAAGGTGCCGGCACCTGGCAGGGTGGTCAGGGCCACCAGGATGCCCAGCTTGGCCGCGTCCAGGCCACCGGAGGTGCCCGGCTCGACGAAGCGGTTGCGCACGATCTGCTGCAGGATCACCCCGCACACCGCCAGCCCCACGCCAGTCAGCACCAGCGCGGCCAGGCGCGGCAGACGGCTGGCGGTCAGGGTCAGCCAGGCATCCTCGGAGAGGTTCAGCAGGTCGCCCCAGGCCACCTGCTTGACCCCGATCATCAGCGACAGGCCGCACAGCACCACGAACAGCAGGACAAGATAGGCAATGCGGTTCAAGCAGTGCCCTCGCGGACCGGCTGCGCAGCGATGCGCCAGCCCTTGGCCGCGCGGCGCTGGGCCAGGAAGTGCGCGTACAGGCCGGGTGTTTCGAGCAGTTGCGCGGGTGTGCCTTGCTCGGCGATGCGGCCGTTGTCGAGCACCACGATGTGATCGGCCATGGCCACCGTCGACAACTGATGGGCGATCACGATCAGCGTGCGTGTGCCGCGCAGGCGCGCCAGCGCCTCGGCGATCGCCGCCTGGTTTTCCACATCCAGTGCCGCGGTGGCTTCGTCCACCAGCAGGATTGGCGCATCCTTGATCAATGCCCGGGCGATGGAGATACGTTGGCGCTCGCCGCCGGACAGCCGCGCACCGCCTTCGCCGACAGGTGTTTCCAGGCCTTGCGGCAGCCGTTCGATGATCTCCAGAACGCCCGCCGCGCGCGCGGCCTCCAGCACCTCGGCGTCGGTGGCGTCGGCTTTGCCGATGCGGATGTTGTCGGCGATGCTGCCCTGGAACAGGTAGGCGTCCTGGAAGATCTGGCTGATCTGCGCCGCCAGTTGCCCGGCGGACATCTGCCGCACATCCACGCCGCCGACCTTGAGGCTGCCCTGGGTGACATCGAAGAAGCGTGCGATCAACCGCACCAGGGTGGTCTTGCCGGAGCCGGAGGCACCGACCAGCGCCGTCATGCTGCCCGGCGCGATCGTCAAGCTGAGCTGGCGCAGCACCTCAGGCTGATCGTCGCTGTAGCGAAAGCTCACCCCGTCCAGCTCGACCCCGGCATGGCCTGGCGCGATCGGCTGCTGCGCCTGTGGCAACGGCTTGACCGCGAACAGCTCGCGCAGCACCCCCAGCTGGCTGCGCGCGCTGCGCAGCACCTCGCTATAGCTGGCCACTTCCAGCAGCGGGTCGATGAAGCGGCTGACCAGCAACAGTGCCAGGACCACCGGAATCAAGGCGCTGGCCGGCAAACCGGCGCCCCACAGCTCGCCCAGCCACGCCACGCAGCCGACCAGCAGGGCGGCAAAGGCGGCCTGCACCGTCCAGGTGTTGAACACCACCGACATCGCCGAAACCTGGATCAGGCGCTTGGCCGACTGCTGCTGACGGGCGATGGCCTGTTCGAGCAAGCGTGTGCCGCCGTCGGCGCCATTGAAGGCGCGCAGCACCGACTGGGCCTGGGCGAACTCGACCATGCGCTGGCTGGTGCGCGCGGTGTCGGCGTGGAAGCCTTCGTCGGCGCGTTGGCCGAGGCGTGCGGTGAGCGCGAACAGGCCGAACAGCAGGGGGAGGGTAAGCAGGGCGATCAGGCCCACCTGCAGGTTCAGGACGAACAGCGCCACCACCACCACGAACGGCGTGATCACCCCGGTGATCAACGGGGTGAAGACGTGGGCCGGCAACTGCGCCACGGTCATCATGCCCTGCGCGGTGACATGGTTCAGGCGCGCGGTGTTGTGGGCGTCGAACCAGCCGACCGGCAGCTGCGCGACGTGGTCGCCGAGGCGATGCCGGCCACCCTGGAGCACAGCGACACCGACGCGGATGCCGGCCTTTTCGACCACACGGCGCAGCGCCCAGCACGCCAGCGAGGCGACCAGCAGCACGCCCAACCAGCGCGTGGCACCCGGCACGTCGCCTGCCAGCAAGTGGCCGAGCACCGGCAGCACGCTGAGGATGGTCAGCCCGCACAACAGCCCGTAGACCAACGCCTTGGCGAGATAGCGATGCAGCACCGGGGCGTCATCGCCGAGCAGTTCGATCAGGGTCTTCAGCATGGCGCCTGCTCCTGTTGCGTGGTCTGTGGGTAGCCACCCAGCGCCCACAGCCGGGCGTAGTGGCCGTTGCGCGCCAGCAACTGCGCGTGGTCGCCCTGCTCGAGGATGCGGCCGTTGTCGAGCACGATGATCTGGTCGGCGTGCATCACCGTGTCCAGGCGGTGGGCGATGACCAGTAGGGTGCGCTGGCGGGCGAAGCGCGACAGCGCCTGTTGGATCTGTACCTCGTTCTCGGCGTCGGCCGCGGCGGTGGCTTCGTCCAGCACCAGCACTGCGGGGTCGAGCAGCACCGCCCGGGCGATGCTCACCCGTTGCAGTTCGCCGCCGGAGAGTTGCACGTCCTCGCCGACCACCGAGTCGTAGCCGCGGGGCAGGGCGAGGATGCGCTGGTGGATATTGGCGGTGCGTGCCGCTTGCTCGATTTCTGCCTGGCTGGCCGAGGGCCGGCCCAGGGCGATGTTGTCGCGCAGGCTGGCATGGATCAGGCGCACCTCCTGCAGGACGAAACCGATATGCCGGTACAGCTGGGCGGTGTCGAGATGGCGCAGGTCGACGCCGCCCAGGGTGATGCGCCCATGGGTGGGGTCGAAGAAGCGCAGCAGCAGGCGCGCCAGGGTCGACTTGCCGGCGCCGGACGCGCCGACGATGGCCGTTACGGTACCGGGTTCGAGGGTGAGGCTGATGTCGTCGAGTACCGGGGTGTCGCCGTCATAGCTGTAGCTCAGGTGTTCGAAGCGAATCTCGGCGTCTTTCGCCAGCGTCCGGCCGTTGTGCGCCGGGGCATCCAGCAGCGGCGTGCGCAGCAGGCCGTCCACCCGCTGCGCCGCACTGGTGGCGGCATGCAGGTCGTGGGTGATGTAGCTCATCAGCAGCAGCGGCGCGCACATGCCTGGCGCCACCAGGGCGAAGGGCAGGATGTCCACCGGGCGGATCCAGCCCAGGTAGGTGAATAGGGTGCCGAAGGCCAGCACCACGCCCAGCACCGCCACCGGGGTGACCAGCGCGTGGGCGTTGGCCATGGCGCTGACCAAGGGCCGGGTGAAGTCGGTGAAGGCGGCGGCGAAACCATCGACCGCCTCGCGGTAGCTGCCATGGGCCTTGCCCTCGATCCCGAAAGCCTTGACCACCGGGATACCGTTGACGAATTCGACTACCGCGTTGTTGATGCGCCCCATGTGCGCGCCGAACGCTTGCATGTTGGCGCCGCTGGCCTTGGTGGCCCTGGACACGAACAGGAAGAACAGCGGGAAGGGCAGTAGCGAGACGATCGCCATGCGCCAGTCCATGGCGAACAGGTAGAGCACCGTGGCCACCACCGCGCCCCAGGTGCGGCCGAGGGTGGTGTAGTAGTGCGCGGTGAGGCTGTGCAGGGTGTTCACATCGTCCTGCATCGCCTGCTTGACCTCGCCTGAGGCGCGGCTGGTGAACCAGCCCAGCGGCACCTTCGAAAGGCGCTGGGTGATGGCCAGGCGCAGCTGGCGGGTGATCTGGTTGTCAGCCAGGTGGGCGAAGGTTTCGCCCAGGGAGATCAGGAGCATGCCGGCGAACAGGGCGCCGAGGCTCAGGCCCAGCACTTGCCAGACACTGGCCTGGATCTGCGCCCAGGGCGCTACGCTGTCACCCTGGCCCAAGGCGAGCTGGCCGATATGCGCGACCCCGGCCAGGGGTACCAGGGTGAGCATCGTGCCGACCGCCGCCAGGGTGCCGGCGACGATCAACCGCCCGCGGATCGGCCGCAGTACCTCGGACACCGGGTTGCTGGCGGCGGTGTGCTCCTTGCTCGCATCGTTGGCGCTCATTCCATCTCCTATGGAAGCAAACGTGGTTCTTGCTGTGACTGCGGTTCGCCGGCGAGCCGGCTCCTACAGGTTCGGCGCTGCCCGCTGCAGGAACCGGCTTGCCGGCGAACAGCGTGTGCATATATGTATCCCGAACGGCCGCAGAAAACCCTCAATGGGTTTCACGCAGCTGTGCTGGAGAAAACGGTGAGCAACTGCGCAGGGCCGAGGCGATGTACTTCTCGACCGACGACACCGATACCTTCAGCTCGACGGCGATATCGCGGTGGGCCATGCCGTTGAGCTTGTGCAGCAGCAGCGCCTGGCGGCTGTTGGCGGATTGGCGCTGCAAGGCGGCATCGACCGCGACCAGCGCCTCCAGGGCCAGGGCGCGGATTTCCTCGGAAGGGGCCAGCGCTTCGTCACGCTGCATGAGTTCGTCGAGGTAGCGGGCCTCGAGCTGGCGCCGCCGGTACAGGTCGATCACCTTGCCATTGGCGATCTGCGCCAGGTAGCGGCGGCAGTCCTGCGCCGCGGGCACGCAGCCCTTGTTCAGCAGGATGAGGCAGATGTCGTGGGCCAGGTCGGCGGCGTCGCAGGCATTGCCCAGCTTGCGCCGCAGCAGGTTGCACAACCAGCCATGATGGTCGACATACAACTGTTCCAGTTGTTGTCGGAGTGCGAACGATCCCTTGTCCACGAACTTCTCCAATACCGCACGAGCAAACAGATTTTTGACTAATGATAATTACTACGATTAGCATCGAAAGCATACGGTGTTGATCAGGCACATGCAACGCAGCCTGAAGCCGTTGATCCAGCGCCCGGCATCGCCGGGCGCGACTCCAGGACCGAGGATCGGTCTGTCTGCCCGAATACGGGTTGTACTGTTTGACAAGGCGGAGCAATTCCATGATGGAACTCAATTCAGGCGCGCAGTCCCAGCGACCTGTCAGCGAATTCGAAGAACATGCCTGGCTGCTGCAGCAGCAATTTCCCGAGCGAGTGCTCAAGCACTTCAGTGCATGGCGGCTGGGCGAGGATATCGACCTGGCCAGGCTGCAGGGGGCGATTGCGACCGTGGTCGCCAGCCTGCCGGCGCTCAATGCCCGCTACCGCTTCAATGACGACGGTGATGTGCAAAAGGTTCACGACAGCGATCCGCAGGCCTGCATCGGTGAACTGACCGTCAACTCCGATGCGCAAGCCAGCGAACGGCTGCTGGCCTTGCAGGCGCAGCCCTGGGACGCCGAAAGCCAGGCGCCGCTGGCGGCGCTGATCATCCGTGGCGGGCAGGCGCCGATCCTGGCTTTCGTGTTGCACCAGGTGCTCGACCAGACCTGCCGCGAGGACGATCTCTACCGCTTGACCATGGACGCCTACGCCGGGCGTCCGGTCGGTGCGCCACACCTGCCTTGGCTGCAGCGCCAGGCAGCAGGCGATCAAGCCAACGCCGTGGCGGCCACTGCCCCAGCAAACAACGACGCTGACGTCGCCGGGCTCATTCTCGATGAATTCCGCCGTGCCCTGGGCGTGGCGAACATGACGGCGCAGGACGACTTCTTCGACCTTGGCGGCCACTCGCTGCTGGCCACGCGGATCATCGGCAAGCTGTCGAGCAACCATGGCATCGAGGTGCGCTTCAACGACTTCTTCAGCGCGCCGACCGCCGCCGCGCTGGCCGCGCGTGCGCAGGTGCTAAGGCACAAGGGTGGCGCGGATACCGCTCAGCAAGACGATGTGCAACGAGCACCGTTCGCCCTGGCCCAGGCGTCCCTTGGCCGGGCCTACGCCGCGTTCGAGTTCGGCACCATCTTCAACCTGCCGTTCGCCATGACCTTCCTCGACCCGGTCGACGAGGCGGTGTTCGAGCAGGCGTTTTCCGACCTGGTGAAGCGCCACGCCAGCCTGCGTACCACCTTCCATTTCGAAGGCGACGAAGCCTGGCAGCAGTTGGTGCCGATCAACCAGCTGGGTCAGTACAAGTGGTTCTGGTCCAGCCGTGAAAGTGCCGGGGCGAACCTGGCCAGCGAGGCCGGTCATCGCTTCGACCTGTCCCGCGAGCTGCCGATGCGCGTGCGCTTCTTCCGTGACCCGCACAGCCAGCAACAGTCGCTGTCGTTGCTGGTCAACCACATGGCCATCGATGAGTGGTCGCTCAACGTGATGATGGAAGACCTGGCCCGCGCCTATCTCGCACGCGCTCAGGACCAGTTGCCACGCTGGGACGCGACCGTGCCGTCGTTCCACCAGTACGCGGTGAAGGAGCTGGCACGCGGCATCAACCCGCAGCACCTGGCCTATTGGACCGACATGCTGCGTGATGCCACCCGCGGCCTGGCCCTGCCGGTCATCGGTGAGCAGGGCAGCGCGGCCGTGGCCGAGGTGTCCACCCGCGCGCAGTGGTTCGAGATCAAGCCAGACCAGGCCATGGTCGACTTCCTGCATGGCTTCGCCCGGCAGAACGACTCGTCGCTGTTCGGGGTGATCTACACCGCCATCGCCCTGGCCCTGCACAAGGTCGGCAACCTCTGCGACCTGGTGATCGGCACTTCGGCTTCGGGGCGCACCGACCCGGCGTACTACGAGACGGTCGGCTACTTCACCACCATGGTGGCGCACCGCGTGCAGTTCGAACCACGTCAGAACGTGGGGGCGCTGATCGAGGGCGTCAGCCGCCTGATCAACGACTCCATGGCCTATGCCGACGTGCCGATGGAGCATATCCAGCAGGCTTTGGGCATGGCCCCGGCGGACGGGTTGCTGTTCGATGTGTACGTGCAGATCCACGCCAACAACGCCTTGAATGGCGCCCTGGTCACGCCCGAGGCGGGGAACATTCGTTACCGGCAGATCGACCCGGAGAAGAACGAGTCGATGTTCGGTATCCAGTTCGAGATCATGGACAACCTGATCGACGGCCAGCGCGCGCTGCGCCTGGTGGTCACCTACCGCACCGATCGCTACAGCGCGCAGCAGATGGCGCGGGTGACCGAGGCTATCGAGGGCGTGTTTGCCCTGTATGCCAGTGAGGGCGGGGCGGCGATGGCGGTCGAGGACGTGCGGGTTTGAGCAAGGTGGGGTTGCCCATTGTGATGGCGCAACCCCCGTAGGAGCGGCTTCAGCCGCGAAGCGGGTGCCAGATACCCTGGCGCCTGCATCGCGGCTGAAGCCGTTCCTACAGCGGGCCGCAATCAGTCCTCATGCATGCCATAGCGTTGAAACGCCGAGCGCTTCGGCAGACGATAATGCGGCCGCCCCAGCAACTGGTTGACGATGCTCGCATTGCGGATCGCGGCAATCCCCAGGTCCGGCGAACCGACCCCATGCTGAAAGATCTCGGCGTTCTGCACGAAGATCCGCCCGGCGCCCTGGTCGCCGCGTTGCGCGGTGAAGTCATCCCGAACGATGCAGTCGCCATGCTCGTCAGTGGCCAGCACGTTGCCCTTGAGCCGTTCGAACCACTGTGGCCAGGCATGCCCGTAGCCCGTCGCGGCGACGATCGCATCCGCTTCGAACGCACTGGTCTGGTCCAGTTCACGGTGGCGGTAATTGATGCGTAGCCGCCCGCCGACATCCTCGACACGCTCCACCTCGCAGTTGGACAGCAGCGTCAGGCCGGTGTCGGCCCCGCCGATGGAACGTTCGTAGATCAGGTCGTAGATATCGCCGATGGTCGAGAAACTGATGCCCTTGTACAGCAGCCCTTGGCCGGCGACGATTTCGCGGCGCCGTTCCCGTGGCAGGCTGTGGAAGTACGCCATGTAGGAGGGGGTGAAGCACTCCTGGCCCAGCTTGGAATACTCCATCGGGTGGAAGCCCTGGGAGCGGGTGATCCAGCGAATCGACGCACCCGCCGCGACCCGTTCCGGGGTCAGCTCGTTGAACAGCGCCAACACGCACTCCGCCGCGCTCTGCCCCGAACCGATCACCGTCACCTGCCGACACTGGGCCAGCTGTGCCTGGCGCTTGGCGAATTCGGCCGAATGCACGATCGGTGCCGTGCTCTTGACCTGCGCCCACCGTGGCAACAGCGGTGAGGTGCCCACGCCCACCGACAGGTGCTGGCTGTAGTACTGGCGCTTGTAGCCGGACAGCGACTGGCTCTCGATCAGGAAGCGACCGGCGTTGGCGTCATAGCGCACATCGCACACTTCCTCGCCGAAATGGCAGCTCGCCAGTTGCTGCGAAGCCCAGCGGCAGTAATGGTCGTACTCGCGGCGCGGCACCTGGAAGTTGTCGTAGTAGTAGAACTGGTACAGGCGCTCGTGCTGGTGCAGGTAGTTGAGGTAGCTCAGTGGATGCGTCGGGTCGGCCATGGTCACCAGGTCGGCGAGAAACGGCACCTGCAGCGTGGTGCCCGGCAGGATCAAGCCTTCGTGCCAGCGAAACTCCACCTTGCGATCCAGGAAGACACCGCTCACGCCAGGATGCTTGGCGAGCAGCGCGGCGAGGCCCAGGTTGAACGGGCCGATGCCGATGCCGGCGATATCCACAGTGGGTAAGTCCTTCATCCAATCCATCTCCTTTGGTCCAGCAGTTCAAGAAGGCGCGGCCAGCATTGCAGGCAACGCGCCCTGATTCGTATCAAGTGATTCAGCCGAGCAACCGCTCGACGTCCTGGGCGTTGCGGCAGCGCAGCAGCTGGCCGGGTGAGAGCGAGACAGCCAACTGCGCCTGCAACTGGGCCGCGACGGCTTTCAGGTGCGGGGGGCGCAAGCCCAGGCTGATGAAGTCCACCGCGCTGTCGGTACCGGCGTCGGCTGGGTGGCCCAGCACCTGCAGGTAGATCGCCAGCACCTTGTCCCGCACCGAGGCAGTGGCCGGCGCGCTCAGCAGCTCACGGGCCCGGCGACGATCCGGCTTGCCGTTCTGCGACAGCGGCAGCGCAGCGACACCGAGCAGGCGGGTGGGCACATGGGAGTGGGGCAGGTGCTGGCGCGCGTAGTCGCGCAGCTCGGCCATGCTGGGTTCGCCTGCCTGTGGGTCGCAGACATACAGCGCGCCCAGGCACACCTCGCCCAGGCGTTGTTCGCCGTAGTCGACCACCAGCACATGGCGCAGTGCCGGGTGCTGGTTGAGCGCCATTTCGATGTCCGGCAGCGAGACCCGCACCCCGCGCACTTTCACGTAGCCATTGACGCGGCTGTCGAACAGCAAGGTGCCGTCGGCACGATAGCGCCCGCAATCACCGGTGCGAAACGCACGCACCGCCTGGCCGTGCTCGTCGTCCACCGTGATGAAGTCGCTTTGCTGCAAGGCACCGTCCAGCAGGTAACCCAACGCCAGGTTGACCCCGGCGGTGTGGATGCGGCCCACCACGCCCACTGGGCAATGGTGGCCTTGAGCATTGAGTACGAAATAGCGGTTGCCGGGCAACGGTCGGCCATAGGGGATCAGCGCGCGGTCGTCGGCATCGATCTCATGCCAGATGCTCCAGATGGTGGTCTCGGTCGGCCCGCCCAGGGAAATCAGCCTGGCCTCCGGCAGCAGTTCGCGCAGCCGGGCGATTACCGCCGGCTTGATGTAGTCGCCGCCCTGGGCGATCAGGCGCAGGCTCTGCAAGCCCTGTTCGCCGCGGCAGGCCAGGAGCATCTCGAGGATTGCCGGCACCGAACACCACAGGGTGACCTGGTGCTGGGCAACCAGCTGGTTCCAGCGCAGCGCGTCCTTGTCTTCGCCGGGTGCCGGCAGCACCAGGGTGGCGCCGGCGGCCAGGCTGCCGAACACGTCGAACACCGACATGTCATGGTGCAGCGGGGTGACCGACAGGAACACATCGCGCTCGGTCACCTGCCACTCGGCCAGGGTGCTGCCGATCACGTTGGCCGTGGCGCGGTTGTTCAGCACCACGCATTTTGGTTTGCCAGTGGTGCCCGAGGTGTACAGGTAGTAGCTCGGCGTTTCGCTCAGGGACAGGTCGGCGAGGTGGCGCGGCGCCGCTGCGGGTATGGCGAGCAAGGCCGCGATGGTGGTGCTGGGCTGGTCGAGCGTTTCGTCCTCGATAAGCACCACCAGGTCCGGCTGGCAGTTCTCCAGCAGGTAGTGACGCCGTTCGGCCGGGGCCGCCACGTCGATCGGTACCCAGATCACCCCGGTCAAGGCGCAGGCCAAGGTCAGCATCGTGTGCTCCGGGCTGCGCGGCAGGCAGATGGCGACCACCTGGCCTTGCCCGATGCCACGGGCGCCCAGCGCGGCGATGATCCGTGCCACGCCATCACCGAGCTCGGCATAGCTGAGCTGCCGCTCGCCGCTGATCAGGGCGACCTTGTGGTTGCCGGCGGTGAACAGGTTGTCGGCGATCCGTGCCAGGTAGCCCTCGTTGCAGGCCGCTTCGGCAGGGCTGTTCAGGCGATAGTGGTCGGTGTCGATGAGCGCTGCGGGTGCGAGGGCGAACTCGCCATGCTCGGCGATCTGCCCGATGGCCCGCTCCAGCGTGCTCAGGAAGTCGCTGACCAGCGCAGGGGCGAGCACCTCGCGGGCGTAATCGATGTCCAGTTGCAGCGCGCCGTCGGCGCCGGCCCAGAAACGGATGTCCATGGCCACTTGTGGCGTCTGGGTCAACCCGCCCTGCAGGCGCATGGCGCTGTCGGAGGGCGCCACTGGCCAGGAGAAGCCGTTGGTGATCACCACGGGCAGTACCGGGCCGGGGCCGTGCCGCTCGAACAGTTGGCGCGCCAGGTCGACACCGGAGCATGCCAGGTGCTGCAAGCCTTCCAGCACATCCACCTGGAGCCCGGCCGCACGTTCGACGAAGTGGTCGGCGGCGCTGTTCCAGTTGATCGCGAGGAAGCTGGAGCGGTTGGCGAAGGCCGCGTCGCTGGGCGGTGCCACCGGTACCGCGACGCACAGGCCGCCTTCGCTGACCCAGTGCGACAGCACTTCGAGGATGACCGCCATCAGCGTGGTGTTCTTGAACAGCCGTTGCCGTGCGCCCACGGTGCAGAATTTCTTGAATGTCTCGCGGGGCACGCCCAGGCTTTGCCGCTCATAACGGGCGGCGCCGGCCTGGTCCAGGGGCACGCTCCAGGGCAGGCGAGGGGCACCGTCCACCGCAGCCAGCTTGGCGCTCCAGTAGGCGGCGTCGGCTGCGCGTTGCTCGGGCTGCTCCGCCGTGGCGGGGGTGTCGGCCTGGGGCGTTTCGTCCAGGTGGCCTTCGAACAGTTCCACCAGCAGCGTGGCGATGGAGCGGCCATCGAGGATCAGCGCGTCGAGGCGCACGAACACCACCAACTCGCCGTGCGCCAGGTGGAACACGGTGACGTTCCAGGGCGAGCGGTCCAGCGGCGAGAGGCTGTGGGCGTAGTCTTCGCGGCGTGCGTCGATAGCGTCGAGGGCTTCATCCAGCGGCAGGTGGCCGAGGTCGACCTCATCCAGGTTCAGGCGCACCTCGTCACTGACGAATTGCACGCGCTTGTCGGCATCGATACGTGTGCGCAGGCTCGGGTGGCGGCGGACCATCGCGTGCAGGCGGCTGCGCAGCATGGCGCTGTCCATCAGGCCGCGATACTCGCGAAACTCCTGCATGGCCACGCCGCCCAAGGGCATCTGCGTGGTGCGGCCCAGCAGGTAGGCCTGCTGCAGCGGGTTGAGCGGGCGTTTTTCCGGCGCACGGGGCAGCGCCCGATCCAGGGTGGCGGGTTGGTGGGCAACCTCGCTCGCCAGGTTGACGAAGCGCTCGAACAGCTGCGTCACCCAGGCCTCGGGCAGGGCATCGAGGCGGATGTCCCAGTTGATCAGGATACCGCCGTCGGCGCAGGCGATCTGCGCATCCAGGGCGACCTGCGGGCCTTGCGAGATCAGCCAGCCCAGCGGGCCGAAGGCGTTCTTCACCCGCGGTGAAAACAGCTCCTTGCCAGGCATGTCCAGCGCGGCGGTGAACACCACCGGCGTGAGCTGCGGCGTGCCATGGTGGCGCGACAGGTCGCGCACCAGGTTAACCCCGGGGTAGGCGCTGTGTTCGAGGCACGCCACCGTGCCCTTGGCCAACTGGTCGCACAGGGCCGCGATATCGGGTGCCGCATCGAGATCGACGTCGACGATCAGCACATTGGCGAACTCGCCGACGATGTGTTCGACACCGTCGATCAGCGGCGCGCGCCAGAAGCTGGGTACGTTGAGGCGGAACTGGCGGTCGCCGGTCTGGGCGCCTAATGCGCTGGCGAACAGCCCGAGCATCAGGGTCGACAGGGTCACCCTGCGTTGGCGAGCCAGTTGCCTGAGTGCCTGGTGCTGACCGGCGTCGAGCCAGGTGCTCAGGCGCTGGCTGTGGGCCTGGGCGGGTTGTTCATCGAGCAGGGGCAGGGTAGGGGCCGGCGCGATGCTGTCGAGGCGGGCGCGCCACCATTGGCGGTCACGTTCCTGGGTGGCTTTCAAGGCCGGGTCGGCACGCACGGCGTCCCACCAGTCGAAGAAGCTCGGCGGGGTGACGGCAGGCGCGTCCGGGGTCTCGTAGCAACGCGCCAGGTCTTCCATTAGCACGCGCAGGCTGGAAGGGTCGATGGCGATCATGTCGGTGTCGACATGCAGGCGTGAACGTTCGCCATCCAGCTGGCTGACACTGAAGCGTGCCGCGCAGCCATGGCGCAGGTCCAGTTGCTGGTGGGTCCAGGCGTCACGCTTGCGCAGCAAGTGCTGTGCTACGTCTGGCTGTGCAAGGCCGCGCAGGTCGTCGACCTCCAGGCGCGGCGACTGTTCCAGTGGCGCAAGGCTTTGCAGCCCGTTCTGGTCGATGCGCAGGCGCAACATCGGGTGCAGCTGGGAAACCTGTTCGAGCGCTGCGCGCAGCCGCTCCAGGTCAATGGCATGGCCATCGAACTCGGCATACAGATGAGCTGAAACTTTCCCTAAAGCCGCATGAGCAGTGCGCCCGATCCAACAGGCCGCTTGCATTGAAGTTAACTCTCTCATGGGTCACTCGTATCGCGTGATTGACAAGTCCAGAAATATGGCGCCTCCTATTAAAGATGATAATGATTAAGATTAATATCATTATTTCTTTCGAATAAGCAGGAGGCTTAACCGAGATGAGAGCGAGTACGCTCATGACGACTGGCATGGATGAAGAGCAGGTCGCCGACCGTTCCATGGCCTTTTCCTTTACCTCGGGTGACCGAGAACTGGTCGTCAACGGTGCGTTGCAACGCATCGATACCCCGGCCGTCGGTGGCGAAGACGCCGACAGCCTGTTGCAGAAAACCCTCGCCCTCGCCTTCGAACAGGCGCGCCGGGCAGGGCAGGCCAACCCCCTCGTGGTCGGCGCCATTCCCTTCGATCCCATCGAACCGTCCTGCCTGTACATTGCCCGCGACGCGCACTGGCGTGCGCGTGGGGCAACCGAAGCAGGCGGCGAGCTGCCGGCGTTGCTCGAGCAGAAGCCGATCCCCGAGGAGGACGCGTTCAAGCGCTCGGTGGAGCACGCCATCGTCAACTTCCGCCACAGCGACGTGCGTAAGGCGGTGCTGTCGGTGCAGCGCGAGCTGGTGTTCGCCGAGGCGGTCGACGTCGAGGTGCTGCAGCGCAACCTGCGCGCGCAGAACCCCAGCGGCTATCACTTCCGTGTGCCCTTGGCCGACGGCGCCACGCTGCTCGGGGTCAGCCCCGAGCTGCTGGTGCGCAAGGAAGGCGCGAACTTCATCTCCAACCCGCTGGCCGGCTCGGCCAGGCGCATGGCCGACCCCGAGGCCGACAAACGCAACGCCGACTGGCTGGTGGCCTCGGAGAAGGACCATTACGAACACGGCTTCGTCACCCAGGACATCGCCGCCCGGGTCGGCGAACTGTGCACCCGCCTCGATGTGCCGCAACGCCCGTCGCTGATCAGCACCCCAGCGCTGTGGCACCTGTCCACGCGCATCGAAGGCCACCTGATCGACCCGCAGGTGACGGCCCTGCAACTGGCTTGCCGCCTGCATCCGACCCCGGCGGTATGCGGCTTCCCCACCGAGCGGGCACGGCGCCTGATCCGCTTCGTCGAGCCCGCCGAGCGCGGCCAGTTCACCGGCATGGTGGGGTGGTGCGACGGCGAAGGGAACGGCGAGTGGGTGGTGACCATCCGCTGCGGCACCGTCAAGCACAACCGTGTGCGGCTGTTCGCCGGCGCCGGCATCGTCGAGGCCTCGCAACCGGCGGCGGAATGGGCGGAAGTCCAGACCAAGCTCGGCACCATGCTGCGCGCCTGCGGGCTGGCACATTAATCAAGGACGTTCGAACACCATGACCATCGAATTCACGGACTGGCCACAGGACCGTGCGCAGCGCTATCGCGACGCCGGCTACTGGATCGACCAGCCGCTCACCGAGATCCTCCATTCCCGTTGCCAAGCGCAACCACAAGCCCTGGCGATCATTTGCGGGGAACGTCGCTTCACCTACGGCGAGCTCGACACCCTGTCCTCGAACCTGGCCTCGCGCCTGGCCGAGCAGGGCCTGGGCCAGGGCGATACAGCCCTGGTGCAACTGCCCAACGTGGCGGAGTTCTACATCGTCCTGTTCGCGTTGCTGAAGGCCGGGATCGTGCCGCTTAACGCCTTGTTCAGCCATCGTCGGCTGGAGTTGACCGCCTACGCCAAGCAGATCGTGCCCAAGTTGCTGATTGCTTCCCGAGAGCACGAAGTCTTCCGCGACGACCGCTATGTACAGGCCTTTGCCGAGGTCGGCGCGGCACCTGCGGTGACCTTGCTGCAGGGTGAATCGAACCCGGCCGCCAACCTGGCGCAGTGGATCGAAACCCCGAGCACGCAACCGGTGCGTATCGCGCCTACACCCGCCGACCAGGTCGCGCTGTTCCAGCTGTCCGGTGGCAGCACTGGCATCCCCAAGCTGATCCCGCGCACCCATAACGACTACCACTACAACGCCCGTGCCTGCGCCGAGGTCTGCGCGCTCAACGCCCACACCCGCTTCCTCTGCGCGGTGCCGGCGGCGCACAACTTCCTGCTCAGCTCGCCCGGCGCACTGGGCGTGTTCCATGCCGGTGGCTGCGTGGTGATGGCCGCCAGCCCCGAGCCGCTGAGCTGCTTCGCGCTGGTCGAGCAGCACGAGGTCAACACCGTTGCGCTGGTGCCGAGCGCCGTGGCCCTGTGGCTGCAAGCCGCGCCGGCGCACCGTGACAAGCTGCAATCGCTGGCCTACCTGCAAGTGGGCGGCGCGGTGTTCGCCGACTCGCTGGCACGCCAGGTGCCCGGCGTGCTGGGTTGCAAGCTGCAGCAGGTGTTCGGCATGGCCGAGGGGTTGATCAACTACACCCGTCTGGACGACAGCGACGAGCAGATCTTCACCACCCAGGGCCGCCCCGTCAGCCCGGACGATGAAATCAAGATCGTCGACGAGCAGGGCGTGCCCGTGGCTCCTGGCGAGCCTGGCATGCTCGCCACCCGTGGCCCCTATACCTTCTGCGGCTACTACAAGGCCCCTGAGCAGAATGCCAGCGCCTTCGACGCCGAGGGCTTCTACTACTCCGGCGACCTGGTGGTGCTCACCCCCAGCGGCGACCTGCGCGTGGTCGGCCGCATCAAGGACCAGATCAATCGTGGCGGCGAGAAGGTCGCCTCGGAAGAGATCGAGAACCTGTTGGTGCTGCACCCGGAGGTCACCCACGCCGGCCTGGTGGCCATGCCCGACGAGGCGCTGGGTGAGAAGAGCTGTGCCTTCGTCGTTTCGCGCAACCCCAGCCTCAAGGCCCCGGCCATCCGTCGCCACCTGCTGGAACTGGGCATCGCCGAGTACAAGCTGCCCGACCGCATCCGCCTGATCGAGGCCATGCCGCTGACCGCGGTGGGCAAGATCGACAAGAAGCAGTTGCGCCACCTGGTGAGCGTGGAGAACACCCGCACCTGGCTGCAGACCCGTCTGCGCCAGCTGATCGAGGACAGCGAGGAGCTGGACCCGGAAGAGAACCTGATCTTCTACGGCCTCGATTCGCTGCAGGTGATGAAGCTGGCCGCCGAGCTCAAGGCACGTGGCATTGAGGTGAGCTTCGAAGAGCTGGCCAGCACGCCGACCCTGGCCAGCTGGTGGGCACTGGTGGAGGCGCGCCAGAAAGCCGCCTGATGTACCGCGGGCCGCGCTGCGCAGGGCGTGGCCCGCCAAGTCAATTTAAAAGGAGTTGGATATGACTTTGTCTTCTGCCGACCAGGCCCGGCTGGATCAATTCTGGGAGCACTGCCTGAAAAACCAGTATTTCAATATCGGCTACCCGGAAAACGCCGATTTCAACTACGCCCAGTTGCACCGCTTCCTGCGTTTTTCCATCAACAACTGCGGTGACTGGGCCGAGCCCGGTAATTACCTGCTCAACTCGTTCGACTTCGAGAAGGACGTGATGGCGTACTTCGCCGAGCTGTTCAGCATTCCCCTCGAAGAGAGCTGGGGCTATGTCACCAATGGCGGCACCGAGGGCAACATGTTCGGTTGCTACCTGGCGCGGGAACTGTTCCCCACCGGTACCCTGTACTACTCGAAGGACACCCACTACTCGGTGGCGAAGATCGTCAAGTTGCTGCGCATCGACTGCCGCGCGGTGGAATCGCTGCCCAACGGTGAGATCGACTACGACGACCTGCTGGCGAAGATCGCCATCGACGGGGAACAGCACCCGATCATTTTCGTCAACATCGGCACCACCATGCGCGGTGCGATCGACAACATCGCCACCATCCAGCAGCGCCTGGAGGAGGTGGGGATCGCCCGCGAAGACTATTACCTGCACGCCGACGCGGCGCTCAGCGGCATGATCCTGCCCTTCGTCGATAACCCGCAGCCGTTCAACTTCGCCGATGGCGTCGATTCGATCTGCGTTTCCGGGCACAAGATGATCGGCTCGCCGATCCCCTGCGGCATCGTCGTGGCCAAGCGCGAGAACGTCGAGCGCATTTCGGTGGACGTGGATTACATCCGCGCCAACGACAAGACCATCAGCGGCTCGCGCAACGGCCACACCCCGATGATGATGTGGGCCGCGCTGCGCAGCCACTCGCCGGCGCAGTGGCGGCGCCGGGTGCGGCACAGCCTGAACAGCGCGCAGTACGCGGTCGACCGCCTGCAGGCCGCCGGTATCGACGCCTGGCGCCACGACAACTCGATCACCGTGGTGTTCCCGTGCCCGTCGCCGCGCATTGCCCGCAAGTACTGCCTGGCCACCTCCGGCGACACCGCGCACCTGATCACCACCCCACACCATCAGGACAAGAGCATGATCGATGCCCTGATCGACGAGGTGATCGCCGAACGCCAACCCCAGGAATGGCGAGCTGGCCTTGGGCTGGTAGGCCTGGACGGCGTGCCGCCGGAGCGCGTTGCCGACCCGCATTTCGACGTGATCTGACCTTTTCCCTTTTTGATTCGAGACCCTTTCATGCTGCAACCTAAAACCCCTGAAGCCTGCACCAGCCTCACCGACATTCGCGCCGGCATCGACTTTCACGACCGGCAGATCTTCGAGGCGCTGGTCAAGCGCCTTGGTTACGTTAAGGCCGCAGTGCAGTTCAAGGCCAACGAACAGGCGATCCCGGCGCCGGAGCGTGTCGCCGCGATGCTTGAGGACCGCCTCGAGTGGGCCGCCGGTGAAGGGTTCGATGCGCAGTTCATCGAACAGCTGTACACGCTGATCATTCACTGGAATATCGACCAGCAGATCCAGCACTGGCGTTCGATTCATGGTGAGAAGGCCTGATCGACAGAGGCGTCAAGTACCGCCAGAAACATGAGTGCGAGCGATAGGGCGGGGCAAGTCTGCGTCCACACCCACCTCAAGCCTTGCGCGAACCCTTGTGGGAGCGGCCTTGTGTCGCGAAAGGGCCGCAAAGCGGCCCCAGCGATCATTGCATCGACACTGAGACCCTGGGGCCGCTACGCAGCCCTTTCGCGACACAAGGCCGCTCCCACATGGGCTGCGCCTGTAGGAGCCGGCTTTGCCGGCGAACACCGGCAAAGCCGGTGCCAAGCCCCGCAGAGCCTGCTTCACGGCGAGCGTTGTAGGAGTGCCCGGCGCAGATGCCTGTAAGCGACAGGTGCATGGCGCGGTACCGGAAGTGCCACGGGGTTGCAAGCGTGCAGGGTTGCCCTAACCCCATTGGTCGAAACCCGGCCGGTCACCCCGAACGACGGGAGGTCGCATTCCAACGTGCATACCTGATACGCACCGCGCCGGCATTTCAGGTTGAAGCGGATCACAAAGCCCTCATCGACAATCACCGCGCCTTCGCGCCAGTCATCCCAGAAGTGGACCTGCAAGGCGCGACCCAGCAAGCAGCGACGGATAACGCTCGTCAGCCTGATCCCCGGCGCGAAGTCGAAGCCATCGCCCAGATCCTGGCTGGCCTGGAAGTAGCGCTTGTACCCCAGTTGGACGCGGCGTTGACGATGCATCACCCAAAACGCCCGCTCCCAGAAATGGAAGTCGTTGCACTCACCTATCAAGTCGAAGCCAGCCGTGGCCAGGGTTTCGGCGGCAAAGTCCGGGAGCCCAAGGGTAGCCGCTTGCGTAATCTGGCCTGCCTTCAAGAAGTCGGCGAGCAGGGCGAAAGCGTCGCAGCGGACCGTCATTGCGGCTCAAGCCCTTGGGCGGCGCGCCTGGCTGCCTTTTCCCGAGCCACGTCCATCCTCAGCTGATATTGGTAACGCGCGGTCTCCACGATGTCCTCGTCTTCGTCATGCATGAGGCGTTCGAGAATGGGCAGCGGGGTTTTCTTGTTAACGGCGATCCGCGTTCGCACGTCGCTGCTCACATCACGCGACAAGCGTTCGAACAGTTCCGGCGACAGCTTGCGCTTTTCAGCGACAAAGGTCCTGAGCCTTTCACCGAAATTGCACAGGTACTCCAGGATCTCCAGGGGGACGGTCTTGTTGTGGATCACCCATTGGCGATAGTCGGGGTATTTATCGATGACCTCGTACCAGACGCTGAGCGGGACTTCCTCCCAGGCGGAACGGTCGTATTCACTTTTAAGGCGGCTGCTGCGCAGGCGGATGAATTCTTCGGCGTCGTCGATCATGTTTTTTGATATTGGTTAGTTTGGCCAAAAAATGTCGATTTTTTGAGCTAAGGGCTTCCTGTGAGGTATCTCCGGAGGGCAGGTTGAACGCAACTTCCGGCATGTGACACTATAATCAATATTTCTCCTGGCTATTTTGAAAAAATCTAGCCGGGTCGGTTAGATGAGTTAACGAACGCATTGAAACTATCAGCAACCTCTAAAAAATCTCCTGTCTCATGGCTCCATATGCCAACTACAGGCTCGCCACTGGAGCCCAAGGATTTATAATTAAAACAGTAAAAGTCACCAGTGCCAAACTCCGCAAAGGGAAGTAGCCCTGAAAAATCCTTTCCATCATCAGAGAAGTTCTCAAGCCAATCCGACCACGAATCACTATAGACTTTAACTATTGATCCCCAGGTCTTGCGAGGATCTCTGCTATCGTAAACGGGGAAGATAACAAGTGCACCAAGCGACCTTCCATTATTCAATAAAAGCCACTCCGCAAATGACTCAGGAAGCCGCATTTTTAGCTGAAACTCAGCATCCTTAATGGCCGCAGCCGTTGTTCCAATGATACGTTTCTTAGACATTAAGAGCTCCTATGGAAGTGCACCACGCTTTGGCAAGCTTAACTTTCCGGTCCCAGGGTATCCTGATTTAGGCATGCGTGCGGACCAGCACCCGTTACGCTTTCTCCAGTATCGATGCTGAATGCCTCTATGGTCGGCAGCAAGCATGGGATCGGCGTGAGAGTAATCATAACCCAGGTCATTCTCAAACCGTGGTCTATGTGCCAACTCGTACCCTGGAGGCGCCTTGATGTTAGATTGTTTTCCGGCTCGAACACGACGGTCTTGGTTTTCCAACCATCCCCGCATAGAGCTAGTGTCGTGAGCGGTTAATTCATTTTCTTACGTGCAACGATATACTGTGCGCCCCTCGCCCAGAGATGGTTCCGGTATGCCTCGTCCAATCGCCCCCTTTGCTCTGCAACCCGCCGACGTTGTTACGCTTCAAGGTTGGCTGCGAATGAGTACGCTGGAGCAGAGCCTTGCGCAGTGGGCGCGGATACTGCTTTTGCTCAATGACGGGGTGACGCCCATTGCCATCTGTGGGCAGTTGCAGATCACGACACCGACCGTGTTCAAGTGGCGAAAGCGCTATTTGGAGACGGGCATCGAGGGCCTGAGCGACCTGCCGCGCAGCGGCCAGCCTTTGAAGCTGGGCGCTGAGAAAATCAAAGAAATCCTGACCCTGACCACGCATCGGGTTCCCAAGGAAGCTACGCACTGGAGTGTCCGGTTGATGGCCAAGTACGCTTGCGTCACCACCTGGCAAGTCCGGCAGATCTGGGCTGCGTCCGATCTCAAACCGCACCGTCTGAAGACCTTCAAGATCAGCAACGATCCGCACTTCGCTGAGAAGGTGATTGATGTGGTAGGGCTCTACCTGAGCCCTCCGGACAACGCCATGGTGCTGTCGGTTGACGAAAAAACTCAGATCCAAGCACTGGATCGTACTCAGCCAATGCTGCAACTTCGGCCTGGGCAGATCGAGCAACGAACTCACGATTACAAGCGCCATGGCACGGCGAGCCTGTACGCCGCGTTCGACATCATGACCGGTGAAGTCATGGGTCGGATTACCCAGCGGCATCGGGCCAAGGAGTTCCTGGATTTCCTCCGGCAGATTGATAACAACACGCCTGCCGAGTTGGATCTCCATGTGATCCTGGACAACAGTTCGACCCACAAAACCGCAGCGATCAGGGCCTGGCTGGAAAAACATCCACGCTTCAAGCTGCACTTCACGCCGACCAGTGCGTCCTGGCTAAACGCGGTGGAAGGTTGGTTTTCACAGCTGGAGAGACGCGCGCTGTATCGAGGTGTCTTCACCAGTGTTACTGATCTGAAAGTCGCGATCCGCCAGTTCATCACTGCTCATAACGAGCATTCAGCCAAGCCGTTCAAGTGGACAAAAACCGCAGCGGCCATCATCAGCTCGGTACATATGGCAAAGCTGAGCGTGATCAAAAATAAGCTAATGAATTAAGCGCTCAGGACACTAGCATTTTTTGGCATCGCTCATTTTTATTGGTTCCTCTTGGTACCAAGATGTCGACTCTTCGAGTTTGAAAATCCGTCCCCTTTCTGTAATTGAAGGGGCATCGACATGTGATGCTAATTGAGAAGGGCTAATTATTTATATGGCATATGCGCAGAAGCTCCTCAGTGTCGTCGTCATTGTGTGAGTGGTAGTGCTTTCCAAGTAGCTCAATATCCATGGCTTCTATTGAAGATAGATAGTTCTGGATTCTCCAGGTGTCGAGCTTTCTTGGGTTTTTTTCCATGTCGTCATGAGCGTCTATTAGTTCGCCTGTGGCGCGCTTCGTAAAGCATACTCCTGCGCCGTGCTTTTTGAATTCCCAAGGCTCCTGGTTAATTTTCAAAACTCCATGTTTTGGCCATTTTTTTTCATTCTTTGTCAGTGTTAGGTAGGCGTAAACCAATTGCTGCTGAATGTCCGAAAAGGATTTCGTTATCTCAATGAATTCTTTTTCTGTGATCTTTTTCATGAGCACCTCGATTCATACATGTCATTCTCAAGTTTTTTTGCGGTTTCTGGATCAACTTCATGTACTATAACTGGAGCCTTGGGTATACCTGCTTTGCTCGCAGCCTGAGCTCTATGATGCCCGTCGATTATGATTATCTGGCCATTGACTTCTGCTACATCCACCGGGTGATCATGATCGTAACCGCTCTTTCGCATCTTTGATGCAAGTTTGTCAACTTTATTTCTCGACATTTCTGCGCGAGTCTGCCTGGATCTTAGGTTTCTTGGGTCGATTTCTTTCGGTTTGTCTGGACAGATCTCACAGCTGCATACTGTGTCACCCATTTTTTTAGATAGACCTAGCGGGTCGATCCAGGAAACAGGATTGGGAGAATAGACAAATAAATTTAAGCCGCCAGAATATTTTATAGGGTCGCTGCTTATAAATCTGCCAAGTTGGAAGTCATAATATCGATAGCGATTGTAGTGCAGCCCGGTCTCGTGGTCGTGATATTGGCCCTGGAAGCGAAGCGGGTTGCCCAGGCCGTGCTGCTTGGCCCACTCCGAACGTTCCTCTTTGGCTTCACCCCACGCTTTGTACTGCCCGGCCCAAGCGACATGGCCTTGCTCATCGGTCAGTTCCATCGGCGTACCGAGGTGATCGCACTGGTACCAGGCAATCGCGTCGAATGCCTGTGGTTTCACCTCGGTATGCCACAACGGATCCTGATCGAAGTCGTATTCGCGTTGGCTCCAATCCGGTTGCTTGTGCAGGCGAATCGGGTTCTTGCGCAGGGCCTGGGCGACCGGCACGAAGCTGCCCGGCTCGTACAGGTAATGCACGGTGCGTCCGGTGTCGCCCTCGTCGCGTGGAGGTGAGCTTTCCCAGGCCAGGGTGTCGCCGTCCCAGCCGAACAGGGTGAAGCCACAGCCGAGTTCGCGTTGGCGCTTGGCCCGTTGCAATTGGTTCCAGCCGGTGCCCGCTTCCGGGCGATCCCAGAAGTGCGCCACCGAATGCTTGTGCAAACGTCGGCCCAGGGCGTCGTAGCTGTAATCGACCTTGAGCTGGTCATCGTTGTAGCTGGCCAGACGGTCGAACAGGTCCCAGGTGAAGTGGGCATGGGCGCCGTTGTGCAACCGGTGCACCAGGTTGCCGCGTTCGTCGTATTTGTAGTGGGTCCCGGCGTACTCACGCAGCAGGTTATCCATCAACTTGTTGCGTCGCGGATCGGCTTCCAGCGGGCGGTTCAGTTCCTGGGTTTTCTGGTCCAGCAGGTTACCGGCCGGGTCGAAGGCGAAGGTTTCCACGCCCAGGCGGCTGGTGGCTTTGAGCAGGCGGCCGACGGGATCGTACTGGTACTCCAACGGCCCACGACGGCTGTCGTGGATATTGGTCAGCTGGCCGGCGGCGTCATAACGGTACTGGCGCTTGAGCAGCGTGGTTTGGCCGTCATGGCTGCCCAACAACTGTTCCTGCAAACGCCCGGCCGGGTCCCAGGCCTGGGTCTGCATCAGCTTATTGCCCTGATGGCGCACGATTTCGCGGTGCAGGTCGTCGCGCTCGTAAGCCAGCATTTCGTGCTGGTCGAGGGTCATGCCGAGCAGGTGGCCGCTGCCGTAGTTCAGCCAGCTGACCTTGTGGCCGTCCGGACGGATCGTTGCAGTGCGCTGGTTGAGCGCGTCGTATTCGTGCTGCCACACCGCGACCATCGGCGTGCCGGTGGCCAGGTAATACTGATGCTCACGGGTCAGGTTGCCGGCTTCATCGTGGAACCATTGCAGCTTGCTGGCGGCGTTGACGGCCTGGATCAACTGGCCGTTGCCGTCGTAGGCAAAGGTTTCGCTCTGGCTTTGGTTGCCCAGGCGGGCCGTGCGCTCACTCAATCGGCCCATGGGGTCGAAGGTCAGCTCGATACGGCGCTGGCCGACTTGGGTCGAGGCGAGGCGACCGCTGTACGGGTCGTACTGGTAACGGGTGACCAGGCCATCGAAGCCGGTTTCTTGCAGCAGTCGGCCGACCGGGTCGTAGAGGAAGGTGGCCTTGCTGGTGTTCTCGTTTTCCAGCCCGATCAAGCGGCCGAGCTTGTCCCAGCGGTAGCGCAAGGTGTGCTCATTGGCGTCGACGCGTTCGGCAAGCATCCCCGCAGCGGTATAGGACCAGGTGGTGCAGCGGTCGAGCGCGTCGACGTGGGCCAGCAGGCGACCTTCGGCGTCGTAGTTGAAACGCTCCTCGGTCTTGTCCGGGTGGGTGACCTTGGCTAGCTGTCCGGCCTGGTACTCATAGGCGGTCTTGTTGTTGGCCGCGTCGGCGAATTCGGTCAGCTGGCCGAAGGCGTTGTACGTCCATTGGCTGGTTTTGCCGGAGCAGTCGGTGTACTCAAGCAACTGCCCGGCAGCGTTGTAGGCCAGTGTCTTCTCGTTGCCCAGCGCATCCTTGATCGCCTTGACCAACCCGGCCGGGGTATAGGCGAACTCAGTCTTGTTGCCCAACGGGTCGACGCTCTCGACCAGGTTGCCGCGCTCGTCGTAGTCGCGCTGCCACAAGCCCCCCTCGGCATCGCGCAGCTTGATCGGCTGGTCATGATCGTCGTAGGCGTAGTGCACCGTGCTGTGGTCGGCGCGGATGTGCTGCAACAGGTTGCTGCGTTCATCGTAGGTGTAGCGGTCCTGGCTGCCGTCGGGGTGGACGTGGCGGATGACGTTCTTGCGTTCATCGCGGAATAGCCACTCCTCGCGGCCGTCCGGGTGGATCAGGCGGTAGGTGTAGCCGAGGGCGTCGTAGTAGTGCCAGGTTTCCTGGCCGTGGGCGTCGGTGACATAGGTCAGGCGGATGTTCGGGTCCCAGGCCAAGCGGGTCTCGAAGCTGCCGTCGTCGGCCCACTCGTGGATGGCCTTGGCCTGTGGGCCGCTGCCGTCCCATTCCAGGTTGATGCCGCGCCCGGTGCGGTCGGTGTAGCGGGTCACCAAGTGATGCTGGTACTGGTAGTGCCAGGCGGCGCCGTGCTCGTCCTGGGCGGCGATCAGGTCGCCTTGATCGTCGTAGTGGTAGCCGCACAGCTGGCGCAGCGGCGTGCCGTCGACCACCTGCCATAGGCCCTGGATATGCCCATGGTCGTCGAGCAGGGTGCCCAGTTGCAGGTGGACTTTTTCGGGGTCGTTGTCGGAGTAGGTGTTGATGTCCGACAGCACCGGGCGGCCGTTGAATTGGTGCTCGTAGTGCAGCATTGCCCCGGCGCCGCTGCGCAGGACGATGTGGGCTAGGTAGAAGCGATCACCGACCCGCTCGTAGGTCTCACGCCGCGAGAGGCCGCGGATGAGGATGAGCTGGGTCTCGGTGGTGCGCACCAGGCTGACGTACTCGATCGGGTCATAGTGCGGCTTACCGACCTTGGGCAGCGGGTAGTCGTGGCTGCGGCCGTCGCTGTCGTGGAACACCACGCCCTTGTCCACGACATCGAGGCAGGTGGTGAACTCGGTGATCCAGCGGGCGCCGAGCGAACCATGATCGAGGGCCGCCAACCGCGAGTTGTACACCCGCGTCCAGTTGACCGGGAACGGCCCGGACAGACTGAAATCCTGATGGGCCAGCGTCTCGTCACCGAGCACATGGCCGATGCTGAAGCCGGTGCAGGCGCAGGGGCCGTTCTTCTCGGGCTTGGGCTGCTTGTTGGCGCGGACCTGGCTGCGTACCACCTCGGTCGGCCCTTCCGCATGAACATGCCGGGCCTGATGAGTAACGCCGGGGCGGATGGCGACGGCCATGCCCGGGCGGCGCGGGTTGGCCAGCACGGTCTCGAGCAGGCGGGTCAGCAGCCAGGCGATGCTGTTTTCCATACCAGCGCTGCCCAGGGCCTCGAGGCGGCGGGGCACGACCTTGGCCAGGTCTTCGAGGGTGCGGATCAGGGGACCCAACAGAGTGTCCAGTTCACCGCTGAAGTGTCGGGCGACGCTGTTGTAACCGTCCTTGAGGCTGCCCTCGGTGGCGTTGGCCAGGGCCGACAGGGCCAGGCGCCAGGCGTCGGTCTCCAGGGCTGAGTCGTACAGCGCCACCTGGGCCATCTGCGCGCGGGCCAGGCGGTGGCTGCTGGCGGCATCCAGCTTGCCACGGGCGGCGGCGGCAATGGTCTTGGCCAAGGAAGTAAACAACAGGCGTGCGGTGTCGGCGGCGGCACTGAGCATCGCCGGCAACTGGGCCAGGGCCTCGCGCACGTAGTGTTCCAGGGCGCCGCGGATATTGGCGTGCAGGTGGCCGTCGATGATCTCCAGGATCACCGCGCCGATGTGCGCGCCGGGGCGGCGGCGCAGGGTCTGGCGGGTCAGCTGCAGCACCGGGCGCAGCACCGTGCGGGCCCGGGATAGGCCAGGCGGATAGGGGACGATACCGATCAGGTTGATGCCCAGGCTGACCCACAGCAGCGGGTCGGGGGAAGGGTTTTCGACCAGTTCGAGGATGTCGATCAGCGCGTCGATGCAGGACAGGGCGTTGGCCATCACCGGCACACTTTCGGCGGCCTGGCGCAGCAGTTGCAGGTCGACCAGGCCGTAGCTGATTTCCCGCAGCCAGTGGTCGACGGAAGCGGCGGCGGCGCCGAGGTCTTCGCTGAGGAGGGTGTCGAGGGGGGCGATGGCGATCTGGATTTCGCGCTCGCTGGGCGCGGGAACGGCGGGTGCGGCAGACATCGTGAAAGGGCCTTCCTAGGCGGGGGACGTTGAGGTCCCGGGTGGTCCGTGAGGGCGAAATGATACTAAGGCAGGGGCGGTCCGGCCATGGGGGAAACCCTGAGGCCTCTGTAGGAGCGGCTTCAGCCGCGATGCAGGCGACGCGGTGCCAGGCACCCGCTTTGCGGGTGATCGCGGCTGAAGCCGCTCCTACAGAGGTCGCGCCGAATCTTGGTTCGGCGCGGGGCTGTGGGGCGGCCTTCGCCAGCAAGGCTGGCTCCTATCGGTGAGTGGGTCGAATCCTCAATGCCCTCAACTGCCTTTCACCTCCTGCGCCAACACCGCGGTTCCCGGCATCTGTGCACGCGCCTCGCGCGTCTGCCGGTTGACGATCAACTCCATCCCCAGGTACATCGCGAAGGTAGCCGCCGCCAAACCAATGGCCAGGCCGGCCCAGATGTAGCGCGGCCCCAGCTCCAGGTGGATGCCGAGCACATAGGCGGCCGGCAGGGCGATGGCCCAGTAGAAGATCGCCACCAGCGCCAGTGAGGTCTTCAGCGCCTTCAACCCCCTGAGCGCGCCCAGCAGGATGTTCTGCGCACCGTCGAACAACAGGAACCACACCGCCACGGCCAGCAGGCTGGCCACCGTGCTCTTGAGCAGCACGCTGTCGGCGGTGCCAGCGTGCACGAACAGGCTGGCGATCTCGGTGGGGAACACCAGGAACAGCGGGGCGAAGATCAACGAGGCGACCGCGCCGCAGGCCAGGCCGATGCGCGCCACGCGCTTGGTCTCGGCCACGCGGCCGGCGCCCACTAGCTGGCCGACCCGGTAGGAGGTGGCGCTGGACAGGCTGATGGGCACCACGAAGGCGATCAGCACCGCCTGCATCGCCACATGGTGGGCGGCCTGCACCACCACGCCGAAGTGCCCCATCA
Organism: Pseudomonas entomophila; assembly: GCF_023277925.1. Lineage (NCBI taxonomy): Bacteria > Pseudomonadati > Pseudomonadota > Gammaproteobacteria > Pseudomonadales > Pseudomonadaceae > Pseudomonas > Pseudomonas entomophila. Next base: position 1,253,996 of record NZ_CP063832.1, read on the forward strand.
TCAGCGCCGCGCAGGTGAACAGGCTCAGCTCGATGGCGAACGACAGGCCCACCGGTATGCCGAAGCGCAAAGCCTGGCGCAGGATGCCCCAGTCGATATCGAGGATGCCCTCGAAGATGCGGTACGGCTGATAGCGCGGCGTCATGGCGATATAGCCGGCCAGCGAAACCGCCATCAGCAGCGACACGCTCGCAGTGACCGCGCCGATACCGCGAAGGCCGAGGAAGGGGATGCCGAACCACTGGTTGATGATCACCAGGTTGAGGGCCAGGTTAAGCACCGCGCCGGCCATGCTGATGACCATCACCGGCTTGGTGTCGCCCAGGGCGCTGACGAAGTTGCGCAGGGCCATGAACACCAGGTAGCCCGGCAGTGCGAAGGCCACCGCGTGGGTGAAGGCGATGAACGCATCGATGCTTTGCGGTGGCTGGCCGAGGCTGCGCAGCAGTGGTGCGGCCAGCCACAGCACCAGCATGCCCAGGGCCGCCAGCAGCAGGGCGATGAGCAGGCCGCTCTGGCAGGAGCGCCGCACGCCGGTGATGTCCCGCGAGCCGTGGGCGATGGCGATCAGCGTGCCGATGCCGGAGATCACCCCGGAAAACGAAAAGGTCAGGAACGAATAGATCGACGCGCCGACACCGCCGCCGGCCAGGGCCTCGGCGCCCAGGCGGCCCATCATGTAGGTGTCGGTGAAGACCATGACCACCTTGGACAGCTGGGCAGCCATCAAGGGCCCTGCCATGGCCAGCAGGATCATCAGCTCGCCCGTGGGGCGGCGGGTCGGGGATTTGTGTTCAAGCATGCAACGGCCTCCGATGCCGGGTGAAGCAGTCCATTTGATGACTCAAGCGAAGCTCGGGTTCAGATTCAAGTCCCTTTTTCCTGTACGGGAATTCAGGGTCACAACCTCATGAAGAATCATGATATCACGCGATGTTTTAATTTCTTATGGTTATATGACGGAGTCATAAATAAAGAAATCGATATTTTGCACGGCTCGGTTATCTGGTCTAGTTTGTTTTACCGCACGTATATATCGATCTCCCCAAGCATAACATCCTGTGCGTGGCGAGATGATCCAAGTCAATTAAACAGGCGCTGTCGCTCAGGATCGGGTGATGGCCAATTGATCGCAATTAGTGTGTTCATTTTTATATAGTCGCTGCAGGGAAGCGAACTGGCCAGGGATCAGGCTGTCGAGGAAATAACTATTGAGCGTGAATAGTTTTGCTCAAGTTTTCTATCCGCTTGCATCTGTTTATCTGGAAACTTCCCTGCCTGCTGACGCTTTATCAGCGTGCGCCTCTTCATTGTCGGAGGGCGTATTGCAGTCAACAGGGAGTGGGTATGTTTGGCGAGAACCCCATAAGAAAGAAAGCGCCTGACAGCGACACCCTTTGGGTGGAAGAGGTGTTCAGGACCTTGCAAGGCGAGGGCCCCTATTCGGGGGTGCCGTCGACCTTCGTCCGGCTGTCGGGATGCAACCTGCAATGCTACTGGTGCGACACCCAGTTCGAGGCGTTTCGCTGGTCGATGACCCCGCAGGCCATCGTCGAGATGATCCGCGGCCTAGAAGCACCGGTGCCCGAGCTGGTCGTGCTGACAGGCGGCGAACCCTTTCGCCAGAGCATCGCGCCACTGATCCAGGTGTTTCTCGACGAGGGCTTCAAGGTCCAGATCGAGACCAACGGCACGATCTACCAGGCCATCCCCACGGGCCAGGACGTCACCGTGGTGTGCAGCCCGAAGACGCCGGTGCTGGACCTGCGCATGATCGAGATCATCACCCACTACAAATATGTACTGGCCCATGGCGAAGTCGACGAAACCGATGGCCTGCCGGGCACTTCCACGCAACGGGCCGGTAAAAAGGCCAAGCTGTTCCGCCCGCCCCAGGGCAAACCGGTCTATGTCATGCCGCGCGATGACTACGACGAGCAACGCAACAAGGACAACCTCAAGGCTTGTATCGATGTGGCCACCCGCCAGGGTTACACATTGAATATGCAATTGCACAAGCTGCTGAATCTTCCATAAGGATATGACCATGCAAAACGATAAAGAACGTTCCCACGCCAAAGCCCGCCAAGGCGTTATCGATATTCTCGATTACCTGGGTGAAGACACCACTCGCCAGGGCCTGCATGAAACCCCGGAGCGCTTCTTGAAATCGATGGTCGCGCAGACCGTGGGTTATTCCCAGGACCCGTATCGGGTACTGGAGAAGTTCTTCGAGGAAGTGGCCGGCTACAAGAACCTGATCATGTTGCAGAACATCCACTTCGAATCGATGTGCGAGCACCACCTGGCGCCCATCGTCGGTAACGCCACCGTCGGCTACATCCCCAATGGCCGTGTGGTGGGCCTGTCCAAGCTGGCCCGGGTGGTGGACATCTTCGCCAAGCGCCTGCAGATCCAGGAGCGCCTGACCTCGGAGATCGGCCTGGCCCTCGATGAAGTGCTGCGCCCCAAAGGCGTGGGAGTGATCATCCGCGCCAAGCACAACTGCCTGTGCACCCGCGGCGCCTACAAGCCCAACGCCAACATGACCACCACCTACTTCTCCGGCGTGCTGGACAGCGACTCGGTCAAGCGCGGCGAGTTCTACACCGCCGCCGCGTTGCCATGGGGCAATGGCGTTCACCACTCTCAGTAAGGGAAGACTGTCATGTTCAAGATCGACCGCAAGATCGAAATCGACGCCGGCCACCGGATCCGCTCCCATGGCTCCAAGTGCCGCAACCTGCACGGCCACCGCTATTCGGTGCACATGACCCTCAGCGCCGACGAGCTCGCCACCCATGGCTCGGAAACCGGCATGGTGCTGGACTTCAGCTTTGCCAAGGACGCCATGGTGCAGTGCATCGACGAGCTCTGCGACCACGCGCTGATCGTCGACGCCGAAGACGAGTACCTGCTGCAGGTGCTGGATATCCATGGCCCGGCCCGTGATGTGCGCACCTCCGGCGTGGCGTTGCCGTTGACCAACGGCGAAGGGATGAAGATCTACCTGGTGCCGTTCTCGCCCACCGCCGAGGCGCTGGCCAAGCACTGGTACGAGCTGCTCAGCGACAAGGTTGCCACCCTCGGCCACGGCGCCGCCCAGGTGCGCGTGGACACTATCCGCGTGTACGAAACCCCCAACTGCTGGGCCGAGTACCCGGCCGGCAATCTGGGAGGCGCGCAGCATGTTTAGAAAGGGCTATGTGTTCGACGATGTGCTCTTGGTGCCCAAGAAGACCCACCTGGCCAGCCGCAAGGAGGCCGATATCGGCGTCGAGCTCAAGGGCCTCGGTCGCCTGAGCGTACCCATCATCTCGGCCAACACCCAGTGGTGCACCGAAGACCGCATGGCCATGGAGATGGCGCGGATGGGCGGGCTAGGCATCGTCCACCGCATGTGCAGCATCGAGGACCAGGTGGCTTTCGTGCATGCGGTGAAGAGCGCACCGGTGACCCAGCGCGAGCCTGACTTCGCGCCGACCCTGGACAGCCAGGGCCGGCTCAAGGTCGGCGGCTCGATCGGCATCGTCGACGACTACCTGCAGCGCGCCGCCGGCCTTGCCGCCTGCGATGTCGACTTCCTCACCCTGGACATCGCCCACGGCCATTCCACCCACGCCATCGCCGCGATCGCCAACGTCAAGGAGCGCCTGGGCGATATCCCGATCGTCGCCGGCAACGTCGCCACCCCCGAAGGCGTGCTCGACCTGGCGAAGGCTGGGGCCAGCGTGATCAAGGTTGGCATCGGCCCGGGCAGCGTCTGCACCACGCGCTCGGTCACCGGCGCCGGGGTGCCGCAGCTCACCGCCATCCTCGAATGCGCCGCGGCGGCGAAGGAGGCGGGCGTCAGCGTGATCGCCGACGGCGGCATCCGCAGTTCCGGGGATATCGTCAAGGCCCTGGCCGCCGGCGCCCAGGCGGTGATGCTCGGGCGCATGCTCGCCGGCACCGACGAAAGCGCCGCGCAGCTGCTGGAGGTGTCCGGCAAGCGCTTCAAGCTGACCCGCGGCTTCGTCACCTTTGGCACCAACCTCGAGCTCAAGCGCCTGCAAGGCCAGAAGATCACCGAGGAACAACTGCTGCGCTATGTGCCTGAGGGTATCGAAGCCTGCTTCGAGTACGCCGGCCCCTTGCGCGCCTACCTGTACCAGCTGATCGGCGGCGTGCAGTCGGGCTTCAGCTACTGCGGCGCCAGCGACTACCCGCAGTTGCTGGAACGCCATGAGTTCATCGAGGTGTCGGTGCAGACCAGCCAGGAAAGCCGCCCCCATGCCCTGGACGCGGCCAAGCACCCCATCGACTACAAGGCCGAGGTGCTCAGCCATGATTAACCTGACCTGGAACGATGTGGAGCAACTGTCGCTGGCCATCGCCGAGGCGGTGCGCGAGTCGGGCTACGCCTTCGACACCATCGTCGGTGTGGCGCGCTCCGGCTGGGTGCCGGCAGTGATCGTCGCCCATGAGCTGGGCGTGCGCGAAGTGGCCACGCTGTCGATCCGGCGCAACCTGTCCGATGGCGTCGACTCGCGCAAGGCCGCCCCGCAGCTGGTGGATATCAGCCCCCTGGCGCAGGCCGGCAAGAAATGGCTGGTGATCGAAGACATCGTCGGCAGCGGCGAGACCGTGCGCTTCATCCGCGAGCAGTACGGCGTGGACGGGCGCGACATCTACGTCGCCAGCCTGGTGTTCAACGCCGCCAACGGCGACCGCGCCCAGGTCAACGAAATGGTCGAGTTCCATGCCCGGGAAGTCACCGAGTGGGTGCGCTTCCCCTGGGAAAGAAGGATCGACGCCTGATGAGAAGCTTACTCAGCGCGGCCCGCGTCGACGAAGTCGCGGACCTGTTCGAGACCGACCTCGAGATCTCGCGCTACCTGCACCAGCACTACGACCTCAAGGCCTACCCGGTGGTTAAGTTCAGCAATGTCGCCTGCGCTTCCGGGGTGCCCTATGTCGACAACGCCTTCAAGCGCGAGGCGATGCTGCGCGGGCTGGGCCTGAACGAAGAGAACGTGCAGCCGGAATTCGCCCGGCGCGCGCGCGGGGTGCACGCCGACCAGCGCGCACCCGTGCAAGCGCCCTGGGCGTTGCAGCGGATGGACTGGTCGCTGCTCGACCTGCCGTTTCTCAAGTACCAGCCAGGTGACGGCGGCCGCTACCTGACCTCGTTCGTGTTCTGCGTGCAGGACAAGGCCGGGCGCTACAACCTGGGCTTCTACCGCGGCGAGATCAAGGACGGGCGCACCATCGCGGTGTTCATCGACCCCCGCACCGACGCCCACGCGATCATCCACGAGCGGCTGCGCGAGGAGGGCGAGGTCAAGGTCAGCCTGTTCAACGGCGGGCCGATCTCGGCCTATATCGGTGGGGCAAGCAAGATCCCGGCGGACGTGGACAGCTACGTGTTTTCCTCGGCCATCGCCGACGCGCCCATCGACTTGTGCCGCCTGGGCGACTACCCGGCGGTGCCGGCCGAGAGCGAGCTGGTGCTGCACGCCAGCCTGAACGGCAAGATGATCGACGAAGGGCCGTTCTGCGAGTTCAAGGGCTACTACAGCGAGAAGACCGTGGGCTTCGAGCTGACCGTCGAGGCGATCCACGCACGGGACAATCCGCTGTTCTTCGGGATTTTCTGCGGCAAGGAGTCGGGCCTGGACCTGATGCGCCTGCAGAACGAGACGTTCATGTATGGCTTCCTCGAAAGCAAGGGCATCCCTGTGCGACGGGTGGTGTATCCGACAGCGTACTTCGGCGAGTTCGGGGTGATCGTCGAGTGCGACACGGTGAACGAAGCGACCCTGCGGCTGGTCATGGAATACGACCTGCGCAGCAAGCTGTTCTTCCTGGTCAGGAATGCCGACACCCTGTTCGCCGACCTGTCGACCTTCGCCTTCGAGACGGTGACCGACGACTACCGCAAGCGCGGGGTGCGTATGGGCGGGCGGCTGGGGTTGCTGTGCGACAATGCCAACGACTTCAACTGGAAGACTTACTGATGGATCGATCGATGAGCCCCAGGCTCAGCACCCTGGTGTACTGCACCTACGAGGGGCAGGTACTGCTGCTGGACCGGCAGACCGCGCCTTACCGCGGTTTCCTGCTGCCGCCGGGCGGCAAGTGCGAGTTCGGTGAAATCCCCATCGACTGCGCACGCCGCGAGTTCGCCGAGGAGACGGGCTACGAAATCACCGAGCCGCTGCGCCCGCGTGGGCTGGTATACGACTATTCGCAGTCGCCGGACTGGAACTGGCTGATCTTCGTCTACAGCTTCGAAGCCAAGGCCCGGCCCACGCTGGTCGAGGAGAAGCACCCGCTGGTGTGGGCGGACCTGGACAACCTCGATGCCTACCGGATTCCGGAATCGGACCGGTTCCTGATGGGGCGGCTGTTCGACGAGGGGTGCAGCTACCTGGAGCTGGCCATGGAGTATCGGCAGGCCGAGGCGTTCGTGCGCTGCAGCGCGCATTTCGAAGGGCAGGGCGGGCTGTTCAAGTAAGGGAAGCGGGCTCGCGTAGGAGCGGATTCATCCGCGATTGCCCGCATCGCGGCTGAAGCCGCTCCTACAGAAGCCTCCTGCGTGCGCTTTCACACAATTGCGTCAGAACGCATAGACCAACGTGGCCGTGGCGCTACGCGGGGTGCCATACCAGCCCCGCGAACCGATCGCGGTGTAGTACTTCTCGTCGAACACGTTATTCAGGTTCAGGGCGACGCTGGTTTGCGGCGTGAACGCGTATTGCGCCATCAGGTCGACCACACTGTAGGCGCCCTGGTTGAACGTTTCGCCGTCGGGCCCTGCGTTCTTGGTGTACTCCGCACCTTGCCAGCGCACGCCACCGCCCACTTTCAACTGCGGCAGGGACTGCAGGCGATAACTGGTGAACAGCTTGAGGGTGTCGCGCGGCACGTCCGTGAGCAGGCGCTTGCCATCGGCGTCCTTGGCCACGGCATAGGTGTAGCCGGCGGAGACTTGCCAGCCCGGCAGGATTTCGCCCGCCATTTCCATCTCGAAACCACGGGTCTTGGTGCCGGACTCGGCGCGGTAGGCCTGATTGCCATCGGGGGCGAGCTTGCTGCCGTCCGCCACGGCCAGGTTGTCCTGGTGCACTTCGAAGACACTGAACGCAGTGGTCAGGCGTTTGTCCCAGAACTCGCTCTTGAGCCCCAGCTCGTAGTTCACGCCTTCTTCCGGTTCGATGTAGCCGCCACTGACATCCTGCTTGCTCTGCGGCTTGAAGATGGTGGTGTAGCTGGCATACGCCGACCAGTTTTCGTTGAGGTCGTAGACCAGCCCCATGTAAGGCGTGACGACCCCGGTCTCGCTGCGCGAGGTGTGGCTGGTTTCGCCGGTGGCCAGGGTGGTGTTGGCTTCGTCGCGTTTCCAGTCGATCACCCGCGCCCCGGTAATCAGCGACAGGTCGTCGGCCAGGCTCCAGCGCACCGATGCCACCAGGCCGTCCTGGGTTTCGTCCAGCGCGTCTTTGGTGGACTTGGTGTGGATGGCGTCCGGGATCGCCAGCGAACCGTCCCAGGTGTGGATGTTGTCGATGCTCTGCAGCGACCACAGCGGGTAGCCGTTGTTGCGGTAGTAGGCCCGGTAGTGACTGGCACCGAGGTACGCCTGGTGCTCACGGGTAAACAGCTCGAACGGGCCATTGGCCGAGAGATCGAACGAGGTCTGCCGGGGCTCGCCCGCCCAACGCCCGGTCCAGGTGCTGATACCGCTGCCGTCGGGGTTGACGGTGCCGCTGGCGGCGGTAGCGAAGGCATCGTCGTAGCTGCGGCGGCTGTGCTCGGCATTGAGCTTCAACTGCCAGTCGTTGTCCAACTGGTGCTCCAGGGTGGTGAACAGCGTCTTGGCGCGGCGCTTGTGGTAGCTCCAGTCCGAGGCCGAGTTGAACGAGCGCGAAGGCTTGAAGTGGCTGCCATCGGTGTTGTACATCGGGAAGCCATGGTTGCCGGCTCCGTCGCTGTCCAGCTCCTGGTATTCCGCGCCCACGGTCAGCATGGTGCTGTCGGTGACGTCCCATTCCACCACCCCGTAGGCCACTTCTTTTTTCAGCGACTGGCGGTCGATATGGCTTTGGCTGTCGGTGGTCGATGCCACGAAACGCCCGCGTACATGGCCGCTTTCCGACAACTTGCCGGACACATCCAGCTCGGTGCGGTAGTTGTCCCACGAGCCCGCCTTGAGCGTCAGCTTGCGTTGGGTTTCGAGGGTCGGCTTCTTGCGAATCAGGTTGATGGTGGCGCCGGGGTCGCCGGTTCCCGACATCAGGCCCGTGGCCCCGCGCACCACCTCCACCCGGTCGTACGAGACCATGTCGGCCAGATCGTCGCGAAACCCATATGTGTCGGGGCGGTTGACGCCGTCGACCTGGATGCTGCCGACCTCGAAGCCACGCACATAGATATGGTTACCGTCGCTCCCGGCCGGCCCCATGCTGTTGACCACCACGCCCGGGGTTTGCTCAAGCACCTGGGCAACGTCCGTGAGGTTCTGGTCTTCGATCTGCTGGCGGGTGACCACGCTGACCGACTGCGGCGTCTCGCGGGCGGAGAGGCGCAGCCCGGTCGCGGTGTTGGCCGAGCCGGTGGTGTAGCTGCCCGTGCCTTCAGTGGTGCTGCCCAGGCCCATGGCATCGATGCTGGTCGCGCCCAGCTCGACGGCACCGTCGGTGGGCGCCTTGCTCAGCACATAGCGTTTTTCGCCCATCGGTTGCACCCGCAACCCGGAACCCTGCAGCAACGCGGCGAAGCCTTGCTCCAGTTCGAAGCTGCCGTGCAGCCCCGACGACTGCAGCCCGGTGGTTTCGTCGTGGCTGAAGCTGATGGTCACGCCGCTGGCGGCGGCGAACTGGCTGATCGCCGAAGCCAGGCTGCCGGCCGGAATGTCGTAGCGCTGCGGGGCGGCCCAGGCGGTCGAGGTCGCCAGCGCGGCACCGCAAAGGCTCAGCGCGAGGGTCGCCTGGCGAATGCTGCAGGCTAGCGAGGTACGGCGTGCGGACATGAAAGGGGGTTCCTGTGCTGATTGGCTTGGGCGCGGCTGATGCGCGCGTCCTCAAGAGCCGAAGCAGTGAAAGAAATCTGTCACCCCTGAATGCGAAAAATTCTCAGGTGTGTGAAGGGGGGAGGGTAGTCGCCTTAACCCATGCCGAGGGGTTCCAGGCGCACCCAGTAGCGGGTCATGCGCCGGGCGCGGACGGGCAGGGCGTCTTCCAGGCTGGCCAGGGCGACGTCGGTATCGTCGAGGTTGAAGGCGCCGGACAGGCACAGCCCGGCGACTTCGCCCGCGCAGCCGAGATAACCGAGGCGGTAGCGGGCCAGTTCATCAATCACATCGCCCAGGCGCCAATCGACGGTCACCAGCATGCCCTGGGCCCATGCCTGGGCGCCGGGGCGCAGGGGACTTAGCGGCCCGACGGCGTCGGCGCTGAAACTCAAGCTGTGCCCGGAATCGATGCGCACAACTTGCGCCGTTCGGGTGGGGCGCACTTCCACGGCATGGGCGGTCACTGCCACACAGCTCACGCCATCAGCCTGGCGAACGCTGAACCGGGTGCCGAGCGCAACAATCTCACCTTCAGTTGTGCGCACGCTGAGTGGGCGCGGGTCCTTGGCGGTTTCCACCAGGATCTCGCCCTGGCGCAGGTGGATCAGGCGCCGGCCGGCGTCGAAGCGAACATCCACACGGCTGTTGGTGTTGAGGTCCAGGCGCGTGCCATCGGCCAGGGTCAGCTGGCGCCGCTCGCCGACCTGCGTCGAGTAATCGGCATGCCACGGCGAGGCCCGATAACCCTGCCAGCCGACCACCCCGACCCCGAGCAACAGCGCCAATGCCTTCACGGCATGGCGTCGATCCCGCCGAGCGATTTCGAGGGTTTGCGCAGCGCCGCTGGGGGCGTTGCCCAGGCGGCATTGCAGCTGTTCCAGCCGCGCCCAGGCGGCGGCGTGGCGAGGGTCGGCGGCGTGCCAGGCTTGCCATGCGGCGCGGGTTGAATCATCGACGTGGCTGTCATGCAAGCGCACGTACCAGTCCACGGCGTCGGCGAGAATGGCCTTCATGCACCCTCGACCAGCAGGCAATGCATCAGCGCGCGCGCCAGGTGCTTGCGCACGGTAGTCACCGAAACGCCGAGCCGCTCGGCGGCTTTTTCGTAGCTCAGGCCGTCGAGCTGCACGGCGAGAAAGATCGCCCGCGTGCGTGGGCCGAGGCCATCGAGCATGCGGTCGATGGCCATCAGGGTATCGAGGATGGCGGCCCGGGTTTCGGCGGAGGGCGCGTAGTGTTCCGGCTGCTGTGCCAGGGCTTCGAGGTAGGCGTTTTCCAGGCTGCGGCGGCGGTACAGGTCGATGACCAGGCCACGGGCGATGGTTGCCAGGTAGTGGCGCGGTTGGTTGAGCGTGCCTGCGGTGCGGGCCAGCAGCACCCGGATGAAGGTGTCCTGGGCCAGGTCGGCGGCATCGTCGGTGTTGTTCAGCCGCTGCCGCAACCAGCCGTGCAGCCAGCCGCTGTGCTCGCGGTAGAGCGTTTCCAGGCCAACGTGTGCAGCTCCGTCGGAAACAACGGTGGACATCGAAGCTCCCCCAACGACATATTTGGATGCAAATAAGAATTTGTCGCAAGTGTACTGGGTGAAGGTGGGATTGGGAATGGTGAGCGGTGAGAGAGGTTGTCGTCCTACGTGGATGGATCAGATTTTCCCTATTTCGAGTAGGGCGTTTCCGAAGCATGCTTTGACCGCTTTTGCGCCTTCGCCGTGAGGTCTAGTCTCGCCGGGTCGTTGCCAAATCAACGACCGGGTCTGCAAGCCTGCGCGGTATTACGAAGGTGCTCACCATGAGCCCCGGCGCTTTGCCGTGGGTCTCGCGCCATGGTGGCTACGTGCGGGTGACCTCTTGGTCAGCCGGGTTTTCGCCTCGTAATGCCCCGGTCTTGCAGGCCTGTACGTAGCTGCCACCCTTCACCTGCAAGTGGAGGGGCGGTGGTCCGACTTCCGCATTGCGAGGTGTTTATGCTCAAGATCGTTCCCGATCCACCCCATTCCACCGAGTCTCCTCACTTCCTCGAAGACACCCTGGTCCATGCCACTGAATACGTCGTGTGTGCGTTGGCGGTGACGCATCAATCGTTGACCCACCTGCCCAAATCGCCTGCCACGTTGGTAATGCTGACGGTAATGCACGAACTCGATGCCACCCGCACGTTACTGGAGTCAGCGTTGGCCCAGCTACAACTGAGTGTCCGACCGCCGTCATACACGCTTCACTGACAGGCTTGCGCAGGGCCCCTGTAGGAGCGGCTTCAGCCGCGATGCAGACACCGCGGTGCCTGGCACCAGCGCTGCTGGTGATCGCGGCTGAAGCCGCTCCTACAGGTAGCTCGGTCACCCCCTTCAAATCCTCAGAGGAACCTCGAATGGACAACGATCTCCCAGCAGACCACGGCCAACTCGGCTGGACCGTCGGCGCGTGCACGTTTATGGAAGGCGCCACCAAAGGCACGCGCCTGTTTCGCGTGGAACCCGGCAACTGCGCCAACCACGCCATGGAACAAGCCTCCGTGTTACTCGACAGCGCCCGCCGCGCATCATTCATCGGTGTGATGGACAACGAACCGGTGTTGGTCTGGGCGTCGCATTACCTCAGTGATATGGCCAAGGCACTGATTGACGATGCGCATATGGGCATTTTGAAGAAGGTTTGAACTGACGACACCCAACACATGCTGGCCTGTGGCAAACCCTGTCAGAATCACGACAAGGTAAATGTCACTCGGCCAGCCAGATTGACTGCTTGCGATCAGAGGTAGCGGCCAGAGCTCAAGGTAATGCGATGAACAAAAAAGCAAGAAGAATGGCTGCACTGCTGGCCGCTACAGCCGCCTATCAGGCTGAGCCTGACTGGGTGTTCGATCCCAGCTGCATGACCCGAATCCCCGATTGTCATAGCCTCATCGAAGTGCTTCGCCACATCAAGCACGGCGGGCCGGAGTGGAGGAATCGCACTGTCACCGTGGTGTTTTCCTGTCCGTTGAATGCCTGGATTCGGCTGTATTCGATGTACGACACCGATGCCCCGTACTTTGATTTCATGTACCCCCGTGAAGAGCCGCCTCGGCAAGCCCTCTGCGACGTGCTTCGGCAGTATTCGCAGTGTGCCTTTCTTGATTGGTCGCCCGGGCGCCTGGCCTGCATCGAGGCGCAGGGGGCAGATATTGAGTTGCTGGCGGACATCATTCGCGATGTTGCTGAAGTTGCGTGGGGGGAGTGCGGCACGGCTGTGGTTGCCTGGTATCAGGAAATGGGGAGAGCCTGAGGTAGGGGAGCGCGTCCTACAGGGATGAATCAGATTTTCCCTATTTCGAGTAGGTCGTTTCCGAAGCATGCTTTAGCCGCTTTTGCGCCTTCGCCGTGAGGTCTAGTCTCGCCGGGTCGTTGCCAAATCAACGACCGGGCCTGCAAGCCCGACCGCAAAAGGTTTACTGCCAAGGCATCAACAACATGTAAGCGTGTTGTTTGATGCGTCATGGCGGCTGCGTATGGGAGGCCCTCGGGCCTGCCGGTTTTCTCTTTTGCGCCGGTCTTGCAGACCTGTACGTAGCTGCCACCCTATCCACTGCAAGGGTGGCGTGGTGGCTGAAATCCAATGCAAAAGAGGATTTACCATGCTCAAGATCGTTCCCGATCCACCCCATTCCACCGAGTCTCCTCACTTCCTCGAAGACACCCTGGTTCACGCCACTGAGTACGTGATGTGCGCGTTGGCGGTGACGCATCAATCGTTGACCCACCTGCCCAAATCGCCTGCCACGTTGGTAATGCTGACGGTAATGCACGAACTCGATGCCACCCGCACGTTACTGGAGTCAGCGTTAGCCCAGCTACAGCTGAGTGTCCGACCGCCGTCATACACGCTGCACTGACAGGCTTGCGCAGGGCCCCTGTAGGAGCGGCTTCAGCCGCGATGCAGGCACCGCGGTGCCTGGCACCAGCGCTGCTGGTGATCGCGGCTGAAGCCGCTCCTACAGGTAGCTCGGTCACCCCCTTCAAATCCTCAGAGGAACCTCGAATGGACAACGATCTCCCAGCAGACCACGGCCAACTCGGCTGGACCGTCGGCGCGTGCACGTTTATGGAAGGCGCCACCAAAGGCACGCGCCTGTTCCGCGTGGAACCCGGCAACTGTGCCAACCACGCCATGGAACAGGCCTCCGTACTGCTCGACAGCGCCCGCCGTGCGTCATTCATCGGTGTGATGGACAACGAACCGGTGCTGGTGTGGGCGTCGCACTACCTCAGCGATATGGCCAAGGCGTTGATGGACGATGCGCATATGGGCATTTTGAAGAGGGTCTGAAACGACAATCGAGGGGGAGGGCCGCTTTGCTTCAGGACTCCATGCAGAGCAACCTCCTCTTCTCTGTACCTGGCATGCTGATTGACGTAGGTATGTCGGATTGGCTGTTGAGTTACCCCGTGAAAGCACATTTGCCATGGATTGTCGTGAACATTGGTTTTCTGGGTGCTGCCTGGGGATTCATGGTCGCCCAAATGAGTCTGTGCAACACCCTGATGTATTGCGGTGTGCTGTCAGTTGAGATGTAACGCTAGAACCGAGCTCTCGCTCCTTGCTGAAGGGAGCCGTTCGTGAACGGCAGCTTTCGACCCATAGCTGCCAGTGGCCAATAATTCCAATTGGCTAACCACCACCTGCCAGTAACCAATCAGTTACTCCTTATTGGACTGTTCCGCCCAATAGCCTCCAGACTGTCCTTTTACTTCCACGCCCTTTGCTGCGAGCATTTATTGCACTGACCCAGCCCTATGGATCTGAATATGATGGACCTTGCTGTCGAATTTCCCGAGTTCTTCCTGCCCAGCTGCACGTTGCGGCGGATTCATTGCAATGATGTTGAGGCGATTTTTGCCGGGCTTTCCAACCCGCAGGTGGTTGCCCACTACGGCGTGTCTTACGACAGCCTCGAAGCGACGGACGAACAGATGCGCTGGTATGACGCACTGCTGGAAGAGCACCGGGGCATTTGGTGGGGCGTTACCTTGCCGGGGCGGGACGAACTGGTAGGCGCCTGTGGTTTCAATGATTGGTCTCACTCTGATCGCAGCCTGGATATCGGCTATTGGTTGATACCGGAACACTGGGGCCGGGGGCTGATGCAAGACTGCCTGCCTACCATCCTCCGCTTCGCCCTGGGCACCCTCGGCGTACACCGCATCCACGCAGAAGTTGAGCCGGAGAACCCCGCCAGCACTCGTTTGCTGGAGCGGCTCGGCTTCGTGCTTGAGGGAACCTTGCGGGATGTGGAATACAAGAACGGACGCTTCCTCAACCTGCACCAGTACAGCCTGCTGGCCACTGACCCGGCGGGGCGAGCTTTGCTGGAGGACGACACGCCGATCCTTCGCCCATCCCGAGGATCTGATGCACAGGCGCTCAGTGCTTTGGCTCAGCGCAGCAAGGCCCATTGGGGATACCCCGCAGCCTGGATGAAGGCATGGGAGGCCGCGCTGACTTTCGACCCCGGGCAAATGACCCAGCAGTACGCGGTGCTGGTAGCAGCGGATGGCCAACTACTGGGCTTTTATGGGCTTGAGAGCGGCGAGGACGGCTGGCAGTTGGAGCATTGCTGGGTAGACCCACAGTCAATGGGAAGTGGTCACGGACGGCGCCTGGTGGGGCATGCTCTGGCCGTAGCGCGCGGGCTTGGCGTGAACAATTTAGCGGTGGAGTCAGACCCGTCGGCTCGTGGCTTCTACGAGCTACTCGGTGCACAGCATGTGCGCGATGTACCGCGCCCAGTATGTGGCGAGCCCCGTCATCTACCGATACTTAAGTGGGAGTTCAGTGACTAGACCTTATTGAAGAGTAACGTGTGTAGATCGATGGGCTGCTGGCAGGCTACTCACCGTTTGCTGCACCTTATGAAAGACAGCTATGGGTCGAAAGCCGCCGTTCGCGATTACCTGTTGTTAGCCCATAGCTCCCGTTTGCGGAGTGCAGACAAGAGGTAGGGGATTGCGTGCTGGTTATCTGTCAGCTCTATAAGCCCCCGGATTACCCCGTCGGCCAAACGGTCATGCCGAATTGCCTAGCGGGGGCTATCGTTGCTTCTCCGGGCAACGACTACCGACCGAGGGCGCTGCAATGAACACCAGTGATCTACTCGAACAGTTACTTCGGGCCGGCCAGGCCTCGCAATCGCAACAAGGGAGCGGCGGCCTGTCATCGCAAGACGGCCTGGGCGGTTTGGGCGGGTTGCTGGGTGGTCTGCTTGGCGGCAGTAGTGCAGCGGGTGGCGGTGGTGGCCTTGGTGGTTTACTCGGCGGCCTGTTAGGTGGCGGCAGCGCAGGCGGCGCTAACCAGGGGCGCCCCGCGGGTGGCACCAATTACGCGGCCCTGGCGTCGTTGGGCATGCTGGCGTTCCAGGCCTATCAAAGCTGGCAGCGCAGTCAGGCGGCAGCCCCGCAACAGGCCCTGCGCACTGTCGATCAATTGTCCGGCGCCGAGGCCGACGATCACAGCCATGCCATCTTGCGCGCGCTGATTGCGGCAGCCAAGGCTGACGGTCGCATCGACCAGAGAGAAGAACAGTTGATCTACGCCGAAATCAAACGTCACACCAACGACCCGCAGCTGCAGCAATGGCTGGATGAGGAAGTCGCCAAGCCACTCGATGCTGCCGAGGTGGCACAGTCGGCACTGGACCCGGCCATGGCCGCGGAAATGTACCTGGCCAGCGTGATGCTGGTGGATGACCAGCAGACCGCAGAGCGGGCCTACCTGGACGAGTTGGCCAGCGCACTGCAAATCGACCCGACATTGCAGGTGCACTTGGAGCAGCAGGCCAAGGGCGCCGCTTGACCGGGCTGGGGTGGCCAACTTCCGACCCAACTATCCTAAAAACCTGAGCGTCATGAGAAGGTCTGGAATGGCCGCTGGGCGGGCAGGGGCGCCGCCCGGTTTTATCTCGGAGAGTTGAGTGTCCGTTAATGTTTCGTACAGATGTTATGGCAAGGTGACTGCTGGGTAATAGCAAGGTGTAGTGGTCAACATGCTCTATGGCTAAGCACGTGCTCTGCTTGCCAAGCGACGTTTGATCGCCTCTACTGTAGATGACTGGGCCTACGTTTTACCCATATCCATAGGGGGCGTTATGACGGCGGATAACAGCGAGCATTCGCTTCATAATTTCTTGGGCGCTGCGCGATCTATAAAAAAATGCTTTGTTGATCCGCGGCGTGAGTGGTATGCAAAGCACCAGTCTTACCCTTTCTATATGTTCAGGGTGTGTGGTGTCGTCACAATACTGCTTGGCGTTATCCTTCCAGTTGTTGCTGTGACCTATTTCCAGTATAAAACCGAGGTTATGTCGGTGATGAGCTTAACAATCGCGGCACTGACAGGGTTGAGTAATTTTTTTCGTTGGGAAAGAAGCTGGCGCGGGCGGGAGCAATCAAAATTTGCAATCGATGCACTCGAAGCCAAGTGGGAATTGGAGCTAGCAAAAGCCAGTCATGTACTTTCGGAAGAAAAGCGGCTGGAACACGTGTATATCGCGACCAATGATTTTTTTACCAATGTTCGAATCATCTCTGCTGCCGAGACTGACGAATTTTTTAGTGGTATGCAATTTCCTCAAGTAGAAAAACCAGGTAAATCCAAGGCGCCATGAGGTTTTGTTGACGCTCGATAATGAATGCGTATTTGCAGTGTGGGAGGCTGAGTGTCATACCCTCAGCTAATAAAAATAATCTTAGAAACCAACTCCGCACTGTTCTTCGCCTGCAACTTCTTCATCAACCGCGCCCGATGCACCTCTACCGTCCGGTGCGAGATCCCTAGCTGCCGCGCCACCTCCTTGCACGTCAACCCATTCACGATATGCAACGAAATCTCCCGCTCCCGCGGCGTCAACTGCACCGTCGGCGCCGGTTGCCGATCCAGCCGTTCAAAGTGCCATATCATCAGCTCGAACGGATCCTCCGTCGTCAACGTGAACCCATGCGCTCGCGCCCAGAACACCTCGCCATTACGGTGCTGCATGAAACGCTCATCGGTATAGAAAGCCCCCAGCCCATTGCGCAGCCAGTGCTCGCTACGTTCGCCGATGGCCTGGTAATCCGCATGGGAGGGGTACAACAACAGGGTCAGGTGCCCTTGCAGTTCTTCACGGGTATACCCGAACAGCCGCGCAAACGCCTGGTTGCAATCGAGCATCCGCCGATGCCCGGTAATCAGCTGCGGCGCGGGCGACACCTGGAACGCCAGGCGCTCGAGGTCGGGGTAGGGTGGGGTGTGTACGGTCATTCAGGCGTCCTGCCTCGGTGTCATGGTCATGCCCCGTAGCGCTCACTACTTACTCACGTACGTAGTTGCCCCAACTAGCGTGGGATTCGGGTGCTGACACATTGTATGGATTACCCGCTTCAAGGACAGAAGAAAATCACCATGTTTCACGATTCCGTTTCCATCGTCGCTGCCGCGCACAGTCCTTTTGGTCGCCTGGATGGCCTGAACCTCGAGGATTTGATCGTCAAGGTCACCCGTGACGCCCTGGCCGATGCCGCCATCGAGGCGGCCGAGATCGACGCGTTGTTCCTCGGCCACTTCAACTCGGGGCTGGTGGCCGATGGCTTTCCCGCCTCGCTGATGTTGCAGGCCGACCCGCAACTGCGCTTCAAGCCCGCCACCCGCTGCGAGAACGCTTGTGCCTCGGGGGCGGCGGCGATTCAGGCGGGGATCCACGCCATCCGCAGCGGCGCCGCCGAGCTGGTGCTGGTGGTGGGGGCCGAGAAGATGACCGGCAACAGCACGGTCGAGGTCACCCGGGCGCTGGCCGGCGCCGGTTACCAGAACGCGATGTCGGAAGCTGGGTTGAGCTTCGCCCAGCTGTTCGGCCAGGTGGCGCAGCAGTACACAGAGCGCTATCACAGCCCGCTGGCGTCCATGGCGGCGATCGCGGTGAAGAACCACGCCAACGCCATGGCCAACCCGCTGGCGCAGATGCACCGGGTGATGGACTTCGAGCACTGCAACAACCCGTCGCCGAGCAACCCGCTGATCGCGCCGCCGCTGCGCCTGACCGACTGCTCGCTGATCAGCGATGGCGCGGCGGCGATCATCCTGGCGTCGCCGCGCCGGGCGCGGTCGATGCGGCGCCAGGTGGCGATCCGTTCGATGGTGCAGGTCAACGACTTCCTGCCGTTGTCGCGCCGCGACATGCTGGCCTTCGAGGGGCCGCAACGGGCGATCCACGGGGCACTGCGCGAAACCGGCGTGACCCTGAACGACCTGAGCTTCGCCGAGGTCCACGACTGCTTCACCATCGCCGAACTGCTGATCTACGAAGCCATGGGCCTGGCCCCCAGAGGGGAAGGGCACCGCGCCATCGACGATGGCACCGTGCGCCCGGGCGGGCGCCTGCCGGTGAACCTGTCTGGCGGGCTCAAGGCCAAGGGGCACCCGGTGGGCGCCACCGGGGTGTCGATGCATGCCCTGGGCTTCGCCCAGCTGGTTGGCGAGCCCATTGGGCTGGGCGTGCCAGGTGCCGAGTTCGGGCTGCTGTTCAACATGGGCGGCATGGCGGTGGCCAACTACGCCAGTGTCCTGCAGGCGGTGCGGGTGTGACATGAACATCGCCAACTGGCTGTGCGACACGGCCCAGCGCTGGCCGCAACGCGCGGCGCTGTTCGAGGGCGCGCGCCAGGTGGCCGATTACCAGGCGTTCGCCGCGCGGGCCCGTGCTCGGGCCCTGCAACTGCGTCACGAATACGGCATCTCACCGGGCGACCGGGTGGCGCTGCTGATGAAGAACAGCTGCGGCTACCTGGAACTGCTGTACGCCATCTGGTGGAGCGGGGCGGTGGCGGTGCCGATCAACAGCAAGCTGCACGCCCTGGAAGCCGCCTGGATTGCCGGCAATGCCGGGGCCTGGCTGATCTATACCGATGACGGCCAGGTGTTCGATGGTATCGCCTTGCCGCTCGGTTGCCGGGAACTGGCCGCGTCCGGGCTGGGCGAACTTCAGCAGGTGGCGGGTGAGGAACTGCTGCGGCCGCACCCGCGCACAGACGCCGACCTGGCCTGGCTGTTCTACACCTCTGGCACCACCGGGCGCTCCAAGGGGGTGAAGCTGTCCCATGGCAACCTGGTCGCCATGTCCCTGTGCTACCCGCTGGATGTGGACACGGTGGGCGCGGACGATGCGGTGGTGTATGCCGCGCCGATCTCCCACGGCGCCGGGCTCTACAACTTCATCCATGTGCGCTGCGGCGCCCGGCATGTGGTGCCCGCGTCGCGCGGGTTCCAGGCGGCGGAGCTGTTCGAGTTGGCCCAGGCGCTGGGCAATGTCAGCCTGTTCGCCGCGCCAACCATGGTCAAGCGCATGGTCGAGCAGGCCCGGCAGCAGGGCTATGGCGGCGAAGGGCTGAAGACCATCGTCTACGGCGGCGGGCCGATGTACCTGGCCGACCTCGAACAGGCTTTGGACACCTTCGGCCCGCGCCTGGTGCAGATCTACGGCCAGGGCGAGTGCCCCATGACCATCAGCGCGCTGTCCCGCGAAGCCATCGCCGACCGTGCCAACCCCGATTGGCCGCGCATCGCCGCCTCGGTGGGGCGTGCCCAGGCCTGTGTCGAGGTGCAGGTGCTGGGGGCTGACGGACGCCCCTTGCCGCCTGGGGAAGCCGGCGAGATCGCCGTGCGCGGCGCGCCGGTGATGCAGGGCTATTGGGACAATCCGCAGGCCACCCGCGCCGCCCTGGTGGACGGCTGGCTGCTGACCGGCGACATTGGCCAGCTCGACGAGCAGGGCTACCTGACCCTCACCGACCGCAGCAAGGATGTGATCATCTCCGGTGGCAGCAACATCTACCCCCGGGAAGTGGAAGAGGTGCTGATGCAGCACCCCGGCGTATTCGAAGTGTGCGTGGTGGGTGAGGCCGACCCCGAATGGGGCGAGTCGGTGGTAGCCTTCGTGGTGCCGCGCAAGCCGGGTTGCCTACAGGCCCAGGCGCTCAACGACTGGTTCCTGGCGCGCATGGCCTCGTTCAAGAAACCGAAAAAATACCAGTTCTGCACAGAGCTGCCGAAAAACAGCTATGGCAAGATTCTCAAGACCCGCGTGCGCCAGTGGCTGCAAGACCCGAAAGGGGCCTTGAGCAGCCCCTGAAACACGCTATTCATGGACAGCAACACGACAGGAGTTCCCTTGATGGGCATGTCACCCAGCACCCCCCAGCGCCAGCGGCGCCGGGCGTTTCTCGGCGCCACCACCGGCCACTTGATCGAGTGGTATGACTACGGCGTCTACGGCTTCCTGGCCTTGTATATCGGCAAGGCCTTCTTCGTCTCCGACGACCCCACCAGCAGCCTGCTGGCCAGCTTCGCAGCCTTTGCCCTGAGCTTCTTCATCCGCCCCCTGGGCGGTTTGTTCTTCGGCCCCCTGGCAGACCGCATCGGCCGCCGCCGCACACTGATCACGGTGCTGGTGCTGATGGCCGGCTCCACTTTCCTGCTCGGCCTGTTGCCAACCTACGCCAGCATCGGCATCGCCGCGCCGGTGATCTTGGTGCTGATCCGCTGTGTGCAGGGCTTCTCCGCTGGCGGCGAGATCGGCACCATCACCAGCTTCATTTCCGAATACGCCGGCCCCGGGCGCCGTGGCTTCGCCACCTGCTGGCTGATGGTCACCGCAGTGCTTGGCCTGCTGCTGGGCGGCGCCGTGGCCAACGGCATGACCTGGGCCCTGGGCGCCGAGCTGATGCAGGACTGGGGCTGGCGGATTCCGTTCCTGCTTGCCGGGCCCCTGGGCTTCATTTCGCTGTATATCCGCCTGAAGCTGGAAGACAGCCCGGAGTTCATCGCCCTGGTGGAGGCCGGAGAAACCTCCAAGGCGCCGCTGCGCGAGGTGTGGCAGTGGAAGCGCGCGATCGCCCTGGTGTTTTTCATCATCACCCTGCACAGCTCGATCTTCTACCTGGTGCTGACCTTCGCCTCGACCTACATGTCCAATACCCTCAAGTTCGACAGCGGCACCACGTTGCTCTATGTGTTCGTCGCCAGCCTGTCGGCGGCGGTGGTGATGCCGTTTGGCGGCGCCTTCACCGACCGCTACGGGCGCAAGCCGTTCCTGATGGTGATCGGTGTCCTGGCGACCCTGGCCATGTACTGGTTCTTCAAGGCAGCGCCCGGCGCCAAACCGGCCACCTTGTTCTGGCCGCTGATGGCGGTGGCGATCCTGTTCGGGCTGTATGCGTCGTCGACCTATGCGTTGATGAGCGAGCTGTTGCCGACGCGCATTCGCTCCACCGGTATCGCCATGGCCTACAACATTCCTGTGGCGGTGTTCGGCGGCAGCGCGCCATTGATTTCCACCTGGCTGATCAAGGTGACCGGCGACATCACCGCGCCCTGGTATTTCTATGTGGCGACCGGGGTGGCGTCGTTGATTGCGCTGGTGGTGCTGCGCAAGGAAGATTTCGTGGCGTGTGCCCATGACGCGTCGCAGTCGGGCAATGTTGAACCGAGCCCTTTGAACCTGCGTTCGGTTTGATCCCGTGTAGGCGCCGGCCTTGCCTGCTTCGCCAGCAAGCTGGCTCCTACAGGAGAAATTCATCCGTCTTGACAGGAACTTGATAAACCCTGAAAGGAACGTTGAACGTCCCTCGCTAGCATGTTCCCCATACACACTAGCGAGTCATGAACATGTTCGAATCGAAATCCATCAGAAAAGTCCTCGGCGCCTCGTTCGCCTTCAACGCGATCCTGGCATCGACCCAGGCCGGCGCGACTGAAAAAAACGCGCAGGACAGCATCTGGGGTGACGAAACCAAAGTGACCGCAGGCTTCGCCCTGCACACCGCGCCGCGCTACTTCGGCGCCAAGGGCAGCCAGGGTCACTTGCTGCCATCGGTCACCGTCGAGCGCGGCATCTTCTTCGCCGACAGCCTGTCGGGCGTGGGCGTACAGTACCAGTCCGACAATGGCTTCAGCGCCAGCGCCGCCCTGGGCTACGACTTCGGTCGCGCCGACGGCGACAGCAAGTACCGCAATGGCTCGGACAGGCTGAAGGGGATGGGCGCGGTAGGGGGCGCGACAGTGGTCGACATCAACCTGGCCCAGCAGATTCTGCCCTGGCTGGCGGTCACCGCCGAGGCAGAATTGCGTACTGGTGGCTACAAGCGTGGCGACCGCTATCAGTTCGGCTTGCTGAGCACGTTGCACCAGAGCGACCGCGACACCGTCACCTTGAGCCTCAACGGCCATGCGGGGCAGGCGAAGTACAACCAGACCTACTTCGGCGTCACCGCCCAGCAAAGCGAGAACACGGTGTTCGAGCGCTTCAAGGCGGACCAGGGCATCTACGCCTACTCCAGCGAACTGTCGTGGATGCACCAGTTCGACCAGCACTGGTCGACCGTCGCCAGCGTGAATGTCATGCACTACACCGACCAGGTGCGCCAGAGCCCGATCATTCGCCAGGACACGCCGGTGACGTCGACCTTCGGTGTGCAGTACGTGTTCTGATTCCTAAGGCGCGCGGAACGCGTCTTCGATAAAGGCCTCGAGCGCCTGCGCCTCGAGGATCTCGATCGAGAAATGCCCGAAGCGCTTGGGCAGCCAGAGGATGCGCGCACCGGCAGGGGATTGCAGGTGTGCGCGGGCCAGCGGGTTGCCATTCTCGTCTTCGGGCTGCACGCCGTTGGCCATCAGCTGGTCATAGGCCTGCTCGATGTCTGGCGTGGAGTAGCAGTGGCGGTAGATCATGCCTTCGCCGTGGGTATCCAGCAGGTCCTTCAGGTTGCCTGTCAACGGCTGGACCAGCATGAAGCGTTCCTGGCCGAGCAGGGCGATCGCGTAGCGCACGTGCAGGCCGCCGCGTTCCCACACCAGTGTCCTGGAGATGCGAGCGCCCAGCACCTGGGCGTAATAGCCGCAGGCGGCCTCAAGGTCGGTGACCAGCACATCGACATGGCTGAACGTCAGGTCCATCGCATTGCGCTCCAGCTGCGGCTGCGCTCAGGGCTGCGCCGGTGTGTCGGGGGTCGGTTCGGCCTGTTGGCTGGCCTCGGCAGCCAGCTTCGCCCGGTCGGCCTTGGAAATGTAGGTGTTGCGGTTTTTCGGCGCCAGCTTGGCGCTGGCCTTCTTGGCGTGGGCTTTCAACAGCTGGTTGATCTTTTTGCGACGGTTCATGTTCTGTGATCGATAAGAGGCGTTTGAAGACTGTACCCGAGGGCAGCGGAACGCGCGATTATACTTCGCCTTGGCCGCTGGCTGGCCAGCTCGGGCCGACCAGCCACTGACGAATCGTCACATTCGAGGCACACCATCGCCTGGCTGGTACTCAGCACACCCGCGCATGGAGCGCATCGAGCCTGACAAGGAGTTGATCATGGGAAGTCAATCATTGCGTTCGGCCTGGATGAGCGCGCTGTTTTGGGGGGCGCTGGCAGCGTTTGCCAGCCAAGCCAGCGCCGAGCAAGTCTGTGCGTTGCCCGATACCGTGGAACCCGCGCCGCCACGCCCGGTGGACTACGTCAACAAGGACCTGCCCACGGACTACCTGGCCCTGGTGCTGTCCTGGTCGCCGGAGCACTGCGAGGCCCAGCGCAACAAACCCAAGGCGCAACGCGAGAAACACGCCTTCCAGTGTTTCTCTGGCAACCGCTTCGAATGGGTGGTGCATGGCCTGTGGCCGCAGAACGGCTATGCCCGCTCCGACCGGGATCATCCGCGTAACTGCCAGAGCGTCGGCTCGCTGCCGGCCGCGCTGGTCAAGCAGCACCTGTGCATGATGCCGGGCGCGGACCTGATGCAGAACGAATGGCAGGCCCATGGCACTTGCGGCTGGTCGTCCCCCGATCGCTACTTCGCCGATATCCAGCGGGTGTACGACACGCTGCGCCGGCCCACCACGCAAGAGATGCTGGGTACCGACCCAGGCCCGAACCAGCTGGTGGAGACCAAGGCGAGCACGATCAAGCAGGCCTTCCTGTCGCGCAACCCGGCGCTGCCCGCTCAGAGCCTGCGGGTTTCGGTGGGTTCGGGTAACCGCTTGAAGGAGCTCTGGGTCTGCCTCGACAAGCAGCTCGCGCCCATGCCGTGCCCGGCGGGCGGCACCCCTGACAGTCAGGCGATCAAGGTCCGGTCGCCTTATCAGTAGCCGTTGGAGGCCACAGGCAATCTGAGTGGCGTCAGCCCGCCTGGTATCGACGATCGTGTCCCCGCCAGCCTCGGGCACGCCACCGGACATTTCTTTACGCATTCTTTATGCCAGGCATTGTGCGTTGAGCCGATACTGGCGCCGTTTTTTCAAGCCCTCCGCATGCCTGCCTACACTCAGTATTTACGCGATACTGACGAGAAGTGATCTGTGAGCCAATCCGCAATCGTTGAGCATCAATCCCATCCGAACAAGAGCACTGGGGCCGGCCTTCTGATCGCCGCTGTCGGGGTGGTCTATGGCGATATCGGCACCAGCCCCCTGTACACGCTCAAGGAGGTGTTCTCCGGACACTTCGGGGTGCAGGCCAACATCGAAGGGGTGCTGGGCATCCTGTCCCTGGTGTTCTGGTCGCTGATCTGGGTGGTGTCGGTCAAGTACGTCCTGTTCATCCTGCGTGCCAGCAACCAGGGGGAAGGGGGGATCATGGCGCTGACCGCATTGGCCAGGCGGGCGGCACGTCCTTATCCGCGGCTGAGCAGGGTGCTGGTGCTGCTGGGGCTGTTTGGCGCCGCGCTGTTCTATGGTGACAGCATGATTACCCCGGCCATTTCCGTACTATCGGCGGTCGAGGGCTTGCAACTGGGCATCGACGGCATCGACCACTGGGTCGTGCCGTTGTCGGTGGTAGTGCTGGTGGGTCTGTTCGTGATCCAGAAGCACGGCACGGCACGCATCGGCATCCTGTTTGGGCCGGTCATGGTGCTGTGGTTCATGGTACTGGGGGGGCTCGGCGTCTACGGTATCGTGCAGCGGCCCGAGGTGCTGCAGGCACTCAATCCGGCATGGGCGGTACATTTTTTCGTCGCCCACCCAGGTGTCGGCGTCGCGATCCTGGGCGCGGTGGTACTGGCCCTGACCGGTGCCGAAGCGCTCTACGCCGACATGGGCCACTTTGGCCGCAAGCCAATTTCCCGCGCGTGGTTCATCCTGGTACTGCCGGGTCTGGTGCTCAACTATTTTGGCCAGGGCGCGCTGATCCTGAACAATCCGGCTGCCGTGCGCAACCCGTTCTACCTGCTGGCCCCCGAGTGGGCGCTGCTGCCAATGGTCGCCTTGGCCACCCTGGCCACGATCATCGCCTCGCAGGCGGTGATCTCCGGTGCTTTCTCGCTCACCCGCCAGGCCATCCAGCTGGGTTATGTACCGCGCATGTTCATCCAGCACACTTCCAGCGAGGAGCAGGGGCAGATCTACATAGGCATGGTCAACTGGGCGTTGATGGTCGGCGTGGTGCTGCTGGTGGTCGGCTTCGAGTCTTCCAGCGCTCTGGCGGCAGCCTATGGCGTTGCGGTGACCGGTACCATGCTGATCACCACGCTGCTGGCCTCGGCGGTGGTGTTGCTGCTGTGGAAGACCCCACGCTGGTTGGCCATTCCCTTTCTGCTGGGTTTCCTGCTGGTGGACGGCCTGTACTTCGCCGCCAACGCCCCGAAGATCCTCCAGGGCGGCGCCTTCCCGGTGATCGCCGGCCTGGCGCTGTTCATGCTGATGACCACCTGGAAGCGCGGGCGCAGCATCGTCGTCGAGCGGCTGGATGAAACTGCCTTGCCGCTGCCCTTGTTCATCGGCAGTGTGCAGGCGCAGCCACCCCATCGCGTGCAGGGCACGGCGGTGTTCCTCACCGCCCGGTCTGACGCGGTCCCCCATGCGTTGTTGCACAACCTGCTGCACAATCAGGTGCTGCACGAACAAGTGGTGTTGCTGACGGTAGTGTCGGAGGACTCGCCGCGGGTCACGGCCGACAAGCGTTTCGAGGTCGAGGCCTTTGGCCAGGGCTTCTTCCGGGTCAACCTGCACTTCGGTTTCATGGAGGAGCCTGACGTGCCCCTTGCCCTTAGCCAGAACAGCACGACGGAGCTGGACTTCAGCCCCATGCGCACCACCTACTTCCTGAGCCGGGAAACCGTGGTGCCGACCAAGCGGATCGGCATGGCCAAGTGGCGCGAGCACCTGTTCGCCTTTCTGCTGAAGAATGCCAACAGCAACTTGCGGTACTTCAAGCTACCGCTGAACAGGGTGATCGAGCTGGGTACCCAGGTCGAAATGTAAGGCGCGCTCAGGGGATAAACCGGTAGCCCACGCCGGTTTCCGTCACCAGGTGGCGGGGCTGCGAGGGATCGACCTCGACCTTCTTGCGCAACCCGCCCATGAACACCCGCAGGTAGGGGGTGTCGGTGGTGTGCGAGGGCCCCCAGACCGCCTTGAGTAGTTGCATATGGGTCAGCACACGGTTCGGGTGCGAGCACAGGTGCACCAGCAGGCGATATTCCAGCGGGGTCAGGTGCAGGGGCGCGCCTGATCGTTCGACGATGCGTCGTTCCAGGTCGATGCGCACCTCGCCGAATGCCAGCACGGCGGTACTCTCAGTCTCCTTGGTGTGACGACGCAGCAGGGCGCGCACGCGGGCAAGCAGTTCGCCGGTGCCGAAGGGCTTGACCAGGTAGTCGTCGGCACCGGTGTCCAGGGCCAGGATCTTGTCGGCCTCTGCGCCCCGCGCCGACAACACGATGATCGGCACCTGGGACCAGTTGCGCACATCGCGGATCAGGTCGACACCGTCCCCGTCGGGCAGGCCAAGGTCGAGCACGATCAGGTCAGGGCCTCGGGTCCCGGCATCGACCAGGCCACGATGGAAAGTGTCGGCTTCGAACACCACCAGCCCCTCGGTCTGCAGCGCCATGCGCACAAAGCGTCGTATTTCCTTCTCGTCCTCGATGACCAGCACCTGGGATACCGATTCGTTCACGGTACTTCCTCCTCTTGCAACCGGGCATCGAGCTCGGGCGGTTCTTCGCGGGGCAGGCGCAGGGTGAAGCAAGCGCCGCCCTGTGGGCGCGTCTCCCCCGTCAAGGTCGCGCCATGCATGGCGGCGATTGCCCTGCAGATGGCCAGTCCCAGCCCGACGCCAGGGATCGCGCTCTCCTTCTTGCCGCGCACGAATTTGCCGAACAGGGCCTCCTCGTGGCCGCGTGGCAGCCCGGGCCCCTCATCGGCGACCCACAGCTCGATGTACTCGCTGGTCATGCCGGCACCCACCGTAATCGGGGTCTGTGCGGCGGTGTACTTGATGGCGTTTTCCAAAAGGTTGATCAAGATGCGTTCGATCAACACCGCGTCGACATGGACCGGCGGCAGGTCGGCTGCCAGCTCGACGCGGACCGGATGGCCGCCCAGCGCCGGCTGCAAGGCGCGAAGTGCGCTGCCGACCACATCCTCGATGGGTTGCCACTGGCGGTTAAGCACCACTTTGCCGGCGTCCAGGCGGGCCATGTCCAGCAGGTTGTTGACCAGGGTGTTCATGCGCAACGCTGACTCACCGATGGCCGTGGCGATCTCGATCGCTTCGGTACCGAGCGCTGGGCGCGTGAGCTTCAGCGCCTCGGCCAGGCCCACCAACACCGACAAAGGGGTGCGCAGGTCGTGGGAGATCGCTGACAGCAGGGAGTTGCGCAGACGCTCGGACTCCATCTGCACGGTGGTGTCCTGGGCAATGTGGATGTAGTGGATGCGCTCCAACGAAATCGCCAGCAGCGAGGCGCAGGTGTCGAGCAGGCGACGCTGCTCCGGCTCCACCAGTCGGTTGCTGTCACGCGGTTGCACCGCCAGCACGCCACGGGCGCGCATGGGCGCCGACAGCGGCAGGTACAGGACCGGGCTGGAGGGCAGGGTATCGGTGCCATAGCCGGCGGCTTCGACCTTGTCGAATGACCATTGGGCGATGGCCGGGTCGATCTGTGGGGCGTCGCCGCTGCTCAGCGGCGCCTGTAGCCTGTTGTCGTCGTCCGCCACCAGCAGCGCGGAACGGGCGGTGAATTCGGACACCAGGAAATGCGCGGCGATCTCTGCCACCTGTTCAGCCATCAACGAACCGGACAGCTGTCGCGCCATGTCGTAGAGCGCGCGCATGCGCTGCTCGCGACGCTGTGCCACACGTGCCTGATAGGTCAGGCCGGCCGTCATCTGGCCGATGACCAGGGCCACGATGAGCATGACGCTGAAGGTCACCAGGTACTGGACGTCGGCAAAGGCGAAGGAGAATCGTGGCTCCACGAAGAAGAAGTCGAAGGCGGCCACCGACAGGAAGGCGGCAAGCACCGCCGGGCCGCGACCGAACCTGACGGCGATGGCGACCACCACCAGCAGGAACACCATGACGATGTTGGCCAGCTCCAGCACATGCACCAGCGGCATGGTCAGCAGCGCCGTCGCCGCGCACAGGACGGCGCTCCAGACATAGCCTGTCCAGGACACGCCCTGGCCAGGCCTGGCCAGGCTGTCGTCATCGTTTCTTGCCGGTTGGAGCGCCTGCAGGGACACCTGGATCACGTCCAGGTCGGCCCCGAGCCTGCCCACCTGGTCCGCCAGCCGGTGCGGGCGGTACCACGGCCTGCGCCGGTCGTCGCGGCCAAGGATGAGCTTGGACAGGTTGTGTTGGCGGGCGTACTTGACCAGCGTTTCGCCGACATCGTGGCCCGATAGCGTCGAAATCTGCGCCCCCAGTTCCTGGGCCAGCTTCAAGGTCGCCAGCACCCGCCGGTGGCGATCATCGGGCAGGCGTTGCAGGGCCGGGGTCTCGACAAACACCGCATGCCACGGTACATCCAGCTGGGCGGCCAGGCGTGCCGTCGAGCGCACGATCTTCTCGCCTTGATCGTAGGGGCCGATGCAGGCGAGCAGCGAATCCCGGGTACCCCAG
This sequence comes from Pseudomonas entomophila, assembly GCF_023277925.1. Classification (NCBI taxonomy): domain Bacteria; kingdom Pseudomonadati; phylum Pseudomonadota; class Gammaproteobacteria; order Pseudomonadales; family Pseudomonadaceae; genus Pseudomonas; species Pseudomonas entomophila. The sequence goes on from NZ_CP063832.1 coordinate 1,282,942, forward strand.
ACCGGCTTGACCGCACTGCTGTTGCGAAAGTTGAGCATCTCGCTGTCGACACGGTCAGCGGTGCGCCGCAAGGCCAGCTCACGCAAGGCGATCAGGTTGCCTTTGCGAAAGAAGTTCTGCACCGCCCGTTCGGCCTGGTGCGCCAGGTAGACCTTACCTTCCTTCAGACGCTGGAGCAGATCGTCCGGCGGCAGGTCGACGATGACCACTTCGTCGGCGGTGTCGAACACATGGTCGGGGACCGTTTCCCGGACACGGATCCCGGTAATGCCGCCGACGATGTCGTTCAGGCTCTCCAGGTGCTGCACGTTCATGGTCGACCAGACGTCGATGCCGGCGCCGAGCAGCTCCTCCACGTCCTGCCAGCGTTTCGGGTGGCGCGAGCCGGTGACGTTGGAGTGCGCCAGCTCGTCGATCAGGATCAGTTGCGGCTTGCGCTGCAGGGCGGCGTCCAGGTCGAACTCGCTGAGGGTGCGCTGCTTGTCGACCACCTGCCGCAGCGGCAGGCTGTCGAGCCCTTGGGTCAGGGCCACGGTCTCGGCGCGGCCATGGGTCTCGATCACGCCGATCAGCACATCGACCTGCTGCTGTTTCGCGGTCTGGGCCGCGGCCAGCATGGCGTAGGTCTTGCCGACGCCGGCGCTTGCGCCGAAAAAGATCTTCAATCGCCCGCGCGCTGCCAGCTTCTCGGTTTCTTTGAGCTGCGCCAGCAGCTGGTCCGGGTCCGGACGTTGTTCGGCCATCGAGCCCACCCTGTGTGCGTTGGCGCTCAGCGCAAGGCGTCGAGTGCCAGGTTCAAGGCCAGGACATTGACCCGAGGTTCGCCCAGCAGGCCCAGCAGTGCACCTTCGGCGTGCTCCCGGACCAGCTGCTCGACACGCGCCACCGGCACATTGCGCGCCTGGGCGATACGGTCGGCCTGGTAGAGCGCGGCGGCGACGCTGATGTGCGGATCAAGGCCACTGGCGGAACTGTAGACCAGGTCGGCGGGTACCGTCTGGCCGCCGCCCGGGTTGGTGGCACGCTGTATTTCGACGCGGTCCTTGATAGCCTGGGCCAGCGCCGGATTCAGCGGGCCCAGGTTCGAACCCGAGGAGGCGGCGGCGTTGTAGGGCATCGGGCTGGTCGCTGACGGCCGGCTCCAGAAATGCCCAGGGTCACTGAAAGACTGGCCGATCAGGGTCGAGCCAACGACCTTACCGTTCCGTTCCACCAGGCTGCCCGCCGCTTGGTCGGGAAACACCAGGCTGGTCACGGCCACGGTCACCAGCGGGTATGCCAGGCCAGTGAGCAGCGAGAGGGCAATGAATAGAATCAGGGCAGGGCGCAGCAAGGCGAACATGATGGCTCTCCTTCAGGCGAAACCGACGGCGTACAACGCCATGTCGATGAGCTTGATACCAAGGAACGGTACGACCATTCCCCCCAGCCCGTAGATCAGCAGATTGCGCCGCAGCAGCAGGGCGGCGCCGACCGGGCGGTACTTCACGCCTTTGAGTGCCAGGGGTATGAGGAACACGATGATCAGCGCATTGAAGATGACCGCCGACAGCACTGCTGAGTTCGGGCTGGTCAGCCCCATCACATTGAGTGCGGCGGCCTGCGGGTAGGTGGTGACGAACGCAGCCGGCACAATGGCGAAGTACTTGGCGATGTCGTTGGCGATCGAGAAGGTGGTCAGTGAGCCGCGGGTCATCAGCATCTGCTTGCCGGTTTCGACCACTTCGATCAGCTTGGTCGGATTGCTGTCCAGGTCGACCATGTTCCCGGCTTCCTTGGCCGCCTGGGTGCCCGAGTTCATCGCCACAGCCACGTCGGCCTGGGCCAGGGCCGGCGCGTCGTTGGTGCCGTCGCCGGTCATCGCCACCAGGCGACCTTCGGCCTGGTACTGGCGGATCAGCTGCAACTTCTGTTCCGGCGTGGCTTCGGCGAGGAAGTCGTCGACGCCCGCTTCGGCGGCGATGGCGGCGGCGGTGATGCGGTTGTCGCCGGTGACCATCACCGTCTTGATCCCCATGCGCCGTAGTTCGACGAAGCGTTCGCGGATGCCGCCCTTGACGATATCCTTGAGTTCGATCACCCCCAGCACCCGGGCGCCGTCGGCCACCACCAGTGGTGTGCTACCGCGCCGCGCAACGCTGTCGATCTGTGCTTGCACCGCGTCAGGAAAATTGCCGCCCAGGGCCTGTACATGGGCGAGCAGCGCGTCACCGGCACCCTTGCGTAGCTGGCGATCACCCAGGTTGACTCCGCTCATGCGGGTCTGTGCGCAGAAGTGCACGAAGTGCGCGTCCAGCGCCGCGATGTCGCGTTGGCGCAGGTTGAAGCGCTCCTTGGCCAGGACCACGATGCTGCGCCCCTCCGGCGTTTCATCGGCCAGCGAGGCCAGTTGCGCGGCATCGGCCAGTTCCGCTTCCTTGACTCCTGGTGCCGGCAGGAACGCCGAGGCATGGCGATTACCCAAAGTGATGGTGCCGGTCTTGTCCAGCAGCAGCACGTCCACGTCACCGGCGGCCTCTACGGCGCGGCCGGAAGTGGCGATCACGTTCGCCTCCATCATGCGGCTCATGCCGGCCACGCCGACCGCCGAGAGCAGGCCGGCGATGGTGGTGGGGATCAGGCATACCAGCAGTGAAATCAGCACGGTGATCGACACTGGCGTGCCGGCCTGCGCTGCCTGAACACCGAACAGCGAGTAGGGCAGCAGGGTCACGGTGACGCCGAGAAAGACGATGGTCAGGGCCACCAGCAGGATAGTCAGGGCGATCTCGTTCGGGGTCTTCTGCCGCTTGGCGTTCTCGACCATGGCGATCATGCGGTCGACGAAGGTCTCACCGGGGTTGGTGGTGATGCGGATGACGATCCAGTCCGAGAGCACGCGGGTACCGCCGGTCACCGCCGAGAAGTCGCCGCCGGACTCACGGATCACCGGCGCCGACTCGCCGGTGATGGCCGATTCGTCCACCGAGGCCGCGCCCTCGATCACCTCGCCATCGGCCGGGATGATCGAGTCGGCCAGGTCGCCGGCCTCGACCACCACCACATCGCCTTTGCACAGGCCGCTGGACTGCGCCAGTTGCCACTCGGCACCGTAGCGCGGCTCACGCAACTTCTTCGCCCAGGTCTCTTTCTTCAGGCTGCGCAGCGAAGCCGCCTGGGCCTTGCTGCGGCCTTCGGCCAATGCCTCGGCGAAATTGGCGAACAGCACGGTGAACCACAGCCACAGGGCGATGGCGAGGATGAAGCCGGTGCCGGCCTCGCCATGGCCGGCCAGCGCCTGGGCCCATAGCCCGGTGGTGATCAGCGCGCCGACATAGACGACGAACATCACCGGGTTGCGCCACTGCACCTGCGGGTCGAGCTTGCGCAGGGCGTCGAGCAGGGCCGGGCGGATGAGCCTGGCATCGAACAGGGAGAACGCTTTGCGTGTCATGTCCGGTCTCTCACTGGATCATCATGATGAGGTGCTCGACCACTGGCCCCAGGGCCAATGCCGGGACGTAGTTCAGCAGGCCGACCAAAAGCACCGTGCCGATCAGCAGTACGACGAACAGCGGCCCGTGGGTGGGCATGGTGCCGGCGGTGACGCCGAGGCGCTTCTTCGCCGCCAGGCTGCCGGCCACCGCGAGCACGGGGACGATCACGCCGAAGCGGCCGAACCAGGTCATCAGGCCCAGCAGGGTGTTGTAGAAGGGCGTGTTGGCCGACAACCCGGCGAAGGCGCTGCCGTTGTTGTTGGCGGCGGAGGTGAAGGCGTACAGCACTTCGCTGAAGCCATGGCCGCCGGGGTTGGCGATACCGGCGCGGCCGGCTTCGGCCATCACCGCGATGGCGGTACCGAACAGCACCAGTAGCGGCGTCACCAGGATGGCGATGGCGACCATCTTCATCTCGTAGGCTTCGATCTTCTTGCCCAGATATTCCGGGGTGCGGCCGATCATCAGGCCGGCGATGAACACGGCGAGGATGGCGAACACCAGCATGCCGTAGAGGCCCGAGCCTGTGCCGCCGAACACCACTTCGCCCAGCTGCATCAGCACCAGCGGCACGGCGCCACCCAGCGGCGTGAAGGAGTCATGCATGGCGTTGACGGCGCCGCAGGAGGCCGCGGTGGTCACCGCCGCGAACAGGCTGGAGGCGTTGATGCCGAAACGGACCTCCTTGCCCTCAAGGTTGCCGGCCGTGGTGTCCAGGCCCAGCCCGGCGAACTGAGGGTTGCCCAATTGTTCGTAGTGGGTGACGGTGACCACGGCGATCACGAAGATCACCACCATCGTCGCCAGCAGCGCCCAGCCCTGGCGAATGTCGCCGACGATGTGCCCGAACACGAAACACAGCGCCGTGGGGATGAGGAAGATCACCAGCATCTGCACGAAGTTGCTCAGGGGCGTGGGGTTTTCGTACGGGTGCGCCGAGTTGGCGTTGAAGAAGCCGCCGCCGTTGGTACCGAGTATCTTGATGGCCTCCTGCGAGGCCACCGGGCCCATGGCGAGGGTCTGTGTATGGGTGGTAACGGTCTTCAGGACCGGACTGCCCTGGGCATCGAGCGTCGGCTGGCCGGCCTCATTGGTGACCGGAACCTGATACTGGACGGACTCCAGTGTAGAGACCTCCTTGTACGGCTCGAGGTTCTGGATCACGCCTTGGCTGACGAAGAACAGGGCGAGGATCAGCGATAGCGGCAGCAGCACCCACACCGTGACGCGGGTCAGGTCGATCCAGGCGTTGCCGATGCTGTCCGCGTTGTGGCGGGCGAACCCGCGGATCAAGGCGATGGCCACGACGATGCCAGTTGCCGCAGAGAAGAAGTTCTGCACCGTTAGCGCCAGCATCTGGGTGAGGTAGCTCATCGTCGTCTCGCCGCTGTAGCCCTGCCAGTTTGTATTGGTGACGAAGCTGGCGGCCGTGTTGAAGGCTGAGTCGGGCGTTACCGCTGGCATGCCTTGCGGGTTGAACGGCAACCAGCCCTGCAGGCGTTGCAGGGCATAGACGGCGATCAGCCCCAGGGCGTTGAACAGCACCAGCGCGAGAGCGTACTGCAGCCAGGTCATCTGCGCGTCCAGGCGCACACCAGCCAGGCGATAGAGTGGCGATTCGATGCGCGTACAGAGGTTGAACCGGCCTTCCATCACGGCCGTGAGGTAGCGCCCCAGGGGCCAGGCGAGTAGGCCGAGGACGAGCAGGAAGGTTACCAGGAGGATCCAGGCTTGACCGTTCACAGGAAGTCCTCCGCAAACAGCAGGGCCGCGACAAGGTAGACCAGCAAACCGAAGGCAATCAGGCCGCCCAGCAGGTAAAGGCCGCTCATGATGGCCTCCGGTTCAGTGCCGCGCATCCCTTGGCCAGGCCGACGATGCTGAGCACGAAGAAGGCACCAAGTGCGATGAAGATCAGGTCCATGGCGTTTCCTCCAGTGATGGGGGAAGGCTAGTAGTCCTCGGCGCAAGATGTCAGAAGGATTGTGGCCATGGGGATAAAAATCCCATAAAGGCCTTGTGTCTGGATTGACCGTGCCTGGTCAGACACTCAGTTGCAGGAACTCACGCTCCCAGGCACTGATCACTTGCCGGTAGTTCCGGTGTTCGGCGCGCTTCACCGCGACATAGCCTTGCACGAATCGGCTGCCGAGATGCTCCTTAAGGGCGTCGCAATGCTCCATCCGGGCCAGCGCCTCTTCGAGCGTGTTTGGCAGGCGCAGGTCACCCTGGTCGTAGGCACGCCCTTGCGCGGGGACGGTGGGCTGGATCTGTTCAAGCATGCCGAGGTAGCCGCACAACAGGCTGGCGGCCAGCGCCAGGTAAGGGTTGGCGTCGGCGCCGGGCAGGCGGTTTTCCACGCGCATCGCTGCTGGCGTGGAGGCGGGTACACGCAGGCCGACGGTACGGTTCTCGGTGCCCCAGGCGACGTTCACCGGCGCGCAGTTTTCCGGCAGGAAACGGCGGAACGAATTCACATTGGGCGCGAACAGCGCCAGCACGTCCGGAATGTAATGCTGCAGGCCGCCGATATAGTGGAGGAAGCGCTCGCTCATGGCGCCGTCGTCATGGGCGAACAAGTTCTTGCCGGTAGTCATGTCCAGCACACTCTGGTGGATGTGCATGGCGCTGCCGGCTTCATTGGCGATGGGCTTGGCCATGAAGGTGGCGCTGACGCCATGCCTGATCGCGGCCTCGTGCAGCGAGCGCTTGAACACGATGAGCTGGTCGGCCAGGCGCAGCGGGTCACCGTGACGGAAGTTGATTTCCATCTGTGCGGGGCCACTTTCATGGACCAGGGTGTCGAGGTCCAGGCCCTGCGCCTCGCACCAGAGGTAGAGGTCCTCGAACAGGGGCGCGAATTCGTTGGTGGCATCGATGGAGAAACTCTGCCGGCCTCGCTCCGGGCGGCCCGAACGGCCGTCGGGTGCCTCGAGGGGCAGGTCGGGGTCGAGGCAGCGCTTGGTCAGGTAGAACTCGAGCTCAGGAGCGACCACCGGCTTCCAACCGTTGTTGGCATACAGGCCCAGGACGCGTTTGAGCACATTGCGTGGCGACAGTTCGATGGGATTGCCGAATTTATCGAAGGTGTCGTGGATGACCAGGGCGGTCGGCTCTTTCAGCCAGGGCATGACGTAGATGGCCTCAGGGGCAGGGCGGCAGAACATGTCGACCCCCGCCTCATCGAGCAACGCATAGAAGGCCTGGTCGTCGACGAAGTCGCCGGTCACGGTCTGCAGCAGGACGCTCTCCGGCAAGCGCATGCCACCTTCCTCGAGGAAGCGGCCGGTGGAGGCGATCTTGCCACGGGCGATGCCGGTTAAGTCGCTGATCATGCATTCGACTTCGCTGATGCCCTGTTGCTTGAGCGGGCGTTCCAGTGATAGGTCGGGAATGTTCATGCAAGCCTCGGGCTGTTTCATCGTTCATCCTTGAAGGGGGCAAGGATCAGGGCGCCCATCGGTGCCCTGATCGCTTGCAGTGCAGCGCATCAGAACATCAGGCCGGTTTCCACGAGGGCGCGGACCTGGTCCCGCTGGTTTCCGTTGTCACCGAACGCCGATCCCTCGGCGGTGCTTTCGGCCTTGACGTAGGCCAACTCGGCCCGGGCGAAGAAGGGCCCGCTGCGGTAACTGGGCGTGGCGGTCAGTGACCACGCGCCCGAGCCCGGCCCATAGAGTAGGTTGGTCGGCGCGCAGGTGTCGTCCAACCCGCATTCCCCGCCTTTGCTGTCGATGTACTCGGCACGCAAGCCCAGGGCCCAGTGTTCATCGAAGCTGTACTTGCCCAGGATCGCGGCGCCGTAGGTTTCTGCGGCGGCGTCGATGCCGATGTCGCGGTCCTTGTCGACGCGGGTGTACTGCAGGTACGGGCTCAGGCTGAAGTCGCCGTCGGTGTGGGTGTAGATCAGGTTGTAGATCTGGCTGTTGTTCTGCGCCGTGGGGGTGGCGATCGATGATTTGGAGTGGCTGGAAAGGCTGCCTCCACCGACGAATGTCAGGGTGTTGCTGGCATCGAAGGCATAGGCCAGGCTGGTGCTGACCCAGTTGTACTTGTCGGAATAGAAGCCATCGTTGACCGAAAGGCTGCCACTGAGCTGGTCACCGGCATAGTTCAACTGGATGCCACGGCTGATCGCCGGCTCTTGGTTCCACAGCAGGCCACGCTGGATATTGATGTTCTGGAAGGTGAAGGTCGACTCCGCGCCGATCAGTGTCGGCAGCGAACCGGCCATGATCGAGAAGCGCTCGCCGATGGGGGCTTTCAGGTAGCCAACGGGCAGGTTCCCGTAGAGCTCATCGGTGGCCTTGCTCGCCTTCATGTAGGCGCTGCCCAGCGAGGGCAGCGCGTAGCTGCCAGCCTGAAGGTAGAACTGCAGCGGCCCTTCGACGGTCTGGATCTCGACCTGGGCGTTGCTCAGGTCGGTACGGAAGGTGTCATTGCCGTTGCCGGGGGCATCGACCACATGGTTCTGCCAGATACCAAGCCCCGACAACTGGCCGCTGACATAGACCTTGCCCAGCAGCTTGGTATCCAGGGCGAAGGGATTGTCGTTCACCGGCAGGGTGCTGGCGGTCGACGGCGAGGCCAGCGGGGCGGCGAGTGCCGGCCCAGCCATGAGCAGCATCACGAACCCCAGGCGGGCAGGGAGCCAGACCAGGAGCCCTGGCTTGCAGGTGTGAGCGAAGGGGGGGGTTGGGTTCACGCGATGGAAGGTGTGGACGTGCAGCTTCATGTAGCTCTCTCGATACTCCGAAGACGTGGCGAAAGGTTATTGATTCGCGTGTCAAGTTGCTGTCGCTTTCCAGAGTGGCCCCGTAAATTCTTGATAAAGCGCTCTGGCCTGGCACTCTTCGAGGTATGGTCGCCAGCGGACATGTGCCGCCTGTGTGTGTAGGACTTCACCTTCAGGAAGAGTGAGAGAATCAAGGTTGTACTGGATGAATATCCAGTGCTTGTTGGCTTTTCCGCTCCCAGCTTGTCTCAACGCTGAAAATGGCCCCGTGGACAGAAAATCCAGCTCCGTTAGTTTGAAGGCCTCTCCGCTGGAAACGGAGAGTTCTCAAACCAAATGGAGCTACAACGATGAACCAACCACAATCGCAATCCCCACTTCGCCACGGCCGCGTCATGTCCCCGGCCTCCCGCGGCGCCGTCGCCATCGACCTCGGCCTGCTCGGTGGCTGGCAGGTCAACGAAATGGAAGGCGGCAAGAACTTCCCGGCCCTGGCCGCCGGCCCGTTCCCGGCGCCGTTCGAGACCGACAGCCCAAGCGTCGCGCCACCCGCCGATGGCTACATCCTCAGCGGTGGCAAGGCCGATGCCCGTGACTGCGTCAACTTCACCGACGAGGAGATGAGCAAGAAGCTCAACCGCGCCTTCACCTGGCCGCTGCTCAACGTCGACCCAGGCCAGCTGTTCAAGGTGAACTGGGTGTACACCGCGCCGCACACCACCCGTGGCTACCGCTGGCTGATCACCAAGGATGGCTGGGACCCGAAACAGCGCATCACCCGCGCCCAGTTGGAGGCCAAGCCGTTCGCCGAGGACTTCTACCCGCAGGTGCCGTACTACAGCCATGCCGGCGAGTTGAAGGCCAAGATCGATCACGAAGTGAAGCTGCCTTCGAACAAGAAGGGCCGTCACGTCATCGTGCTGATGTGGATCGTGGCCAACACCGGCAACGCCTTCTACCAGGCCTTCGACGTCGACTTCCAGTAAGCCGGCGGATATTCCACACGTTCTGAAGGACTAGAACATGTCTACGTTTGACTTCACCCAACTGAAAACGGCGGAGGATGCCGCTTCGAAAATGCCGAGCCTGGCCGGCAAGAAAATCCTCATGGGCTACTGGCACAACTGGCCGGCCGGCCCCGCCGATGGCTACCAGCGCGGGCAGTTCGCCAACATGAGCCTGGAGGATGTGCCGCGGGACTACAACGTGGTGGCCGTGGCGTTCATGAAGGGCAGCGGTATTCCAACCTTCAAGCCCTACAACCTGTCCGACGCCGAGTTCCGTCGCCAGGTGGGCGTGCTGAACAGCCAGGGCAGGGCGGTGCTGATGTCCCTGGGCGGTGCCGATGCGCATATCGCACTGAACCCAGGCCATGAACAGCCACTGGCCAATGAGATCATCCGCCTGGTGGAAACCTACGGCTTCGATGGGTTGGACATCGACCTTGAACAGAGCGCGATTGACTTCGCTGCCAACAAGACTGTCCTGCCCGCCGCGCTGAAACTGGTCAAGGACCACTACGCCGCCGAGGGCAAGCACTTCATCATCAGCATGGCGCCGGAGTTCCCCTACCTGACCGCCGCTGGCCGCTACGTGCCCTACCTCCAGGCACTGGAAGGCTACTACGACTTCATCGCGCCGCAGTTCTACAACCAGGGCGGCGACGGGCTCTGGGTCGAGGAGGCCAACAACGGGCGCGGCGCGTGGATTGCCCAGAACAACGACGCGATGAAAGAGGACTTCCTCTACTACATGACCGAAAGCCTGGTCAGTGGTACCCGCGGTTTCACCAAGATCCCGGCCGACAAGTTCGTCATCGGCCTGCCGGCCAACGTCGATGCCGCGGCCACCGGCTACGTGATCAACCCGACGGCGGTGTCCAACGTGTTCAAGCGGCTTTATGCCAAGGGCATTTCGATCAAGGGCCTGATGACCTGGTCGGTCAACTGGGACAGCGGGGTGAACAAGAACCACGTGCCCTACAACCAGGAGTTCAGCCGACGCTACGGGCCGTTGACCAGCGGCAGCAACCAGGCTGTGTCGGCGCAGGACGCGCCGTAAGTGCAGACGGCTGAGTAACACGCGATCAAGGCAACATCCGGCAGACGTGCCGGATGTGCCACGGATTTGATTGTCGAGGCCAATCAATCGGAATCCGATGCCGCAAGGCATCGGATTTTTGCCGTGACTCGCCGAGGTATCGAAGCGCCAGACCAGATGTCCGAAAATGGCGAGCCTCATCGCTGCCCAAGGCATAGGATGTCCTCCATGCCAAACATCATCGATCCCCCCGAAAGCGATGCCTGCTACCTGGCCGTGAAGGCGCATGATGCCCGTTTCGACGGTGCCTTCTTCGCGGCGGTGACCAGCACGGGCATCTATTGCCGGCCGGTGTGCCGGGTGAAGACGCCACGGCGCGAGAATATCCGTTTCTACCGCCACGCCGCCCAGGCTGAGGCCGCGGGGTTCAGGCCCTGTCTGCGCTGCCGGCCGGAGCTGGCGCCGCGCGCGGCCGCGTGGAGTACCGAGGACGCGTCGCGCATCCTGGCGCTGCAGGCGGCGCGGCTGATGGATGAACCGGAAGCCTTGCCGGGCGTGACGGGGACGGGCTCGATGGTCGCCATCGCCAACCATTTGGGCGTGAGCGACCGCCACCTACGGCGCATCTTCGAGACACATTTCGGTGTTTCGCCCCTCCAGTACCTCCAGACGCGACGGTTGCTGGCGGCCAAGCAATTGATCGCCGACACGCAATTGCCAATGACCCAGGTGGCCTTGTCCAGCGGGTTTGGCAGCGTGCGTCGGTTCAACGATGCGTTTTACCAGCACTACGGCCTGAACCCGAGTGCGCTGCGCCGCGCCAAGGCCTCGCCGGGCGGGCAGGGCGTCAGCGTGCGCTTGGGCTGGCGCCCACCTTATGACGTGGAGGCCATGCTAGGCTTCCTGCGCCTGCGCGCGATACCCGGTGTGGAATGCGTGGAGGGACTGCAGTACTCGCGCACCCTTCGCTTCGGCAAGGGCAAGCACGAACACAGCGGCTGGTTACAGGTGCACTTCGACGAGGCACATGCCCAGGTGCTGGTCACGATCAGCGAGTCTCTGGCAATCGTGCTGCCCACGCTGATCAATCGCGTGCGCTGCGCCTTTGACCTGGATGCTGATCCGGGCGCCATTCACTGTGTCTTGCACGCCACGTTCCCGTCGGGCGAGGGCGTGCGCGTCCCCGGGGCGATGGACGGATTCGAACTGGCGGTGCGCGCCGTGCTCGGTCAGCAAGTCACCGTGGCCGCCGCGCGCACGCTGGGTTCGCGCCTTGCCAGCGCATTCGGTGCACCTGTTGAAACCCCCGTTCCAGGCCTTGGCCGCCTGTTCCCCACGCCGGCCGCGCTGGTAGCGTCCAGCGGCGATGCGCTTGGCCGGCTGGGCATCACCCGCCAGCGTCAGGCCGCGCTCAAGGCCTTGGCCGAGGCCGTGGAGGAGGGGCGCCTCGTCTTGAGCCCCGGTGTGGATGTTGCCGCGACGTGTGCCCAGTTGCGGGCATTGCCCGGCATCGGCGACTGGACGGCCCAGTACATCGCCTTGCGCGCGCTGCGCTGGCCCGATGCCTTCCCGGCCGGCGATGTGGCGTTGCAAAAAGCGTTGGGTGTGAGCACTGCCCGCGCTGCCACTCAGGCGGCGGAGGGCTGGCGGCCCTGGCGTGGTTATGCGGTGTTGCGCGCCTGGTTGGGGTTGGCGGACACAACACGATGACGTGCGAGGCGATCCACTCATGCGCAGGTTCGATCACTCATTGACGCGAGAGCGCGTTCAACACCGCCATGGCGTTCTGGGCATCATTCACGCCGACGAAGATATGGTCATGGTAATAGGCGGCCATCACATTGCAACTGATGCCAGCCTTGCCCAGCGCATTGGCGAACGCCGCAGTGAGCCCCACGGCTTCGAGCGAGGAGTGTACGGTCAGGGTGATCCAGGCACACACGTAGGTGTAGGGCAGCTTCAGCCTATCTGCCGTACTTCGACCCAGAATGACTGTCCATCCTTCGCGCTCCTTGAAACTACCAACAACCTCCACGTCTCGCAGCGTCATTGGGTCAGCGCCCGTGACGAACACATATTCGCCGTCGTTGAGTTCGGGCTTCATGGACTGGAGCAGTGTTTCAAGCGAGGTTTCGCCGTTCATCGCGGGGATCCTGTGCGGGTGAGCGGGCAGTCTAGGGTGTTCACCAGGTGAGATTGAAATTAGCTTTGCAGACAGGGTATTAGGGCGAGTCATGAAGCATTGGCCAGCCCAGGATGCGATGCCATTCGACTGGCGAATATTCCATGTGCGGATTGTCGATTTTCATTCGAAGCCTGGATGGACCAAGCTGGTCGTCCACATCGGTACACATCACCGAAGCCCGGCAGGTACCGCACCCGAGCACGCGGACCTGCACATGGAGAGGGCGGAGGACTGACCCAGGAGGTGACAAGGTGACGGTTTTCACTATCCAGCAAATCGACCACATTGTGCTGCGCGTGCAGGACATGCAGCGGAGTGTGGATTTCTATACCCAGGTACTGGGTTGCTCGATCAGCAAGCACAACGAAGAGCTCGCCATGATCCATCTGGCGGCGGGCGGTTCCATGATCGACCTGGTGGATATCCTAGGCCCGTTGGGGGCCAAGGGCGGTGGAGCACCTGGCAAGGAGCGACGCAACGTCGATCACTTCTGCCTGCGCGTGGAGCCGTTCGATGAGCAGGCAATCATTGCCCACCTGCAAGGGCACGGCATCTCGGTCGAGAAGGCCGCCAGCCGATACGGGGCAGAGGGTGTGGGCTTGTCGCTCTACTGCTTCGATCCTGATGGCAATCAAGTCGAGCTCAAGGGGCCGGCGGAAGTCGCCAGTGCGTGATTCGACCGTCAGGTGCCCTGGCTGCAAGCCAGGATCGCGTCCCTGATCCAGCGGTTCGCCGGGTCTGCGTCATTGCGCGAGTGCCAGGCTTGTTGGTACGACAGCACCGGCAGGTCCAGCGGGGCATCGAAGGTGCGCAGCGTCGGGTACCGGTCCAGATCCCGAACCGGCCAACTCGCCACCGTCAGGATGAGGTCGGTACCGGCGATGAGTTCGATGGCGGCGCTCCAGTGCGGCAGTGCCATGGCGATTCGGCGCCGTACCCCCATTCGCGCCAGCACCCGCTCGATTTCGTCATTGGCATCGGGGCGCAGGGCGAGCATGACGTGCGGGCGCTCCAGCCACGCCTCGAGCGACAGGCAACCGCACGCCGGCAGGGCGCTTTCATCGGCGAGGCTGACGAAGTGCTCGGGGAACAGCTCCTGCACCAGGACACCTTGGGGGTATTCCGGGAAAATGCCCAGCGCCACGTCGAGTTCGCCATCCGCCAGCTGGGCCATCATGGTCTCCCGGCTGGCCTGGCTGACCGCCAGGTCCACCCCGGGTGCGACGCGGCGAACATGACGAACCAGCCTGGGTAGCACACGGCGCGCGGCGTAGTCGGAAAGTGACAAGCGGAAGCGCGCCTGGGATTGGCCCGGGTCGAATTCGGATGCCCCCAGCAGATCATTGAGATGCCTCAGGGACTGCTCGAGCGGCCCCAGCAAGCTTTGCGCTCGGGCGGTAAGCACCAACTGGCCGTCACGGCGTATCAGCAAGGGGTCGTCGAAGTGCAGGCGAAGTTGAGCCAGGGCATGGCTGACGGCGGGCTGGCTTTTGTGCAGGCGCACCGACGCACGTGTCACGTGCCGCTCCAGCAACAGCGCGTGGAGGGTCAGCAGGAGGTTGAGGTCGATCCGTCGTAGTGCTTCCAGCATGTGCTCAATTCTGTCCGATGCATCGGGGCAGGGTAGCAACATGTCGAAAGGGATGACAGCCACGTTGTGTCGAACAGCGTCCAGACGTGGGCAATGTCGTCGCAATGTTTTGCCGTAAAAAGTCAGGGGCAGCTCCGCCGGCTCGACAGACCTGCACAACCAATGCCGAGACCTCACTTTGTGGTAGGTGAGGTTTAGGGATCGCTTACCTTGTACCTGGTTGTCCCGGCAGTCTGTTTTAAAACTTTTTGGAAGACAGGGGGCGCATACTCGAGGTAGCTCAGGGCTTCTGAGCATTGAGAGGTGCGTATGACCAGAGACAGGGATAACGGCCAGGGTGGTAAGTCAGCCGGTAATGGCGGTTGGCCGACCGAGCGAGGCGAGGATGCCAAGAGAGCCCGTCCAGAGGACCGCGACGATTACATCGAAATCCGGCCCTTTCGAGGCGGTCAGAGACAAGGCCCGCCGGATCCATCGAGGGCATCCAATGCCGAGCGCTATAGCTATCACAAGCGCCCATTGGAGTAACAGCCAAGCGTAGACTCGCTGAAATCTGCCATGGGTCGATAGCCGCCACTCGCGACCGTCCGCTATCGCCCCAAAGTAGCCCTTCACGAAGGATTTCTAAGGACCCATTGCAACCGGTCGCGTACGACTGCAATCGATCAAATCAAATGCATCTGCTTTTTCGCGGGTTTGCGGGGCAGGTAAAATTCAGACGCCTTGAAGGCCGATGACTCAGCGCTTGTAGCGTAACGCTTCAACTACAACGCCAAACGCCGATGAATGTTCTCGGCGATTGGGGTAGTAGAGATGGTAACCGGCAAAGGGCTGGCACCAATCTTCCAACACCCGTACAAGGCTACCGTCAGCTAGCTCCTTCGCCACCATGTCCTCCGGCAGGAAACCCAAGCCACATCCCGCCACGGCCGCACGCAGAATCGGCAGGCTGCTGTTGAACGTCCATTGTCCTTCGACACGGGCCTTCAGTTCGTGACCATCCTTTTCAAAATCCCATTGCATCAGGTTGCCATGGGTGGGGAGGCGCAGATTGATGCAATTTTGCGCCGCAAGATCACCGGGCACCTTCGGCACTGGCCGCTGTTTGAAATACTCGGGTGAGCCCACGACCGCGATGCGCAAGGGTGGCCCGATAGGAACGGCGATCATGTCCTTGGCCACCTGCTCTCCCAGGCGTACACCGGCGTCATAGCGTTGCGCGACGATGTCGGAAAGGGCGTAGTCGACGGTGATTTCGACTTTGATGTCTGGATAGTCGGGAAGCACCTTTGAAAGCTTGGGCCACAGAATATTGTTGGCGGCATGTTCGGATGCTTGAATCCGCACATTGCCTGCCGGGGTGTCACGAAACTCGCTGACCGCAGCCAGTTCGAGTTCGATCTCATCGAATCGCGGCGCCATCGATTGATACAGCCGCTGACCCGCCTCGGTCGGCGAAACACTGCGTGTGGTACGCGTCAGCAGGCGCACGCCCAATCGGCTTTCCAGTGCGCGCATGGTGTGACTCAGCGCCGACTGCGAGACGCCAAGCTGAGCGGCCGCGCGGGTGAAACTGCCTTCGCGGGTGATGACCACGAAGGCTTGCAGGTCGTTTAGATTGGCGCGGGACATTGATGAGAACCTCTCATAAGGGGCGCGGGATTAATCCATAAAAGCAGGTTGCACACGAATGCGCGACCCCAAGAGAGTTGATTACAAGGTGCGGGCGTAAAACGCGGTCAGTTTGCCAATTGCGGCATCGACATAACGCGGCACCCAATAGGTTTCGATGTGCGTCGCGCCGTCGAGGATAAACACTTCCTTGTCGGTGGTGCCGGTGGCTTTGGGAAAGGCGTCCTGCGTCATATACAGGCTGTCGGCTTTGCTGCCAGCGATCATCAGCAACGGTTGGTTGATCAGCTCGATAGAGTCAGTGGCGTCGAAACGCATCAAGTCGATCAGGCTGCTGGTGGTGTATTTGAAGGTCGAGTTCGGGTGCGCGTGGGTCTTCCAGTAGTACTCATAACCTTGGCGATACAGCTCGAAGGGCAGCTTGGCAATCTGCTCGTCGGTGAGGTTGGCATCGCCCGAATACAGCACCGTGCCACCGGACGCTTCTTGCGCGCGGGCTGCTGATGCCTGTTGCAGGCGTTGCTGAATGCTGTCCATTTGCGAGTCGTTGTAGCCGTTGCGACGTACCCGCCCCGAATTGAACATGCTCACGGTTGCTAGCGACTTGAAGCGTTTGTCGGTTTGCGCTGCCGCCAACGAGTAACCACCGCCACCACAGATGCCGAGCAAGCCCAGACGCTTGTCATCGACACCGGCAAACTGGCTGATGAAGTCGGCCATCCCGTGAATGTCTTCGATGCGATACGCCGGTTTATCGATGCTGCGCGGCTGACCACCGCTTGCGCCCTGAAACGCCGCATCGGCAGTGATGGTGATGTAGCCCTGTTCGGCCAGGCGTTGAGAATACAGACCGGCGACTTGTTCTTTCACGCCGCCATTGGGGTGTGCAACGACCACGGTCGGGTAGGTCTTCTTCGCGTCATAGTTGGCCGGGGTGTATACGTTGGCGGCGATATCCAGACCGTTGAGCTTGTAGCTGACCGGATGAATGTTGACCTTGCCCGGTTCGTTCTTGCTGATCGCGCCGTCGTAGGCGAGGGTGAACGGGTTCTTTTTGTAATCGGCGGCTAAGGCTTCGCCCGCCGAGAGGCCGACCAATGCCGACATGAACGTGGCCTTGAGGGTTTTTTTCACGTGAAGCTCCTGAGCAATCAAAAGGGCGGCAGTTGCAAACGTGTCAGGTTCAGTCCAGCTGGTTTTCTTTGAGGAATTGCCCGACCAGATCCGCGATCTGCGCGTTGTTCAGATCCGACATGGGGAAGTGGGTATTGCCGTGAATGCCGATCTCCGGCAGGTGGATCAGTCGCACATCCCCGCCGTGGCGATTGACCGCGTCACGCCAGAGCCGGGCCATTTCCAGGCGTGCGCGCCAACTGTCCTGGGCGGGCAGGTCGACCGCTTGCTCCGGGATGTTGTCGCCGTAAAGGATCAGAATCGGAATGCGCGTGAGGGCCATGAATTGCTCCATCGGCACCGCCGCGCCTTGCACCGTGTCGAACGCACTGGGAATAGGCGCAGGCACTTCACCATCAGCGAACACGAAGCTGCTGCCCGGTTCGAACGTCACGATGGCTTTGACCTTGTCGTTCTTGATCGCTGTCAACCAGCCTGGCCCGCCACCTTGCGAGTGGGTGAATAAAATCCCCGGGCCGATTCTATCGAACAGCGCTGACACGCCATCAGAGACCACGCCCATGTCGAACGGCCCGGTGTTCGGTGTCATCGCCCGGAAAAACTGCTCGCGGGTCTGGTCATCCTGAGCAAATTGCACACCGTTGAAGTAGTTGGGCCACAGCCCGATGCGGAACTGGTTGAACCACAGTTGTTCGTCAGGCACAGGCTTGATTGTGGTCTCGACCATGCTGCGTCCGGCATCGCCACGCCGGGGCTGATCGATCAGATAGACGCCGTAATGGCGGCGCAGAAAGATGTTCTGAAAGCCTTCGCGACCATCGGCGGTGGTCTCCCAGGTCTTGGAAAACTGGCCTGCACCGTGCCACATGACGATGGGCAGTTTTCGCGCATCCACCGGGATTTGATAGAAGGCGTAGACGTGGTCACCGTGGTACGTCTGGCCGTTGGGCATCATTGGTTGGCGCGGGTTGAAGGTGCCCGGTGCAGTGGTCACCGATCCGCCGGCGGCGAAGCTGCCTTGTTGTTGAATCAGCAACGAACCATCGGGGTGGTTCGCGCAGGCCGCCAACAGGCTCAACAGCGTGATGCTCAGCAGGTACTTTGCAGATTTCATGTCATTTCCCCGAAGCCGCGAGGGCTTGGGTCAACGCGGTGTTGGCACGTTCAGCCGTCTGTGTATCACCGTGTTTTTTCAGCAGTTCCGTGACCTCATGCAACTGTGCCGTGCTCAGACCGACGCGCAGGCTCGCCGCCATGTGCGAGCGCAATTGCGGCTCGACTCCTGGCGTCGCCGCCAGCGCCCCGACGGTCGCCAGTTCGCGACTTTGCCAGTCGAGGTTGTCGCGCTCGAAGATGTCACCGAACAGGTGGGTTTGCAGGAACCGGTTGATCACCGGAGCGAACTCGAACACCGGGCCTTTGACCGGGGCGCCGGAGATCCTGGTTTGATTCGCGGTGCCGGCGGCCAGCAGCTCATCCCCGATCGGAATCACCCGGCTCGGCTCATGCCCCGGCGCGTCTTCGATACCGCGCTGTTTGCGCGCCTGCACCACTGTCATCAGTTCGTTCAAGGCGTTGAGGCTACGGGGGAAGCCCACATAGGCGTACAGCTGCACCAGAATTTCCCGGGTTTCGCTGATGGTCAGGCCGGCATCGAGCCCTTGATTGAGCGCGGTGTTGAGGTTGGGCATGTCGCTGGTCGCCATGAACGCGGCGATCAGAGGGATCGTTTGTTGTTGGCGCGACAAGCTGGCTGCGCTGGCGGGCGTGCTGGCCATGGTCTGCGATGCCTCGGCTGCTTGAGTGGTAACGCTGAACATCGCCCCAATACCCAGACCAAGCGCCATGAGTGCGGGGAGAGCAGTGCTGTTACGTGCGTCAGTGGTCATCGTGAAAGGCTCCATCCATTGCGGGTCACTGCGGTGTCGCTGGATCGTACGGAGGATGGTTGTGTCGATTAACCCCGAAATTGCGCATGGACTTCTGAACAGAATTCATGAGTCGACATTGCCATAACCGCTGCAATTCCGGCGCGACCCCGCTGATGCAGGGCCTGTAGGGCGGATGGCGGTTTGCAACAAAGGTGCCGGGTGAGCAGCTTCGACACATTCCGTAACTTCATTGGCCGGCGTACTGCGCCTCCGAGACCTGTTCCGCCCAGGTGACGGTCTTGCCGTCCTTGGCTTCAGCGATGGCGATGTGGGTCATGCCGTTGCTGGTCGTGGCGCCATGCCAGTGACGGATGTGCGGCGCAATCCAGACAGTGTCGCCCGGCCGTATTTCCTGTCGTGGGCCGCCCTCTTGCTGCACGTAGCCGACGCCTGCGGTGACGATTAGCGTTTGCCCCAGCGGGTGGGTGTGCCAAGCCGTGCGTGCGCCAGGCTCGAAGGTCACCGTGCCGCCGCCGATGCGCGCCGGCGCATCACCGTTGAACAGGCCATCAACGCGCACCGAGCCGGTAAAGTTTTGAGCCGCGCCCTTGACCGAGGGCTGCGAGCCGTTCGGCGTAACGCGTATTTCGCCGGCGGCCTGTGATTCTGCCGCCATGAATGACAAAGCAACGAGTGGTGCGATCAATCGGTTCATCGGGTCAACTCCGGTCAGACGTGAAAGTGGCGGCGTACAGCGCGCCGCGTTTGGGCAGACTCAGAGTCCGGTCATCTTCAGTGCAGATTCCGGCAGGCGTTCACCGTGCACTTGAATCTGCGCCATCTGTTCGTTGATCTCGCGCAGATCGTCAACGGTCAATTGCAGTTCGACTGCGCCCAGGTTCTCTTCCAGTCGATGGGGTTTGGTCGTGCCTGGGATCGGCACAATCCACGGTTTTTGTGCTAGCAACCAGGCCAGCGCCACTTGCGCCGGCGTGGCGTGTTTGCGTTGCGCGACGGCTTTCACCACATCGACCAACGCCAGATTGGCCTTGCGCGCTTCGGGGGAAAATCGCGGGACGAAGTTGCGGAAATCGCTCGCGTCGAACTGCGTGTGCTCATCGATCTGACCGGTGAGGAAACCGGCTCCGAGGGGGCTGAACGGTACGAAACCGATTCCCAGTTCTTCCAGTACTGCCAGCAGCTCCAACTCCGGGCCTCGCCAGAACAGCGAATATTCGCTCTGCACTGCCGTGACCGCTTGCACCGCGTGAGCCCGGCGAATAGTGTCCACACCCGCCTCAGACAGGCCGAAATGCTTGACCTTGCCCTCGGCGATCAGATCCTTGACGGTGCCGGCGACGTCTTCGATGGGCACCTGCGGATCAACGCGGTGCTGATAAAACAGGTCGATGCAATCGGTGCGCAAACGCTGCAACGACGCCTCGGCAACGGCGCGTATATGTTCCGGGCGGCTGTTGGTTCCGCCGCCGCGTGCGCCGGTAATCAGGTCGATATCGAAGCCGAACTTGGTGGCGATGACGACCCGCTCGCGAATCGGCTGCAAGGCCTCGCCCAGCAGTTCTTCATTGGCAAACGGGCCATACGCTTCAGCGGTGTCGAACAGGGTGATGCCTTGCTCGTGAGCCGAACGAATCAGCTTGATCATGCTGGCTTTGTCGGCAGCGGGCCCATAGGCCGAGGTCATGCTCATGCAGCCCAGGCCCAGTGTAGAAACTTCCAGGCCATTGCCCAACGTGCGGATCTTCATGAGGTTACTCCGTACAGAATTCAATTCACGCGTGCGGAGGTGATCGCTCAACCAGCCGTTTACGCGTTCCATGGTCTTGCGCTCCTGCTCACTCTTCATCACAAAGCCTCCCAAAACCTTTGCCTTCGGCGCGTGCTTGACCAGCACGCTGCGGCTGTTGCCCAAGCCATAACCGCCGTGGGTGTTGAAGGGGATTAGGGTCTTGCCGGTCAGGTCGTGGGCGTTGAGAAAGGCGCGCACGATGGGCGGGGCGGTTTCACCCCAGATCGGAAAGCCGAGATAGATCGTGTCGTAATCGCGCAGAGCGTGAACCTGGTTGTTTCACTGGCGCCTCGCGTGTCGGCGAGCGACAGCAGCGGGGCACTGGCCAGTGCGGCGATCACCGTGCGCCGCAGTGGATCGTGATGGTTGCTCATCGACCTACACGCGCCCTTAGGGCCTCGGGATAACGCTCGCCTTCGACGTGGATCTGCGCCAGCGCTGTATCAATTGCCTTCAGTTCGAAGGGGTCGAGCGTGATGTCCGCGCCGCCGAGGTTTTCTTCCAGGCGATGCAGTTTGGTCGTCCCCGGAATCGGCACAATCCACGGCGCCTGCGCGAGCAGCCATGCCAGCGCGATCTGTGCGGGTGTCGCTTGTTTCTGCGCGGCGATCTGGCGGATCTCCACCACCAATCCCTGATTGGCTTGCAGCGCCGACTGGCTGAAACGCGGGACGATGCTGCGGAAATCGTCGCTGCCGTAAGTGGCCTGTGCCGACACCGTGCCGGTGAGAAAACCTTTGCCCAATGGGCTGAACGGCACGAGGCCGATGCCTAACTCCCAAAGCGTGGGCAGAACTTCCTGCTCAGGCTCGCGCCACCACAGTGAGTATTCACTTTGCAGTGCTGTGATTGGCTGCACCGCGTGCGCACGGCGAATGGTCTGCGCGCCGGCCTCCGACAGGCCGAAGTGCTTGACCTTGCCTTCGCCAATCAAGTCCTTCACCACCCCGGCGACGTCCTCGATCGGCACATCCGGATCGACGCGGTGCTGGTACAGCAGATCGATGTAATCAGTCTTCAGTCGACGCAACGAACCCTCGACCGCGACCCGGATGTGCTCGGGGCGGCTGTTGAGAATCTGCTGTTTATTATCGTCGCCAAAGGTGAAACCGAACTTGGTGGCGATGACCACTTGATCGCGCACCGGTGCCAGGGCTTCGCCCACCACTTGTTCGTTCAGGTAAGGGCCGTAAACCTCGGCGGTATCGAAGAACGTTACGCCCCGGTCAAACGCCGATCGAATCAGCGCAATGGCCTGTTGTGTGTCAGTCGCTGGGCCGTAGCCATGGCTCAAGCCCATGCAACCCAAGCCCAGGGCTGACACTTCAAGTGAACTGTTCCCGAGTGTGCGCTTGTGCATTTGGATCTCCCGGCATTTGGCGTTGGGAGAACAGTAAGCGAGCTAACGAGTGGGGACTAGACGGTTAAATCGGCAAGGGTTCATGAGGTTTGTTCATCAGTCCCAGTACACGAGAGGTGTCGACGATGTCCTCGTGGACGGCTAGACGCCCTGAGCAAGTGCTCAGAAACCGACCTAACATTCGCGTTTGGTAGTAACTAATCGAGCTACCGCTCCCGGCCGAAAGCTGCCGGCCGTGGATGGCTGATTTCGGCCCATAGGATCGGTCACGGTCTATCTTTCAAGACTTGACTCAGATTGATCGGAGCCCTGATGCATGAACGCTATCTGGATCGCACTGGCCATTTTTGGGTGCTTAGTTGCCGCCTCGCTTCTCATGATGCAGTGGTACCCGAAGCTGGCATCCCACCACAGGGATGAAGACACGAACACAGTAATTCGCCTGGTAGCTAACATTTTTGTGGTTATGACATCGCTGGTCTTTGGCTTGATGATCAATGCTGCCAAAAATACCTTCGAGTCCATTGATGCTAACTTCCATGGGTATGCAACCAGCATGATCATTTTTGATCGGACCCTGCGGGGCTATGGCGACTCGGCCCAAGACACGCGCAACCGATTGATCACATATCTTGAGCACGCTATCGAGACTCCGTATCGAGGGGACGAGGCGCTGCAACATCGTAACAGCGAGGCGGCTAAATACTTGGATGACATAGGCTAGTCGTTGGCCGTAATTAAGCCGCCGGACCGCTATCATGAAACGATGCTTCAGGATATTCGTCAGCAATATCATTCGCTCATTGAGCAACGCTGGAGGATCGTCGAGCAGTCAGAGGGAGCAATTCCTGGACCACTTATTGGGATGCTTGCTGCTTGGTTGACGCTGATTTTCGCCAGTTTTGGATACCGAGCGCCCCGTAATTCGATGGTAATAGGTATGTTCATCATTTCTTCATTGCTTATTGCGGCTTCCGTGTACCTCATACTGGACATGGACGTGCCATTCCACGGTCCTATCCAGATATCCGACGAGCCTCTGCGCAGAGCGCTCGCCATAATGCAGCTTTAAGGGAGGAGGGCACGTTTGCATCCCGGGTCGTGGCCTCGTAGCGCACCACATCGAAGTCCGCTACTGGCCGAAAGCCACCCCTGACGAATGTCTGCAATGGGTCGGTAGCCGCCACTCGCGACCGACTGCTTCCGACCCTTTGCAGCCGTTCGAGGTGCTTAAGAAACCTGTGGCGATTCAGACGCCAGCCACTATGAGTCCCTTCCGGCCAATTCGGCCATCAGATACGTAGGGGTAACAAAGGCGACTCGAGGCGACTTAATAGCTGTCCCCGAGTCGCAAAGAATTAAGCGGAGAAACCACCATCAATCGTCAAGCTGGCGCCGGTGATGTAGCCGGCTTCCGGACCGGCCAGGTAAGCAACAAAGCCGGCAATTTCCTCAGCCTTGCCGTAGCGATCCAATGCCATCAGACTTTTCAGGTACTCGGCGCCATCTCCATCGGCCGGGTTCATCTCTGTGTCCACCGGACCGGGTTGCACATTATTTACAGTGATGTGGCGCGGACCTAGATCGCGAGCCATGCCTTTGGCCAAGCCAACCAGCGCCGATTTGCTCATAGCGTACACTGCACCGCCGGCTATCGGGATACGCTCAGCGTTGGTGCTGCCGATGTTGATTATGCGCCCGCCGTTGACCATGTGCTTGGCAGCTTCCTGGCTGGCGACGAAAACGCTGCGCACATTCACCGCTAGGGTATGGTCAAGCTGCTCCAGGGTGAGCTCTTCGGTGCTACCCCAAGCCAGTACACCGGCGTTGTTGACTAAAATATCCAGGCCGCCGAACTGCTCAACTGCCGCGCGAACAGCTTGCTGCACGGCTGCAGCATCAGTGCTGTCGGCCTTGATAGCAAAAGCCTTACCACTAGCTGCAATCACTTCACTGGCCAAAGCACTGGCTCGCTCGGCTGACGATGCATAGGTGAAAGCCACTGCTGCGCCTTCGCGGGCCAGGCGTTTTACGATGGCCGCACCGATACCGCGAGAGCCGCCTTGTACGAAAGCCACTTTCCCTTGCAGGGTTCGGGTAGAGGTCATGCTGTATCTCCATTACAGAAAATTTAGGTCAGTCTGCCCATGGTGTGAGCAATCTAGCGACTTTTGCTAGGTTTCATTTTTGTCTAGGTAGAGATCATCACGGTTGGCGGTTAAGTCAGGATTATGGGAGCTCGATTTGGGTCGGCAGCGGTCTGAAGCCACAGGCAGCTAACGACCCAAAGCGGTCATTGTGTGTCTAGGAAACGCAGGCTGACTGCCCATCGGCGGAAGTGCGGGCCTGCGTCGCAAATGCTCGAGGAGAGATCTTTGATGCAGCCGAACACTGGCGGCCTAGGCAGAAATTATATTGAACGATGCAGGCATCCTGCGCGATGTCGATACGGACGGCGCGTTGCTCTGAGTTCTAGTTAGTCTGCGCGACTACAGGCTCTGCGACGGAGCTGGTAGAAAGCAACGCCGTCAGCAGGCACCCCAAGCCACACAGGCCGATGATCCAGCCCATGGTCCAGGGGGTGCCGTCGGCCAGCCAGCCGACCAGCGCGGCGCTGAGAATGCCGCTGCCGTAGTGCATGGCGCCGAGCATGGCAGACGCGGCGCCAGCACGATGGGGGAACTCGGTCAGCGCGGCAGCCACCGAGTTGGCCACGATCAACCCGTTCATCGACATATAGAAGAACACCGGCAGCGCCAGCCCGCCCAACCCTCCCCAGCCAAAGCGGGTATCCAAGGCCAGCAACACACCAGTGACGGCAGCGATACCGGCGCCGATGCGGAACAGGGCGTCGCTGCCCAGACGCATGACCAGGCGGGTGTTCAGGTAGTTGGCGGCCATGATGCCGAGGATGTTGACGCCGAACAGCAAGCCATAGGCCTGGGTCGGCACATGGTAGTAGTCGATGTAGGCGAACGGGGTGCCGGCGATGAAGGCGTAGGCGCCGCCATAGAAGAAGCCGCCGGACAGCGCGTAGCCGAGTAGACGCCGTGAGCACAGCACTTCGCTATAGGCACGCAGCATGCCACTGAGCGGCTCCTTGCTGCGGCGGGCAGCGGGCAGGGTTTCCGGCAAGGCCAGCAGGGCGAGCATGGTCAGCACGCCAATCACAGCCAGCGACCAGAAGATGGCATGCCAGGACCAGAGCTTGAGCATCTGCCCGCCGAGCAGCGGGCCCAGCAGCGGTGCCACCGCCATGATCAGGATCAGCGTCGACAGCATGCGTGCCGAATGCTCGCGGACATACAGATCACGCACCATGGACCGCGCCAGTACCGGGCCGGCGCAGGCACCGAGGGCCTGGACCACGCGCCAGCCCATCATCTGCCAGACCGTCTCCGACAGCGCGCAGCCCACCGAGCCGAGGATGAACAGCACTAGGCCGGCAGCGATTGGCAGGCGCCGGCCGTGGCGGTCGCCGATCGGCCCCCAGAGCAACTGCCCCAGGCTGAAGCCGATCAGGAAGCTGGAGATGGTCAACTCCACACGCCCGGCCTGGGCGTGCAGTTCCGCCGCCAGGGTCGGCAGGGCGGGCAAGTACAGGTCAGTGGAAATCGAGGCAAAGGACATCAGCGCACTGAGGATGATCAGGATGCGCAGTTCCTTGGGATGCCTGGCCTCGTGGGTGGTGAGGTCAGGGGTGGAGAGTCGGGCCATTGTGTGGCGCCTCCGTGAGAGGGAGGAAGGAGTAGGCCTATGGTACGGGTTGGCGCGGGTCTGATTAAGGTGGGCAGGACGCATGGACTCATGAGTCGCGCTCACTAATCCCGCGTGCGTCAGTGCCTGAGTACCCGTACCGAATCGAGTATTCATGAGCGATCCTCATATCGGCATGCGTGCCAGGACCGCTAATCATTTGCATTGGGCGCGGTTAGATTTTTGCTGCTACTGCTGTGCGTTCGTTGCGCCAGCCAGTGGTGAATCCCTGCCGCCACCTACCTGACCGGAACCGAGCCATGTTGATGCGCGTCGTCCTCATCGCCCTGCGTCGCCCCTACACCTTCGTCGTCATGGCGTTGCTGCTGCTAATTGGCGGCGTGCTGTCCATGACCCGTACCCCGACGGATATCTTTCCCGAGATCCGTATCCCGGTGATCGCCATCGCCTGGCAGTTCACCGGCCTGCCTCCGGATGACATGGCCGGGCGCATCTCCACGGTGTTCCAGCGCACGCTAACCTCGACGGTCAACGACATCGAGCACATCGAGGCCAACACCTATCCGGGCATTAGCATCGTCAAGATCTTCTTCCAGCCGGAGGTGAACATCGCCGTGGCCAACGCCCAGGTCACTGCGGTATCGCAGGTGGCGCTGCGGCAGATGCCGGCCGGTATCCAGCCGCCACTGATCCTCAACTACAACGCAGCCACGGTGCCCATCGTGCAGCTGGCGCTGGCCGGCAAGGGCCTGAGCGAGCAGAACCTGTTCGACCTGGCGATGAACACCGTGCGTACCCAACTGATCACCGTGCCCGGTGCGGTGATCCCGTATCCCTACGGCGGCAAGCAGCGCCAGGTACAGATAGACGTGCGCCCGGAGGCGCTGCAGGCCCGTGGTCTGTCCGCCCAGGACATCTCTGCGGCGCTGGCGGCGCACAACGTGCTGACGCCGATCGGCACGCAGAAGATCGATGAGTTGGAGTACACCCTCAAGCTCAACAGCGCGCCGTCGCTGATCGACGACATCGCCCGGCTGCCGGTCAAGGTGGTCGATGGCGCCACCATCTACCTCGGCGACGTGGCGGACGTGCGCGACGGCAGCGCGCCGCAGAGCAACATCGTGCACGTCGATGGCGGTCGTTCGGTGCTGATGTCGGTGCTGAAGAATGGCTCGGCTTCGACCCTGGCCATCGTCGACGGCATCCGTCAGAAGCTCGACGACATGCGCGATGCACTGCCAGAGGCGCTCAACGTGGTGCCGATCAACGACCAGTCGGTGTTCGTCCGCGCTGCGGTCAAGGGCGTGGTGCTGGAGGGGGCCATCGCCGCTGTGCTGACCAGCGTGATGATCCTGCTGTTCCTCGGTAGCTGGCGCTCGACGGTGATCATCGCGGTGTCGATTCCGCTGTCGATCATGGGCTCGATCATCGCCCTGGCGGCCATCGGCGAAACCCTCAACCTGATGACCCTGGGTGGCCTGGCGCTGGCCATCGGCATCCTGGTGGACGACGCCACGGTGACCATCGAGAACGTCAACTGGCACCTGGAGCAGGGCAAGGACGTGGAGTCGGCGATCATCGACGGCGCCCAGCAGATCGTCGCACCGGCATTCGTTTCCCTGTTGTGCATCTGCATCGCCTTTGTGCCGATGTTCTTCCTCGAAGGCGTGTCCCGCTTCCTCTTCGTGCCGATGGCCGAGGCGGTGATCTTCGCCATGGTTTGCTCCTTCATCCTTTCGCGCACCCTGGTGCCGACCCTGGCCAACTACCTGCTAAAGCCACACAACGAAGCGGGGCACGACAGCGAGTCGCGCAACCTTCTGGTGCGCTTCCAGCGTCGTTTCGAGCAACGTTTCGAGCGCCTGCGCGCCGGTTATCGCGGCGTACTGGAACGTGCCCTGGCGCGGCGCAAGGCATTCCTGGTCGGCTTCATGGCGATGGTGCTGCTGTCGTTTGGCCTGGTGCCGTTTCTCGGCAGCAATTTCTTCCCCTCGGTGGACTCCGGCCAGGTGCTGATGCACGTGCGCGTGCCGGTGGGCACGCGGGTGGAGGAGACCGCCAACCGCTTCGCCCGCATCGAGGAGGCGATTCGCCAGGTGATTCCGGCCGAGGAGATCGAGACGCTGGTGGACAACATCGGCCTGCCGCCGAGCCCGACCAACACCACCTACAACAACACCGGGGTGATGGGCTCGCAGGACGGCGACTTCCAGGTCGCCCTGCGCGACGGCCATGCACCTACCGCAGAGTACGTGCGCCGGCTGCGCGCGGTGCTGCCCGAACAGTTCCCGGACACCACCTTCTCCTTCCCACCGGCGGACATCGTCAGCCAGATCCTCAACTTCGGTGCGCCGGCGCCCATCGATATCCAGGTGCGCGGCGCCAACATCGAGGGCAACTTCGCCTACGCCCGCCAACTGCTCAAACGCATCCGCGCCATCCCTGGCGTGGTCGATGCGCGCATCCAGCAGTCGGACAAGGCCCCGGTGTTCGACGTGGCGCTGGATCGCACCCAGGCCCAGCAACTGGGGCTGACCACCCGCGACGTGACCAACAGCCTGGTGGTGAATCTCGCCGGCAGCAGTCAGGTGGCGCCTACCTACTGGCTCAACCCGAGCAACGGCGTGAGCTATCCCATCGTCATCCAGGCGCCGCAGTATCAGCTCGATTCGCTGTCGGCGCTGGCCAACCTGCCGGTGGGCAATGGCGACAATGCCGCTGAGACCACCCTGGGCGGCGTGGCCAGTTTCCAGCGCAACCTCGGCAACGCGCTGGTCAGCCAGTACAACATCCAGCCGATGGTGCAGATCCACGCCGCCACCCAGGACCGTGACCTGGCGGCGGTAGCCGCCGACATTCGTCAGGTGCTAGCCGAGACCGCCGGAGAGGTTCCGCGTGGTTCCGCAGTGCACCTCATGGGGCAGGTGGACACCATGGAGAAGGCCTTCTCCGGCCTGCTGTTCGGCCTGCTCGGCGCCATCGTGCTGATCTACCTGCTGATCGTGGTCAACTTCCAGTCCTGGCTCGATCCGGCGGTGATCGTCTCGGCATTGTCTGCGGCGCTCGCAGGTATCGTCTGGATGCTGTTCGCCACCGATACCACGCTGTCGGTGCCGGCGCTGACCGGGGCGATAATGTGTATGGGCGTGGCCACCGCCAACAGCGTGCTGGTGATCAGCTTCGCCCGCGAGCGCCTGGCGGAGCTGGGCGACGCCACCGCCGCCGCGCTGGAGGCCGGCTTCGTGCGCTTCCGTCCGGTATTGATGACGGCCCTGGCCATGATCATCGGCATGCTGCCGATGGCTCTGGGCGTGGGTGAGGGCGGCGAGCAGAACGCGCCGCTCGGCCGCGCGGTTATCGGTGGCCTGCTGTTCGCTACCTTCGCCACCCTAGTGTTCGTGCCGGTGCTGTTCAGCCTGGTGCACGGCAGTACCTCTTCCCGCGGCGCTGCCGCTGCGCAACCGACTCTCGGAGTGTCCTGACATGACTAGTCAATCCCCCGTTCGCCGCCACCTGCCGCTGCTCGGCCTGTCCGTGCTGGCCGTGGCCATCGTGGTTGGCGGCCTGAGCACGCGCTGGAGCCGCGCCGAGCAATTGCGCGACAGCGCCGCCCAGCAGAGCGTGCGCGCCGTGGCGTTGGTCGCGCCAACGCCGATCAGCACTCAGACCATACAGTTGCCAGGGCGCATCGAGGCCTGGTCGCGGGCGCCGATCTATGCACGGGTCAGCGGTTATCTGAAGTCCTGGCAGGTCGATATCGGCCTGCCGGTCAAGGCTGGGCAGGCGCTAGCCGAGATCGAGACTCCCGATCTCGACCAAGAGCTGCTGCAGGCCCGAGCCGAGCTGGAGCGGGCGCGCACCGACGCGAATCTGGCCGACACCACCGCACGGCGCTGGCAGTCGCTGCTCGACAGCAACGCGGTGTCGCGTCAGGAGGTCGAGGAGCGCACCGCCGACCAGGCGGCCAAGCGTTCGGCGGTGAATGCCGCGCAGGCCAATGTCGAGCGGATGCAGGCGCTGCAGCAGTTTAAGCATCTGAAGGCGCCGTTTGTCGGCATCGTCACCGCACGCAATACCGATGTGGGCTCGCTGATCAATGTTGGCATGACCCCAGGTAGCGAGCTGTTCGTGGTGTCTGACGTGAGCCGCCTGCGCGTGTATGTGAATGTGCCGCAGCGCATGGTCGCCGGTCTGCAGGCGGGCAGCCGCGCCCAGCTGCGGGTGCCGGAACGGCCGGGCAAGGCGTATACCGCCACCGTGCAGTCGCTGGCCCAGGCCATCGACGCCGGATCCGGCACTATGCGCGTGCAACTGTCGGTGGACAATGCCGCCGGCGAGCTGCTGCCCGGCGCCTATGCCACGGTGCAATTCGACGCTGCCCAGGGGCAGGCGGCACTGGGATTGCCGCCCAGCGCGCTGATCATCGACAGGCAGGGCGTGCAGATCGCCACGCTGGATGCCGAGGGCAAGGCACGCCTCAAGCCGGTCACCATCGCCCGCGACCTGGGCAACATGGTGGCCCTGGCCGAAGGGCTTGCCGAATCGGATCGGGTGATCGACAGCCCACCGGATGGCATCGCCAATGGCGATGCGCTGCGAGTGGCTGAGCAACAGCCCTGAACGCAGGTCCTGTCCGACCCATCCTGCAAGTCATCCGCTTGGCTTTGAGTGGGGCAAAGAGTGCATCGGAGTGGCGGTGGAGGCATTATCTGCCGCATTCCATCGGACAGGACCGCAGCATGCCGCGTGAGAACCTAAATGACCTAATGGCCTTCGTTCTAGTGGCCCGGGAAGGCAGTTTCACCCGCGCCGCCGCCCAGCTGGGCGTCTCGCAGTCGGCCCTGAGCCACACCATTCGCGGCCTCGAAGCACGTCTTGACCTGCGTCTGCTGACCCGCACCACGCGCAGTGTGTCGCCCACCGATGCGGGCGACCGCTTGTTTCAGACCCTGGCGCCACGCTTCGAGGAGATCGAAGCCGAACTGGCCGAACTGAAGAGCCTGCGCGGCGAGCCGGTCGGCAGCCTGCGCCTGACTGCCGCCGAGCACGCGGCCAATACCGTGCTGTGGCCGGCGCTGGAAAAACTGCTGCCGCAGTATCCGGGGATCAAGGTCGAGATCACCATCGACTACGGCCTGACCGATATCGTCGCCCAGCGTTTCGACGCCGGCGTGCGCCTAGGCGACCAGGTGGCCAAGGACATGATCGCCGTGCGCATCGCCCCGGACCTGCGCATGGCGGTGGTCGCCTCGCCGTCTTACCTGGCCTGTCGCGCGTCACCGACCACTCCGCAGGAACTGGCCGAGCACGACTGCCTCAACCTGCGCCTGCCGACCCACGGTGGCCTGATGGCCTGGGAGCTGGAGAAGGACGGCCGCGAGCACAAGGTACGCGTCGACGGCCAGCTCACCTTCAACAACAGCACGCAGATTCTCAAGGCCGCGCTGGCCGGTTTCGGTCTGGCTTACCTGCCCAGCGACCTGGTCACCGAGCATGTCGCTGAAGGCCGCCTGATAGCCGTGATGGAGGACTGGTGCCCGAGCTTTCCCGGCTATCACCTGTACTACCCCAGCCGCCGGCAATCCTCCAAGGCCATGGCGGTGCTGATCGAGGCACTGCGTTACCGCCGCGATTGATGAGCTGAGCTCATGGCTCCAAGTGTTTTTTACCCTCTAATCATGAGCTCGATCTGCCCCTAAAGTGACTCCCATGCCCTGGCGCTGCCCGCAGCACCAGCGAATCGAGATCGACAGAGGACAAGCAGATGAACCCACGTACCTGGCTTATTACTGGCATTAGTAGCGGTTTCGGCCGCGAGTTGAGCGAGCAACTGCTGGCCCGTGGCGACCGCGTGCTGGGCACCGTGCGCGACACCGCCAAGGTCGTTGATCTGATTACGCGCTATCCCGAGACACTCAGCGTCGAGCAACTGGACGTCATCGATGTGCGCGCCGTGCGCCGGGTGGTGGAAGGAGCCTTCGCCCGCTTCGGACGCATCGACGTGCTGATCAGCAATGCCGGCTACGGCCTGTTCGGCGCCGCCGAAGAGCTGAGCGACGAGCAGATCGAGCTCATGATCGCCACCAACCTGACTGGCTCGATCCAGCTGATCCGCGCCGCGCTGCCGCATCTGCGTGCCCAGGGCGGCGGGCGGGTGATCCAGATTTCCTCCTACGGCGGCCAGGTCGCCTTCGCCGGTAACTCGCTGTACCACGCGACCAAGTGGGGCATCGAGGGCTTCGTCGAGTCGGTGGCCCAGGAAGTGGCGCCATTCGGCATCGGCATGACCATCGTCGAGCCGGGCGGTGCGCGCACCGAGTTCCGCTACGGCAGCGCCCAGGTCGCCGAGCTGATGCCGGAATACGACGCCACGCCGGCGCATGCCTTCCTGCGCATGCTCGACCCGGATAACGGCCTTGCGCCCGGCGACCCCGCCCGCATGGCCGCGCGCATCATCGAAAGCGTGGAGGTCGAACCCGCGCCACTGCGCATGGTGTTTGGCTCGCAGGCGCTGCAGAGCACGCTGGATACCTTGCGCAAGCGCGTCGCCGACTTCGAGACACAGGCGGAACTGGCGGCCTCCACCGATTTTCCTGCGGGAGAGTGAGCCGCTGAATAACTCTTTGATGGTGGCCGCGCTGCTGGCTGCCCCACTGGCCTTGGCCGAGGAGCTTCCCATGATCGAGATCAACCGCGTCGGCTCGCAGCCATCCCAGGTCGGTTCGGACCAGTATTTCACCGGCAAGGTGCGGGTCGACTCACCGTTCCAGAGCTCGGCACCTGCACGCATCGGCGGCGCCACTGTCACCTTCGAGCCAGGCGCCCGCACCGCCTGGCACACCCATCCGCTGGGCCAGACGCTGATCGTCACCACCGGCGTCGGCCTGGTGCAGCAATGGGGCGAGTCCGTGCAGCAGATTCGCCCCGGTGACGTGGTGTGGATTCCGCCGGGTGCCAAGCACTGGCACGGCGCCACGGGAGAAACCGCGATGAGCCACGTCGCCATCGCCGAAGCGCAGGACGGCAAAGTGGTCGACTGGTTAGAGCAGGTCAGCGATGCGCAGTACCAGAGCGGTGATTGAGTAGCTTCAGTCGTCTGCGCTAGCCGTTCTACCAATCATCCTTTCAGCCCCACGGAGACCACAGCTATGTTGGGAACCAAACTCTATGCCCCCGGTGATGTGCGCATCGAAGAGATGCCCGAACCAACGATCCTCAAACCGACCGACGCCATCATCAAGCTCGCCTCCACCTGCGTCTGCGGCTCTGACCTGTGGCCCTATCGTGGCCTCAATCAGGTGGAAGCTCCCCTGAACATGGGCCACGAATACTGCGGCACTGTGGTCGAAGTCGGCAGCGCTGTTACCTCGGTGAAGCCAGGGCAATTTGTGGTCGGCTCGTTCTGCCTGTCGGACAACACCTGCCCGCATTGCCGCTTCGGCTTCCAGTCGTCGTGCATGCAGCGCGAGTTCATGACCGGCGCGCAGGCAGAGTACGCCCGCGTACCGCTGGCCGATGGCACCCTGGTGGCGCTTGACGAGCAACCCGCTGCCGATTTAATCCCCAGCCTGCTGGCGGCTTCCGATGTTCTCGGCACCGGCTGGTATGCCGCCGATGCGGCCCGCGTACAGCCAGGCTGCACTGCGGTGGTGGTAGGCGACGGTGCCGTCGGGTTGATGGGTGTGCTGGCCGCCAAGCAGATGGGCGCCGAACGCATCATCGTCATGAGCCGACACAAATCGCGCCAGGACTTGGCGCTGGAGTACGGCGCGACCGACATCGTGGCGGCCCGTGGTGATGAGGGTATCGCCAAAATCAAGCAGCTCACCAACCAGATCGGTGCCGATGCGGTGCTCGAATGTGTCGGCACCGCCGAGTCAATGAAGCAGGCGCTGGCCGTGGCGCGCCCGGGCTCGATGATTGGCTATGTCGGCGTGCCGCACGGCGTGCAGTTCGACGGCCAGCAGCTGTTCTTCACCCAAGCCGGCATGCTCGGCGGCCCCGCGCCGGTGCGGCGCTTCCTGCCGCATCTGCTGGATCTGATCCTGTCGCGCAAGATCAACCCCGGCAAGGTCTTCGATCTGGCGGTGCCGCTCAGCGATGTGGCTGAGGGCTACAAGGCGATGGACGAGCGCCGGGCAATCAAGACGCTGTTGCAAGTCTGAGCGCTCCTCAGGGCTCAATATGACCCAATGCGTTGATCAGGCGGTGATCGAGTTGATGGGCTAACGCAGATGACTGCACACAACTGACCGCTATTGGCCGATTAATGTCGTCCGTGAATGGCAGCTATGGGTCGATTGCGGTCAGTCACGACCGGCTGCTTTCGACCCAAAGCTGCCTCTGAGACCTACAATGAGTAGGAAAACATTAATTGGCCATGGATCAATTAACTCAGGATATTATTGCTGTTCGCTGGATGAACCGGAGCATATATGGCTGATCGGATTCGTATACGGTTTATTTTTTACGCCCGTATTAGCGGGTCAAACCGGCTCCTGCGGCGATCGCATTTAGATCGAAGCCAGCAGCTCACTTCGTTGCTTATGGCAGACGCTTAAGCCCGCACTGATACTTGGCACCTGCAAGGCTTGCTTCAAACGCCTCAAGCCCTGCGTATATCTGTTGCAGCCCAGTGATTTGCCCCAGCACTTCGCGTTTCTTGTCGGCAATGGCCTTGCCCGCCAATTCCCACGGCAAATCAGCACCCTGATGCCTCAGCAGAATCGCCTGCAGTTCTTTCAGTTTGAAACCCAACTGCTGCGCGCACTTGATGAACGTCAGCAGCTCGACACTCTGCTGATTGTAAACGCGGTACTGCCCCTTGCGCTCGGGCGGCGGCAGCAGGCCAATCGCTTCATAGTGGCGGATGGTCTTGACCGTGGTGCCCGACAGTTGGGCGGCTTTGCCGATGTACATGAATGTCCTTTTCATAAGGGAGCGGGGCATCATTGCATGGCGCCAGCGATTCGGGAATCACATAGCCGCAGGTCAGCTGGCGATGCCTCGTGCCAGTTCGAGCCAGGCTCCACGCCGCTGCGCGCTGGAGCCGAGCAGCGGCCCGAACATCAGGGTACGCAACGTTCTGATACCGCAGAACTGCAACGTGGTCTTGCGCACTTGGTGAAGGCCAGGCATGCGATACACCCAGCGGTAGTACCACGGCGGTGTATCCATCGTCACCAGCAGATGTGCTGTTCGACCCTTGAGCAGTTGCTCGGGGAAAGCCTTGCCTGCCCTATACTGAAACGCGAAACCGGGCAGGAGCACGCGGTCGAAAAAGCCTTTCATCAATGCAGGGATACCGCCCCACCAAATGGGGTAGATAAAGGCTAGGTGCTCGGCCCAGATGATGTCGGCCTGGGCCCTGAGCAGATCGGGTTCCAGTGGCTGCGCTTGCCGGTAGCCGCTGCGTAGTACCGGGTCAAAGCTCAAAGCATCAAGCCGTAACACCCTTACATCATGGCCGGCACTTCTGGCCGCCTCGACATAACTCTCGGTCAGCGCTGCGCAGAAACTCTCGCTTGACGGGTGCCCCAGCACCACTAGTACTCGTTTGCTCATCATCACTTCATCCTGAACATGAAGCGTGCAGGGTAAAGCCTGACCATAACGGGAGAGTCAACTGCTCAGGCTGCTCTGGAGCCGTTGCAGTGCGCGACATCCAGCGGCCAAAGGTAGAAATCCGCACCCATCGATCATGAAAAAACGGTTGGCCCCGTTGCGAAAAGATTTTGACTTTCCAGCGATAACGTCTCCTTGTAGAAGAGCGACAGCACTTGGCCGTTAGCTGCCCTTCACGAAGGGCAGGAACCGGCCACTTCGTAATGCTTACGCTGAGGGCGATGGAGTCCATCTATTGAGGTGCCCCCTCCCGTCGGGCAAACTCCTGTTGTTTGATCGGCCGATAACAGGAGTTTACGGATGCCATTCCCAGTGACGGAACATAATGCTTTGTTGGCCCTAAAGGGCGTAGGGCCGGCCGTTATCGCTCGCCTTGAGCAGATGGGCATTGACTCGCTAGCTGTGCTCAGCAAAGCGAATGCTTGTGACATCCTGGCTCAGGCATCGGCAGCAGTGGGATCGACTTGCTGGAAGAATAGCCCCCAAGCTCGGGCCGCCATCAACGCGGCCATCGAGTTTGCAAAGGACTCTCAGTTGGGCACACCCTAGCGCGTAAAACTGATCACTTATATCAATTGATAAATCTGGTTCGTGTCCATGAGCCAATCTCTGCTGAACGACTGGCTAGCCGAATTCAGTGGGCCCGACAATGATCAACTTGCTAGGCGTCCGAAATCGATTCTAATGGAGGGCAGCTTTGGGTCGTTAGCTGCCGGTCGTGATGGGCGAAACCAGTTTTTTACCCATTCAGTGCATCCAGTCCGGCCGTTGGCGGGTATTGCTTATGGGCGGCCTGTGTCTGCCCAGCCAAATGACCTGTCAGGAGCACTACCCATGAGCCTCAAACCCTCCGCCTGTCTGCTCGCCTGCTGCCTCGCCCTGGCGCTGCAACCCGCTCACGCCCAATCCGCGCTGCCAGATGCGGTCAAGGTCCCCGATGGCCATCGCGTCTTGCTCGAGACCGTCGGCGTCGGCGAGATCACCTACGAGTGCCGCGACAAGGCCAACACCCCCGGCCAGACCGAATGGACCTTCGTCGGCCCCAAGGCCGTGCTCAATGACCGTGCAGGCAAACAGGTGGGCGACTACTTCGGCCCACCCGCCACCTGGCAGGCCAACGACGGATCGAAAGTCACCGGCACCCAGTTGGCGGTGGCACCTGCAGACAAGGGCGCCATACCCTATCAACTGGTAAAGGCCAACCCGGCCGAAGGCAAAGGCGCCATGCAGGGAGTCAGCTATATCCAGCGCCTGGCCACCCGCGGCGGCGTGGCGCCGGCAAGCGACTGCACGGCGCAGAACAAAGGTGCCAAGCAGGTCGTCCAGTACCAGGCCGACTATGTGTTCTGGACAGCCAAGTAAGGCGCACTTGAGCAGACATCTTGCAATCGTTCATCTACGCTCGTTGGCAAGCCCCCCGGCTGGATGGCCGGGGTACCTTGCATGACTCAAGGAAGCTGCACACGTTGAACTCGCCTGTCGCCCCCTTCGACTTTCACCGCTGCCTGGAGGCCTGCGCAAAGGGCGACCGGCGCGCCCTGCAGGCGCTTTACGACCACGAAGGCGCGCGCCTGCTGGGCGTTGCCCGGCGCATCGCGCGTGACGACGCCAGCGCAGAAGACATCGTCCATGATGCGTTTATCCGCATCTGGACCCGCGCCGCCAGCTTCGACCCGGCGCGCGGCTCGGCGCGCGGCTGGATCTACAGCATCACCCGCCACCTGGCACTGAATTCGATCCGCGATTCGCGCCGTGAAACTGTGCTGGACGAAGCCGATATGGACACGACGCCCACATTGCACGGGGGACTCGATGAAATTGACCTCTGGTCAGGGTCGGCGAAGATCTACCGTTGCCTCGAAAAACTGCAGCCTGCACCGCAGCGTTGCATCCTGCACGCCTATGTGGACGGCTGCAGCCACGCCGAAATCGCCGGGCTGCTGGGGGCGCCATTGGGCACCGTCAAAGCCTGGATCAAGCGCAGCCTAAAGGCATTGCGGGAGTGCCTGGAATGAAGCCGGATACTGCCGAGGAATTGGACAGCCTCGCCGGCGAGTTTGTGCTGGGAACCCTGTCGCCACAGCAACACGCCACAGTGACCGAGCGCCTGGGCAGTGACCCGGCTTTGCGCGCCGCCGTGGATGCCTGGGAGGCACGTTTGCTGGAGCTGACCGCGCTGACTGCGCCGCAGCCACCGAGCGCCCGCCTGTGGGGCCGTATCCAGCGCAGCCTGAATGAACTGACCGCCCCAGCCGCACAACAGCGAGTCAAATGGTGGCGACGCCTCGGCCTGTGGCAAGGGCTGAGTGCCGCGGGGCTGGCTGCAAGCGCGCTCCTGGCGTTTACATTGCTTACTGCGCCCCCGCCCACCACCCAATTCGTGGTGGTGTTGGTGGCGCCGAACAGCCAGACCGCCGGCTGGGTGGTGCAGACCAGCGACAGCCGCATGATAGAGCTGATCCCGCTTGGCCAGGATGCTGTCCCCGAAGGCATGGCCCTTCAGTTCTGGACCAAGGGCGTACAGTGGCAAGCACCGGTTTCACTGGGCCTGGTCAAACCCGGAGAGTCCTATCGTGTTCCGCTACAGAGCCTGCCACCGCTAGAGGCCAACCAGTTGTTCGAGCTGACATTGGAGAAATCCGGCGGTTCGCCTACCGGGCTGCCGACGGGGCCGGTGAAGTTCATTGGCCGCGCGGTAAAAGTGATTTGACCAAAAAGGTCCGCAACCACTGACCGTTATGGGGCGATTGCTGCCATTAACGTCTGTTGGCTCCGACCCGATGCTGCTTAGGTGTCATGGCGAGGGTTCGCCCACTGGTCGATAAAGTCACCGACTCTCTGCGCACTATCACTCTCGACTGTCCGCAGCCGCAGGATGGAAATGCCGCTCTTGGCCAAAATGTCATTCTTCAAGGTGTCCCGAGCCACCTGCTCGGGTCGGTCGTGATACCCGCCATCGACCTCGATTACCCCTAACGGGGTCTTGCCTACTTTGAAATAGATCACGAAGTCGCAACTGGCGCGCCTCATGAAAGCCCGCTGGCGCTCCGTCCATTCTGGGTTGCCGGGTGATGCGAGCTGATCCAGTTTGATCTGAGCGTGGAACATCAATGCCTGGTACGCCGGGGCGGACAGTGCTTCGCGCAGCAGTTGCGCCACGATCTGCTCGGATTTGTAGCGCGAATCCTCGGGGCGCAGGCGGGCATTCAAGCGCGCCAGGGACTGGTCATACTCGCGGTACAGCAAGTCGAATGCCGACACCACCGGCGCGCGTACGATCTGCTTGTCCTGCGCGTAATAGCTGATGTAACGGATCAGGGCGGCGATGTGGCCATTGTTGTCGGTGAACACCTCATCGCCGGTTACGAGGGTGAAGCGGTGTTTGGCCCGCGACACTGCGACGTTGATCATGCGTGGATCGTCGACGAAATCCAGGCGTCTTTGCGTCTGGTTGTAGCGCTTCTTGTCCAGCACGGTGGAGAAGACGATCTCGTCGCACTCCCGCCCCTGAAACTTGTGCACGGTATCCTTGACGAAATCCGCCGGTAAGCGCGTGTCGGAGAGGTTGACCTGGGCTCGGAATGGGGCAATGTAACCGCGGCCTTCGCCGTCTATTCCGGCTGGCTGCTGCTCGTCCTCAAGCACCTTGAGCAGAGAGTCCAATTCCCGAAGGTTGGTGTTCTGCCGTGCATGGTTGCCTTTGGCCGTCACCACCAGGCGCAGGGGGGCTTCGCCCTTGTCCTCGGTCATCGGCACCAGTGCGTTGTCGTAGAACTGCTGGTTGCAGAACTGGATGATCTTGGGGTGGCAACGGTAATGCTCTTTCAACAGGGTCCTGGGCAGCGCGTCCTGGAAAACGGCGATGCATGAATCGAGCAGGCTGTAACGCTCGCAATCGTAAGCCTCGGTCGGCGCCTGAAGCCCCAGCTTTACGGGGATGTGCGGCAACTGTCGGTTGTCTCCAACGACGATCAGGTTCTTGGCGCAGCCTAATGGCAGGATGCCAGGCACAATATCCTGCAAAGAAGCTTCGTCGATGATCACGTAGTCGAGGATGGCTCCCGGCGTGATCGAATTGACAAGGGAGTGCGTGCCACTGCCCAGAATAGGGAAACGCTGCACGAAGGCATCGAAATGCCTGAGGTAAGTTCCTGCATCGAAGTGGTCTGGTGGCGGCACTTGACGTTGCAGATGTTGTTTCAGGTGCAGCATCGATGCGGTTGTCAGTTCTTTCAGCAAGGCCGTGAAGTTTGCGTTTGCCAACGATTCTCGGCACGCTCGCAGCTCTGCTTCCTTTTCCTGTAGCGACTTGTCGTAGTAGTGCATCTGCAGGGCATGAAACACGGCCATCCGCGCCTCGCCTTCGGCGAAAGGCTTGGTGCGAAAGATTCTGAATTTGAACAGTAGCTCGATGCGGTCCTTCAGGTGAATGCGTTGCTCGCCGAGGTGAGCAAGGTAGGCCATGAGGTCTGCCGTCTTGCGCGGGGTCAGCCCGTACTTGCCCAGCGAGCCTGCGGCCTGCACAT
The DNA here is from genome assembly GCF_023277925.1 of Pseudomonas entomophila. Lineage (NCBI taxonomy): Bacteria > Pseudomonadati > Pseudomonadota > Gammaproteobacteria > Pseudomonadales > Pseudomonadaceae > Pseudomonas > Pseudomonas entomophila. Next base: position 1,322,643 of record NZ_CP063832.1, read on the forward strand.
CACTTTCTGCCTGCCATTGCTCCAGGTAGCGCCGCTCGAGGGCCAGTTCGTCAAGCTCGATTTGCAGTTGTGCCGCCCTGTTGTGGTTTTGCAGGTGGTGCTTCAAGCGGGCCAGCAAGGCTTGGATCTCATCCAGGGATGGCGCTGGTTCGGGTTCGCAGGATGGCCATGCAGGCAGGTCGTCGAAGAACGCCTTGCGGTTGTCCCGTTTGCCGAGTTTGGCGACCAAGTGGCTCAGGCCACATTTCTTCAGCTTTTCGTAGACGTTTTCAACGGCGGCATTGTTGTTGGACAGCACCGCCACCGTCTGGCCGCGTAATAGGATATTGGCGAGGATGTTGAGAATGGTCTGGGTCTTGCCGGTCCCCGGCGGGCCTTCAATCACGCTAATTTGCGCGCAGAACGCCCGCTCAACCGCCAGGACCTGGCTTTCGTTCAGCCCGAACGGATAGATGAGCCCCTGGCCGGGCACCAACGTACCGTTGCACCCCGTGCAAAAGGCTTGCAGGGCAGTGCCCTCGATAGCGGGCAGTTTTTCAAGCTGGCGCACGACATTGCTGGCGATTTCACGATCATTGTTTGACTCTGCCTGATCCTGCCGGGCATGCGCCACATCAGTGAAATAGCGGAAGACAGGTGATTCCTTCATCGCCGTTGCGGCGGTAAAGCCGATGCCTTCCATCTTGAAGACATAGGGCTTACTGGCGCCAGGGTAGTGCACCACGGCATATCGTTCGCCATAGATCGTAGCCTTGGCGATGGGCGTGACGACTGTGCTGCCGGGCTTCGTCAGCAGTACATTGGTCAACTCGCGGGTGGGAGATACTAGACAGTTGCTGAGTGGGCGGGTGTCTTTTTTCCTGGAGGGGTAATGGCAGGTCAATTCCAAGGCTTGGCAGTTATCGCTCCAGCGAATCGCCCAGTTGCTGATTGTTGCGGTCTTGTCCTCACCATCCATTTGAATCGAAGCCATATTCCCTTATTCCTATGCGCACGATATCCGGCTTCGCCTCGCGCCGGATGCTGTTTTCTCCAAGAAAGGGCATTTTGCCATTATTGCGTACAGGGTCGAAAGCCGTCGCACATGATCGGCAGCCATCGACCATAAGCGACTCGTGGCAACCAATGCCTTGCCGCGCTTCGGCGCGTTGATGCGCAGCGCTCACTGTGCGGCTAACGGTGTCTCGACCTGAGACTCGGCGCTCGGTGCATATTGCTCGATCAGGCGCCACAACAATCTACCCATGGGAAGGCGGTAGATATCACTATGAGCGCCCCCGCCCGAACCCGGTGAGTTGAATTGGGTGATACCGTCGGATGCGTCGATGTAACTGACCTTGTTCCGACTCAGCGTCGATGCCGTGCAATGGCTGTCACCTACCTTGCACAGGCTGAACAGGCCATTCGGGGAGGCGGAGGTATCGCTGGCTTTCAAGCAGTCGAACGTGGCGGACCTGGCCGGAGCAGCCGCGCCACACACCAAGTTCCAGGACTTGATCGAGCCGGAAGGGTCGTACCAGAACACCGGGCCGCCGGCAGCGCCGTCATGCTCCGAAGCGGTAAGCGCGATATGGGTTTTCTGCAGTTTTGCGAAATCCCGATAGGGGGCGCCTTCCTTGCCGTCACCCACGGTGAAGCGGTTGATACTGACCGCGCCCTGGAGGCCCACTGCCAAGTTCACATGGCTTTGCGGATAGGCCTGCTGTGGCGCCAGCGCGGGCGAACTGAACAGCGCACGCATCATGGCGCGTGCGCCGAAGCTATGGCCGATGGCGATGACCTTGGCCTTGCTCTCGGACGCGGCGAGTGCATTGGGCACGGTCTGGTTGACGAGCATGTTCAGCCAGGTCAGGCCAATTTCGTCGGCGTCGTTGGCCTTGTTGCCATAGCTGAAGAAGTTGGTGAACGAGTTGGACCAGAACGATGGCCAGGTCACACCGATGACAAGAGGGCGAAAGCGAGTGGTGTCGAGGACGTCCGTCTTGGGACGGGTGGCGATGGCCTCTTCGCCTGATGGCTTGTAGATCTGGAGGCTCTGCAGGGCCTTGGTCTGATCATGCGCTTGCTTTTGCGCCTGGCCAACTTCATAGGCAGCGGCCATCAGGTTGCCCGTGATGTCGTTGATATTGCGTATGGCCTCGTCCTGGGCGGTATTCCAGCCCATGACCACAACGACGACATGGGTATAGCGTGAGCCGCCAAGCTCCTCAGTCAGGTTTTGTTCGAGCAACTTCAGTGCTTGCTGGCTCTCTCGGTACAAACTCTTGAGGCTTGATTGAGTCTGCTCCGCTTTATGCGGGGCTTTGCAGGTATTCCAGTCACTGACTTTTGTCAGGTTGGAGTCTTTGCGGATGCCGGCCAGGGCGTCGCTTACATAAGCGTTGTAAACGAAGCAATGGGACTTGGCCACGTAGCCTGTGGCCTGGTCAAATAGCGCGCCATTCTTGAGTATGTGCGAGACAAACATCGCTTTGGTGTCCAGGCGCTGGATGCGATTGATCTGGTGGGACGTATTGGTGCTGCTGTCTTCCTCCTCCTTGAAGTAGGCAGCGTAGGCGTGAAACAGCTCCTTGCTCTTTTCGTTGACCTTGGGCCCACCGATGATCTGCTGCGGGCTCTTTTCGAGTGCGACCACGTAACCGGGATAGTGGAGGGCCGTCCCGGAGGGGAAGTAGAGCATGCTGTGGAATTTCACTGCATTGGCGCTATTGACTTCCAGCACATCTTCATAGGGCGTCATCACCCGATCCGTCGAAGTGCAGCCGGTCATGGCCATGGACATCAGAAGCGCGGACAGTGTCTTCAAACCTGCTTGCGAGAGCCTGAGCATGGAGTCCTCCGTGGAGCGGTGTATTCCGTTTGGCTGGGGTGATATCAAAATGACTCTAGCCGCTTTTGCGCATTCAGCATTCACCGCTTCCAATGGTTTCAAGGCCGCTGAGCGGCGAGTCGCGCCATGAACTTGACACTCGAACATTCGAGACTTTACTGAAGACGTCAGGTCATTCATTTCTCAGCAGTTTGCGATGGGGGCGCAAGCGGGCCGGCGACTTACCGGTCAAGGATCCCCCACATGCCCAATGCCAACGATGTGAAGTGGTTCAAGAACCAGTTTCAGAGCCAGATGTCGCCTGCGCTAGCCAATACGCCCCTGACGGTGGATTTCATGGCGGCCATCGCGTGCCAGGAAACGGGAGAGGTCTGGCCGGTGCTGCGCAACAAAGGCTTGCCGGTGCCTGAGATCCTGGAGCTCTGTGTCGGCGACACCCTGGATGTGAACAAGCAGGATACAAAGAAGGGGCGCCAGGCCTTCCCCAAGGACAAGGCGGCACTGTTGGCCGCCCCCAACGGCCAGGCCATGTTCGACATTGCACATCAGGCCCTGGTGGACATGGCCAAACATATTGACGGCTACGCCAAAGTCGCCCGCAACCCGGACAAGCTTTGCCATGGGTTCGGGATATTCCAGCGTGATTTGCAGTTCTTCAAGACCGACCCCGACTACTTCCTGCAACGGCGCTACGTCAATTTCGACGATGCGTTGCAACTGAGCGTTGCCGAACTTAAGCGCGGACTAAAGCAACTCGGTCTGAGCAAGCGATCATCCCTCAGTGACATGGAACTTGCTGCCGTCGGCATCGCCTACAACACCGGCGGCTTCAACCCCCGCAAAGGGCTGCGCCAAGGCTTTTTCGATGGTAAACGGTTCTACGGCGAGAACCTCTTCGACTTCATCCGCCTGGCTCACACCGTTGCCGTGGAGGGTCAGCCGCCACTGTTGCCTCAGCCTGCGCCGGGGCTTTCATTGGTGCCCCCTCCCAGCGAGCTGACGGCACAGGGCGAGTTCTTCAGGGTCGACACACGCGAGAGCCCGTTGCGCATGCGCAGCGAACCGCGCAAAAGCGACCCGCCGCAAGCCAACGTGATCGCCAACCTGCCGGACGGCCAGCCAGTGCGAGCCCTCACCGGCAAAGTGCGCAATGGCTTTGTGGAGGTGGAAACGTCACTCAACGGTGCCTTGCTGCGCGGTTTCGTTGCACAGAAGTTCCTGATCGCAGATTCGACAGTACAGGACATTCCGCTCGTCAGCCCATCTGCATCACCTCCTACCAGCGGTATCGTCGCTGTCTCCATGCCCCGCAAACCGGGAGTGATGACGCGGCGGATCGATTTCGCCGGTGCCCATTCACTCAACGAAGCGAGCATGCCGCAGCGGCGCGGTGACTCGGCCGACAGTTTGCGCGTTGAGCTGGCGGCCATCGTTGACTGGCTGGCGGTGGACAAGCCGGCGCACAAGCGCTATCAGCCCAGGGACGGCTTGACCTTCTGCAATATCTATTGCCATGACTACTGCATGCTGGCAGGTGCGTACCTGCCGCGCGTGTGGTGGACGGAGAAAGCGCTGATCACGCTGTCGCAGGGCAAGCCGGTCGAGCCGCTGATCGGCACGACCCTCCGCGAAATGCGGGCCAACGACCTGTTCCGCTGGCTGCGCGATTTTGGCCCCGATTTCGGCTGGCGCCAGACGGGCACCCTGAGCAAATTGCAGCAGGCCGCCAACCAGGGCGGCGTGGCGCTGATCGTCGCGCGGCGCAAGGCGGAAGGGAAGTCCGGGCACATCGTTGCCGTCGTCCCTGAAACGGCGCAGAAGAACGCAAGGCGCGATGCCAATGGCGAAGTGGTGGCACCGCTGCAGAGCCAGGCTGGGGCAAGGAATTTCCGCATGGAGACGGGGACGGCCAACTGGTGGAATGGCGAGCAGTTTGCCGAGAGTGCGTTCTGGATACATGGGTGATTCGACGCCGTCCAATGGTGTGGCGAGCGGCCAGTCGGCACTGGCTGCTCGCTTCCTCGCTCAACTTTCTTGCGCCGACGAAGCAGGTGTTACTGCGCCTTCCCGCTTGAACCACAACAGGCATACGCCTGCGAACAACACCCCCAGTGCGCCGTAAAGGCTCCAGCTCAGGGTGAAGCCGACGCTGGCAATCAACGAGGCGCCCAATCCCACCGAGACCATTCTGGCGGTCGCCAGGAGAATGGGTATCAGGGAAAAAAGACGGGCCTGGGTCTGCAATGAGGCCTCCTGAGAGATCAATGCGGTGATATGGGTGATGCCGAGAATCTCGCCCATCGTCCAGAAAAGAACGAACGACAAAATCAATGCGGTGTGCTCGACCAGCGCATAGGCACCGAACCCGATGCCATAGCACATCGCCGCCAGGGCCAGATTGACGAGTGTGCCGAAACGAGCGGTCAATGCGATCAGTGGTTGCGTCAGCAGGACGACCAGCAAGGCATTGACGAGCCCCACGGCAGCAAAGGTGCTCGCCGCCTGCTCGGCGGCGATCGTGTCGAGCCACAGCGGCAGTTGGTACTCACGCTGCGCATCCAGTACCGCGGTGGCGAAGAACAACGCGCCGGCGATGATCACGACCCGAGGCACGTCGACCAGGTCGCGCCAGGCCGAGCCTCGTGTCGCAGGTGTCTGATCCTGGCGTTCGGGCATCGCCAGAAAGAGGCTGGAGACGAAACACAAGGCGCTGGCCCCGATGGCGAACAGCATCAGGTAACCACTGTGCAGGCCGAGCAGGTACCCGCCGATGACAAACAGCAGCGCGCCTCCCAGGTTGTGGGCCAGGTGCAGGTAGCCGAAGGACGCGATGCGGTTGCCGTCATTGGCCGCCAGCGAGGTCAGCAGGCTGAACACCGGTGTGATCAAACCTGCGCACAGCATGAACAGCAGCACCATGGCGATGGACGCGATCGGCGTGTCCAACACCATCGCCAGCAGCAGAAAGACCGATGAGCACAGTGATGTGCCCAGCAACAGCAGGCGAGGGGAGCCGCGACTGGCCAAGGCTCCGCCCAGCAGGTTACCCGTCAGGTAGACCGCCGAGATCAGCGTTATCACCAAGGCTACCGCCGCGCCGTCGAGCGGGTAGTGCCGGTTGAAGAACAGCGCCGCGAATGGCCCCAGCGCGTTGGCCATGACGAAAAGCAGGCGCAGCATGATGATGTTGCGCATCGCTACCGTTGGCCCTTTACCTTTCAGATGCCTGTCCACTCCGTGCTTCATGGCGCCCACTTTCCTGTCCATAGGGTTGCAGATCCATTCCTGTGCCATTGGGGCCAGCCCACAGGAATGCTGTAGTCGCATTCGGCACACGTTAACTTGGCTTGGGAAGATGTACTACGGGTACTTTCTGCGCCTCCTTCTTCAACTCGAAGGTAATCATCGCCGCGGCATGCCGGGTGGCCTTTTGGCCTTGGCGGGCAATACTTCTCTGTACAGCCGAGCGTGCGGCGATCAGCGCGCTGAGAGAGGTGTGAGGTGAACAAGCTATCAATCGTGGGTGCCGGCATGGTCGGTGAGGCGGCGGCGCAGATCATCGCCCGAGAGGAGTACTGCCGTGAGTTGATGTTGGTCGATGTGCAGGGCGACCTGGCGCAGGGCAAGGCGCTGGACATCTGGCAGGCCGCCGTCGAGTCCGGTTCCGATACCCGGGTTCACGGCGGCGCCAACGCCGAGATGCTGCAGGATTCCGACCTGGTGGTGATCACCGCGGGCGTGCCGCGCAAGCCCGGCCAATCGCGCCAGGATGTACTGAGCATCAACCTGCCGATTCTTGACGGCATCATGCAGGACATCAACCGCCACGCCCCGGCGGCGACGGTCCTGGTGGTGTCGAACCCCGTAGACGTGCTGACCTACCGGGCCTGGAGCCTGAGTGGCCTGGGGCGCGGCAAGGTGTTCGGGCAGGCGGGGGTGCTGGATACGGCGCGCATGAAGTGCTTCATTGCCGAGGAAACCGGTTTTTCCGCCCGGGATATCACAGCGCTGGTGCTGGGTGGGCATGGCGACAGCATGGTGCCGTTGATGCGCTACTGCGCGGTCGGCTCGGTGCCGCTGTCTCACTTTCTTTCCAGTGAGCAGATAGAGCGGATTGTACAGCGCACACGCCAGGGCGGCGGCGAGATTCTGGGTTTGAAGAAAATGGGGAGCGCCTGCGATGCGCCGGGCGTGGCCATTGCGCAGATGGTGGATGCCATCGCCAACGGGCGCAACCGCATCTTGCCGACGGTCGCGATTCTCGAGGGCGAGTACGGGCGGAGCGACATTGCCATGGGTGTTCCCTGCGTGCTGGCGGCAGAGGGGCTTGCACGGGTGATCGAGTTACCCCTGGATGCGCAGGAGCAGGCGATGTTCGACCACTCTGCAGACGCGGTGGTGCGAGACATCGCTGAAATGAAGGCGTTATAGAAGGAGGGCGCTTTAAAGGTGGCGGCGGGCGCGTTGCAGCGCCTTCGAGATCGAGCGCTGCAAGGCCACCGCCAAGCATCAGGACGGTTGAGCCGCC